>JBARWE010000139.1:0-19583 GCA_049646625.1 Xanthobacteraceae bacterium
GAAAGCTGGCTGGAGACCGCAACAATCGGCGTGAGTATTCGCTTGACATAATTAGATAACGAAATATCCTACATGAAATCAGATCGGGGCGGCGCCCATAAGGCCGGGTGCCGTGCGGTTTCCCCCGGATGTCATAACGCGCCAGCCAGAGGGCCACATGATCCGTCACATCTTTCTCTACAAGGTCGCACCAGGGGCCGACGCCGGTGAAATCCTTCGCATTCTGAATGAGCTTCCGAAGAAGGTGCCCGGCATTCGCACCTGGACGCTCGGCAAGCATACCGGTGCGCCGGGGGCCTCCGGGGATCTTTGGGATTATGGGCTGGTGTGCGATTTCGACAGCTTCGAGGCGCTTCAGCAGTATTCAGATCATCCCTTCCATATGGAGGTCGTCGAAAAGCTCACTCCGATGTTCTCCGCAAGAGCGGTGTGCGACTACGAGTTCGCCGACGCTTCGGTGAAATAAGGGGACGGTCATGGGTCTCAAATACGATACGCCGCCAAAGGTCGGGAAAAGCCCCTGGGGGCCGGAAGATCAAAAGGGGCAACTGAACCGTATCGATGCCGGATCGCGCGAAGGCATCATGGCGCGCATCGATGGGCGGCGCGTCTACGATCTGAGCGTTGATTACTTTGTCGGGATGCCGAGCTTTCAGGCTGCCGGCGATCCCGCGTACCAGATGTGGATGACCCATACGCCGCGCGGCACCGTGGTTGACGATCTGAATCGGCAGGGTGCCCGCAACAATCTATGCTGCGGTTATTCCGGCGACGTCATTCTGATGTATACGCACACTGGGACCCATATCGACTCGCTCAACCATTTCGGTTATGGGCGCGAGATCTACAACGGCTTCGATGCCGATGAGCATCTCGGAAGCCGTGGCTGGCAGAAGAACGGCAGCGAGCAGATCGTGCCGATCATTGCCCGCGGCGTGCTGTTGGATATTGCTTCTCTCCATGGCGTCGAATGCCTGTCGCCGTCTTACGGTGTGACCGTCGAGGATTGCCGCGAGGCGATGGAGCGCCAGAAGATCGATATTCGCGAAGGTGACGTTGTCCTGATCCGCACCGGGCGAATGCGTTACTGGCCCGATGGATCGAGGGTATTCGGCGATAGTCCGGGAATCACTCTGGACACGGCCAAGTGGCTGACTGGGCAGAATATCGTTGTTGTTGGTGCCGACAACGAGGCAGTCGAGCATACGCCGTCGCGGCACGACGACAACTGGCTGCCGGTTCACAATCATCTGCTGACCGAGGCCGGCGTGCCGCAGATCGAATGTCTGAACCTGGAAGAGATAGCCAAGGAAAAACTCTACGAGTTTGCCTTCATCGCAGCGCCGATCCGGCTGCGTGGAGCGACCGGTTCGCCGCTGCGTCCGCTCGTTTTTCCGTTGCGGTCCTGACGGGGCTTGCGATGGCTGTGACGGGCTGTCTCGGAGTTTGCCGGCTTGCGCGACAGGGTGTCGCGAACTGAACCAAAGGCCCGCGTCGGACTGTATGCGAGATCGGCGCGGGGTTGTTTAAGTTTGATTTGCAGTGCGTTGCCTTTGTTTGGCGAAATCAGGGTGAGGCGTCTTGATTGCGGTCGCGGACAGTTCGTGCTTCCAGGTCAGGCGTGTCCGCAAGATTGACACGGGCGGGCAGGTCGTTGCCCTGAAATTTGTTGGCGCGACCGCAGGCTTCGTTCTTGGCGAGGAGGCGATCCTGCTTGTTGCATCCGATGGTGGCGAGAGGCGCGTCGCGGTTCATGATGGTGCGATTCTATCCGTGGCTGCGGATGGGGCGGAAATCGTGACGGGCGGCGACGACGGCCGGATTGTCATGACGGATGCCAGTGGTGCGACGCGCGTCGTCGCAACTGATGCCAGGCGTCGGTGGATCGATTGCGTGTCGTGGGGAAACGATATGCGTCTCGCCTGGTCGGCCGGAAAACAGGTTTATGTGGCGTGCGGGGGTGGGGAGCCGTGCGCCATCGATCTGCGATCCACCGCGGGCGGGCTTGCGTTTGGGCGCGATGCCGCGACGCTGGCGATCGCGCATTATGGTGCGGTGACGTTCTGGCAGGCGAATGGTGAAACCAGCCTCGATCGGCTTGAGTGGAAGGGGGCGCATGTCGATGTGCGCTTCAGCCCGGCCGGTAATTTCCTGGTGACACGGATGCAGGAGCCGGCGCTGCACGGCTGGCGGTTGCAGGACCGCAGGGAAATGCCGATGCACGGCTACGGGGCCTGCGTGAAATCGATCGATTGGAGTTGCGGCGGCAAGTGGCTTGCGACCAGCGGCTCCCAATATCTCGTGCTCTGGCCGTTTGAGCAGGCAGAGAGTCCATTAACGGGCGTTCCGCTTTTGCTTGCGGGTTATCGCGCCATGGCGACCGCCGTATCCTGTCATCCGCATCACGATATCGTTGCCGTCGGCTATGCCGATGGTCTGGTACTGCTAATTCGGATCGAGGATGAGGCGGAAGTTCTGATCAAGAATCCGGGCAGTTCCGAAGTGTCGTCGCTGGCCTGGAGCGCGGACGGAGGCTTTCTGGCGATTGCCTGTGCCGACGGTTCGGGGCGGATCATCGAGTTCGTGCAGCCGCCAATCGGCGATGCGCGACGCATGAATTAACACTCGTTCCGCGCATTGCGGCAGCGATACCGGATGTGAACATGACACATGATGGTCGGCAGAATCATCGACAGTCGTTTTGTTGACAATCTGCAAAATGCACTTCTAGGTCGAAGGATTGAAATTGTGTGGTCTGGCCACGGATTGAAGCGGATCGACGGTTGTGACACTGCCACGGTGCCGGATCGCGAGGGAGGACAAGGCGTTTTGATTGAAGTTCGCGAGGTTGAAAAAGTTTATCAGGTGCGTCAGGGCACTCCTGTCCGCGCACTGACGGATGTCAACCTGACGATCCGCGCCGGAGAGTTCGTCTCGGTTGTCGGTCCGAGCGGCTGCGGCAAGTCGACATTGATGCGCATCCTTGCCGGACTGGATGTCCAGAGCCGCGGGACCGTCACGATCAACGGGCGTGCCAATGTTGGGCCGCGACCGGATGTCGGGGTGGTGTTTCAGCAGGCCACCTTGCTGCCCTGGAAGACCGTTCTTGAAAACGTGATGCTGCCGGCAACGTTGCGTGGCATCGACAGGACCGAGCGAGCCAAGCAACTGCTCGATCTGGTATCGCTTTCGGGCTTCTCTGAAAAATATCCCTTCGAGCTTTCGGGCGGAATGCAGCAGCGCGTGGCGATCTGCCGGGCACTGGTATGCGATCCCGATATTCTGCTGATGGATGAGCCATTCGGGGCGCTTGATGCCATTACCCGCGAGCAGATGAACATCGAGCTGGCGCGGATCCAGGCCGAGCAGAAGAAAACCATCGTGTTCATTACGCACAGCATTCCCGAGGCTGTCTTCCTCGGCGATCGCGTCGTTGTCATGTCGGCGCGTCCCGGGCGGATTTCGGAACTGATCGATGTCGATATTCCGCGGCCGCGCACGCTCGAAACCATGGCTCTACCGGGCTTCGGCGCACTGTGCGCAAAACTTCGTTATTCGTTTGCGGCCGATGCGACCGCTGCGCATCTCTGAGAGGCGGCAATGAGTTCCACGACGGATAGATTGAAAAAGCTCGCGCTCTTTGTGGCGATCATGGGCGCCTGGGAGGCGGTGGGCTATGCCGGCGTTCTTCCGGCGGTGGTGCTTCCGGCGCCACACGACATCATGAAACGCGGGTTCGAGTTGTTCTATGACGGCGATATCTGGCCACATCTGATCGCGACATCGATTGAAGTTTTGTGTGGCTTTGCCCTCGGGGTCAGTGCCGGTTTTGCGTGCGGTGCGATCGTCGCGCTGGTGCCTTCCGTCGAAAAGTATGCCTATCCCTATATTGTCGCGTTGCAGACTATTCCCAAGGTCGCGATCGCGCCGCTGTTCCTGATCTGGTTCGGCTATGGCCTGACGTCGAAGGCGGTCATCTCCGCGCTGCTCTGCTTCTTTCCGGTGCTCGTTGCCGTGATGACGGCGTTTCATACGACCGATCGCGATCAGCTTGACATGATGAAGGCTTTCGGCGCGTCGCGCTGGCAGACTTTCATTCATCTCCGCGCTTTCGCAGCGATGCCGACGATCTTTGCCGGGATCGAGATCGCCTCGGTGTTCGCCGTGATCGGGGCGCTGGTCGGCGAGTTTGTCGGTGCGCAGGCGGGGCTTGGTTATCTGATCACGGTGCTCAATTTCAATATCGACGTTCCGGGCGTTTTTGCCATTCTGATCGTGCTCTCGGTATTTGGCACGGTTCTCCACGGGCTGGTCAAGTTTGTCGGCCGGCGCTGCGTTTTCTGGATCCGTTCTGAACGAGTCAACATAGTCTAGGGTGAGGAGAAAAGAATGCGTCTAGTTGCAAGAGGGTGTTTGACGGGCATTGTTCTGGCCGCGGCGTTATGGCCGAACGCTTATGCTGGCGCTCAGGAAGCGACCAAAATCCGCGCGCTGCTGCCGATTCCGAATTTCGACGAGTCGTTCGCGCCAGTCGCCGTTGCGCAGGAGATGGGGTACTTCAAGGAGGAAGGACTCGACGTCACGATTATTCCGGTCAATGGCTCGAAGGAAGTTGCTATTCAGGTATCTGCCGGCAATGCCGACGTCGGCCTTGCCTCGCCTGCCGATGCTGTCATCGGCATGCAGTCCGGTACAAATCTTGATGTTCAGTACTATTCCAACCTGTATTATCAGAACATCTGGCCGCTTTCGGTTGTTGAGGACAGCCCGATCAAGTCGGTGAAAGATCTGAAGGGCAAGAAGATTGGCGTCCTTTCGATCGGCAGCACCGGTATCACGTTCGGGCGTGCCTATGTGAAGGAGGCCGGCTTCAATCCGCAATCCGACGTGACGTTCGTGCCGATCGGTGCCGGCGGTCAGGCTCTTACGGCGATCCGCCAGGGCGTTGTCGATGCGCTGGTCTTCAACGATGCGGCGCTGGCGAAGTTCAGCGTGCTCGGCCTCAAGACTCGGCGTCTGCCGGTCAGCGACGAACTGCGGGATCTGCCCGATACCAGCATTCTCGCGCGGCCCGGGAATATCGAAAAAAAGCGGGCACAACTTGTCGGCTTCGCGCGGGCGATTGCCAAAGGCTATCTGTTTACCGTCACCAACACGCCGGCAGCGGTCAAGCTGACGTGGAAGATCCGTCCCGAAGCCGAGCCTAAGAACATGAAGCCTGAAGATGCCCTCAAGCAGGGCGTTGCGGTGACGCAGGCGCGCATGGCGATCTGGAGCTCACCGAAGGCCAACGGTGTCAGCGGCGCCTTCATTGAAGGGGACTGGAAGAACCTGGTCGCGTTCCTCAAGGAACTCGGCTCGCTTCGGGAAGATGTCCCGCTAAGCCGCATCTACACCACGGCGCTGACGTCGGACATCAACAAGTTCGATCGTGATGCTGTTATTGCGCAGGCAAAAGCGTTCAAGCTGGACTCCAAGTAGCGCGGCGATTGCCGCTTGATCCAAAGGGTGATGACCCGAGATGAAGCTGCCTTTCTTTGACTATGCCGCACCAACATCGCTCCAGGATGCGACCGTGCTGTTGGCCGAGCATGCAGGTGACGCCAGGATTATTGCCGGAGGGCAAAGCCTGCTGCCGATTATGGCCTTCCGGCTCGCATCGCCATCGTTGCTGGTCGATATAGGGAAGATACCGGATCTTCGCAAAATCAGCGTCGGCCCGGACGGGCTTCATCTCGGGCCGCTGGTCCGGTGGTCGGATATCGAACGGAGTGCCGATATCGCGCGCAACAATCCGCTGCTGAGCGAGGCGGTTGGACACATTGCGCACTATCAGGTGCGCAATCGCGGGACGGTGGGTGGTTCGATGGCTCATGCTGACCCGTCGGCCGAGCTGCCATGCGTTGCCGTCACATGCGGTGCGACGCTGTCTCTGCTTGGCCGCTCGGGGATGCGGGTGGTCCGGGCCGATGATTTCATCGTCGGGGAGTTGGAGACCGACCTACGCCCCGACGAAATCATCGTCGATATCTGCTTTCCGACGTGGCCGGCGGAGCGGCGTTGGGCCTTCCGTGAGTTCTCCAGGCGGCGTGGTGATTTCGCGCTTGGGGGAATCGCGCTTTATCTCGACCTCGATCAGAATGGGGTCGTCACCGGGTGTGCGGTAGGAATGATGGGCGCGTCATCGCGGGCGATGCGACTTCCCGAAGTCGAAGCGATGATTTGCGGCGCCCGGCCCGACGTCGCCTTGATCCGCGCGGCCGCGCATGCTGCCCGGGAATTGGCGGACCCGCCTGACGATATTCATGCCAGCCGGGATTATCGGAAAGCGTTGGTCGGGACGCTGCTGGAGCGTGCGTTGAGCGCAGCCCTCAAGCTGCCTATCGGGGAGGAGATGCGATGAGGGTCGGGTTCATCCTCAACGGCGCCGAGATCGCCGTCGATATCGAGCCGCGGACGACGCTGGCGGATTGCCTTCGTCATGTCGTCGGAAAAACCGGAACGCATCTCGCCTGTGAACATGGTGTTTGCGGCGCTTGCACCGTGATCATGAACGGGGATGCGATTCGCTCATGCCTGACGCTCGCCGTGCAGGCGGATGGCTGCGACCTCACCACGGTAGAGGGGCTGTCGAAAGACAAAAGCCTTTCGCCGTTGCAGGCGGCGTTCAAGAAGCACAACGCCTTGCAGTGTGGCTTCTGCACCCCTGGGATGCTGACCACCGCTCATGCGTTGTTGTCGCAGGAGCCGGACGCGGATGAGGATCGCATCCGTGAAGTCATTTCCGGCAACCTTTGTCGGTGCACCGGTTATGTCCCGATCATCGAGGCCATCCTCGATGCCAAAGCGGCTTATCAGAACGAGGCGGGCACGACGCCATGAGCATTCGCAATACCATTGTCGGGCGCCCGATCGAGCGGGTCGAGGACTATCGTTTTCTGCGCGGCGAGGGGACGTATGTCGACGATGTGAACGTGCCCGGCCAACTCCACGCCGTTATTCTTCGAAGTTCGGTCGCCCATGGCCGCCTGCGCAGTATCGATACCACGCGCGCGCTGGCCGCGCCCGGTGTCCATGCCGTCATTACCGCCAAAGATATTCCCGGCGCGATCCCGATCATCCCGATGCGACTGCAGCCGCTTGAGGAAGTGAAACCGTATCGCCAGCCGGTGATTGCCTTCGACAAAGTGCGTTATGTCGGTGAGCCTGTCGCCGTGGTCCTGGCGGACAGTGCGGCCGTTGCCGAGGATGCGCTCGAACTGATCGATGTCGAGATCGACGAATTGCCGATCGTGCCGGACTATCTTGAAGCCGCGAAGGATGTGACGCTGCTGTTCGAGCCGATGGGGACCAATCTCGGCAAGCTGTTTACCGGGAAGAAGGGTGACCCGGATGCGGCGTTTGCGCAGGCTCATTACGTTCGGCGGGAAAAGCTGTCGGTCCAGCGCCACACTGCGCTGCCAATGGAACTGCGCGGACTGCTGGCGGTCTGGGATGTCGGGCAGGAGACATTGAAGGTATTCGGCGCCGGAAAGGTGCTGTTCTTTAATCGACGGACGCTGGCATCGATGCTGGCAATCGATGAATCGCAGATCGAACTGATTGAAAACGATATCGGTGGCGGCTTCGGGGCGCGCGGCGAGTTCTACCCGGAAGATTTCCTGATTCCGTTTTCATCCCGGTTCACCGGGCGACCGGTGAAGTGGAACGAGGATCGCCGCGAGCACCTGATCGCGATGAACCATGCACGCGAGATGTATGCCGACCTTGAGATCGCCTGCGACAAGAACGGCATCATTCTTGGCATCCGCGGTTCGGTCGATGTTGATTGCGGGGCGTATTTCCGTTCCAACGGTTTGACCCCGCCGCGCAACGTGGCGCAGTTCACCTCCGGCCCCTATCGGATCGAAAACATTTCGATCGATGCTCGATCTTTCGTCACCAACAAGACCCCGTGCGGCACCTATCGGGCGCCCGGCCGCTTCGAGGGTAGCTTCTTTATGGAACGGATGATCGAGATTGCGGCGCGCGAGATGCGGATCGATCCTGCGGATATGCGGCGGCGTAATCTGATCCCGGAACGGGAGATGCCGTATCCACTCGCCACGATGCAGCACATCGACCCTTACACCGACACCGAGTGCGACAGCGGCGACTATCAGTTGACCTTCGAGCGCTGCCTGAAGGAATTCAACTGGGACGAGAAGGTGAAGTTGCAAGGCCGCCTGATTGACGGGCGCTACCATGGCGTCTCGGTTGGTGCCTTCATCGAGGGCGGCGCTGCCGGACCGCGCGAGAGTGCGCGCATCGCACTTGAGGCGGACGGCCGTATCGGCGTCTATGTCGGATCGTCGGCGCTTGGCCAGGGCCTTGAGACGGTTCTGGGACAGATCGCGGCCGATGCGCTCGGTATACCATTCGAGCGCATCCAGGTTTTTCACGGCTCCACCAGCTACGTCAAAGAGGGCTTCGGGTCTTACCACTCGCGCTCAACGGTGGTTGGTGGCTCCGCCATTGTCCTCGCCGCCAAGGATTTTCGCGAGGCGCTTCAGGCGGCGGCGGCCCGCCGGCTCGGCTGCGTCGCGTCGGAGGTCGAATTGTTGGCGGAGGAATTGATCGGGCCTGGCCGCCAGAGGCTGGCGATGGCTGATCTTGCCGATGAGGGACTGTCGATCGAGCGTAGTTTTGCGAATACGAAGCACACTTATGCTTATGGCGCGCATTGCGCGCATGTCGCGGTCGATCCCGGCACCGGTCATGTCGAGCTTCTGGATTATGTTGCCGTGGAGGACGTCGGCCGGATCATCAATCCGCTGACATTGCATGGCCAGGTTATCGGCGCCGTGGTGCAGGGTCTGGGAAGCGCCTTCATGGAGCACCTTCAGTACGACGACCGCGGGCAATTGTTGACCGGATCGCTGGCCGACTACCTCATTCCGAGCGCCGATGATTTCCCACGCATTCGCGGTTTCTCGATGGAAACCCATCCGTGCCCGAACAATCCGCTCGGCGCCAAGGGGGCGGGGGAGGGCGGGATCATCGCCGTCGGCGGCGTAGCGGCAAATGCCGTCGCGTCGGCTCTAAGTCCGCTCGGCGTTGATGTTCTGTCGCTGCCGATGACGCCGCCGAGCATCTGGGCGCTGATCGAGGCGAAGAGACAGTCAGGCGCGCCGGCGAGTGGCGCGCACTGCTAGGTTTTCTGCGATGGACAGCCGGACCAAGCCCAAGCCCGAGTCGACGCGCAGGTCTGCGTCGCCGCCGAGGCGCACCGCGACCCCCCCCGTTTCTCCGGCGCGCAATGAGCGGAGCGATCTGCAGATCCTGCAGTCGAAGTCGTTAAGTCAGGCGGTTCAGGAGACGATCCTCAATATGATTTTTCAGGGCGAGTTTCGCTCTGGCGACAAGCTTAACGAGTTCGAACTGGCGACCCGGTTGCAGGTCAGCCGTGGCCCGGTGCGCGAGGCGTTCCGAGCGCTCGAAGCGGCCGGCCTGCTCTACGCCTCGAAGAACCGCGGCGTCTTTGTCCGCGAAGTGACGCCGGAGGAGGCCGAGGACCTTTATAAAGTTCGCGCCTGCCTGGAATCCTTTGCCTGTCGTCTGCTGGCGCCGATGGTCACGCCGAAGCAGATCCGCGAGTTGGAAGATATTCTTGACGGTATGGAGCCGGCCTACCAGCGGCAGGACGTTGACGACTTTTATCCGCGCAATGTCCACTTTCACAATCGCATCGTGGAAATGGCCGGCAGCCCGAAGTTGCTGATGCTATACAGGAACGTGATCAACGAGGTTCATCTCGTGAACCGGCGTGGCATCGACAAGGAAGGTGGACGCCTTACCAACAACCCGGAACACCGCGCCATCGTTGCTGCGTTGAAGAAACACGATGCCGGCAAGGCTGAAAAGCTAATGAGCAATCATATCATCATGAACGGGCATCGCTTCATTAAGCCGCGGAAAGGCTGATTCCGCTTCACCTCTTAGTCCACGTCACGAAAGAAGCAGCAGAATTATGATCATCGACTTCGAGCACCATTTTACGCCACGCGAGTTCATGCCTAAAGAGGTCGTCGATAAGACGCCGAAGACGCAGTTCGATCAGAATGGCGCGCCGAGCTACACTCTGCATTCGATACTCTACGACCTCGATGAACATATCCGCATGATGGACGTCGCCGGGATTGATGCCGCGCTATTGACCAGCGCCGCGGGGATGGTCTCCGACATCGAGCGTTGCCGGAAGGTCAATGACGCAACCAAGAAGGCGGAGAAGGACTATCCGTCGCGCTTCATCGGTTGCGCCCACATCGACCCGCTGGGTGGGGCGGAACACTTCAAGGAGCTGTCGCGCTGCTTCGACGAACTGGGCTTTCACGGTGCGATCATTGCCTCCGAGGTCAACGATCTGTTTCTCGATTCACCGCTCTATGAGCCGTTCTGGAAGGAGATGGCCCGTCTCGGTCAATTTGTCTTTCTGCATCCGGCGCTCAAGCTGAACGACTCGCGGCAGTTCGACGGCTATGATATGTCGCGCTCGGTCGGTCGTGAATTCTCACTGATCATGGCGCTTATCCGCATGATCAACTCCGGTGTGTTCGATCGCTACCCCGACCTGATGGTGCATATCTCGCATCTCGGCGGCAACGTAGCTTCGCTGCTTGGCCGTATCCGCATGTATCAGGACAAGGACTATTGGGGTACGGCGGTAAGCGAGCGGCATGGTCGCAAGGCGGAACAGCCTTTCGACTACTATCTTGCACGCAACTTCATCTACAACACCGCGGGCATTGGCGGCGCCATGAAGCCGCTGCAGGCGGCGCTGATCGAGCTTCCGGCCGACCGCATCGTGTTCGCAACGGACTATCCGCAGGAAGTCCGTGATCCAGAAAACGTGCGGACGTTCATCGAGAATATCCGGGCGCTAGGGCCGATCGGCCAGGGTATTCTAACCGACAACATACCGCTTCTGATCAAGAACCGCTAAAGCCGTTCCATCGCGATCGGCCGAACAAAAAAATGCCCCCGGATATCCGAGGGCATTTTCTTTTTTGGTGAGCGAAGCTGGAGCCGTCCAGCCGTCCGTTAGCTGTGTGCGGAGCGTTGTTGCGAACGCATATCGGGAAGCGCGGCGCGCACGGCCTTGATGATGTTCTGATACCCGGTGCAGCGGCACAGGTTCGATGAAATCGTCTCGATGACGTCGTCGTCGCTCAGGTCTGGTTCGGCCTCCAGCACGCCGACCACCAGCATGAGAAAGCCGGGCGTGCAGAACCCGCATTGCAGGCCGTGATGGGTGATGAAGCTCTGCTGCAACGGGTGCAGCGTGTCGCCGTCGGCGAGACCCTCGACAGTGCGGATCTCCTTGCCTTGTGCCTGGCAGGCGAACATCAGGCACGAGCGGACCGGCTGTCCATCGACGATCACCGTGCATGTGCCACAGACGCCATGTTCGCAGCCAAGATGAGTGCCGGTCAGGCCGCAGTTCTGGCGCAGGGCATCGGCCAGCGTGCGGCGCTCCTCGACCTGGATCGTGTGTTTCTCGCCGTTGACCGTCAGGGTGATGTCGCTGAGGGTACTCATGCCGGTTTGGCCTTTGCTTGCTTGAGTGCGGCGTGAATTCGGCGCGGACTTGCTGGGATTTCGTTGATCTTCGCACCGAACGGTGCCAGCGCGTCGTTGATCGCATTGAGGATGGCGGCTGGCGGTCCGATGGCGCCGCCCTCACCCAGTCCCTTTGCCTGAATGATCGTGGCGCTGGTCAGCGTTTCGATGTGCCCGATCTCGATCGAGGGAACGTCGAGCGAGGTCGGCGGCAGGAAGTCCGCCAGCGTCGTGGTCAGCACGTTGCCGGTCTCGTCATAGACGATCTCTTCAAGAAGCGCGTTGGCTATGCCCTGGACCACGCCGCCGTGGATCTGGCCGTCGACGATCAGCGGATTGATCAGGCGTCCGGCATCTTCCATGACGATGAAGCGTTCGATCGCCACCTTGCCGGTCTCAACATCGACCTCGACGATGGCTGCGTGGCAGGCATTGGAGAACGTGCCGACGGGATCGTATGACGCGGCTTCGTTGAGGCCGGGTTCGAATGCATCGCCAAGGCGCGGCACCTGATGATAGGCGGCTCGGGCCAGTTCCTCGACGGCGATCTCGCGATCGGTCCCCTCCACCCGCGCGATGCCGTTACTGATCGTGATGTCGCCGGGTGACGCTTCGAGCAGATGACCGGCGATGGCCTGAAGCTTGCCGTGGATTTTCTGCGCCGCGAGCTTGCTGGCGCCGCCGGCGATCACCAGCGAGCGGCTTGCGAACGTCCCCCAGCCATAGGGCGTGCGGTCGGTGTCGCCGTGGATAACCTCGATCTTGTCGGGTGAAACGCCGATTTCGTCGGCAATGATCTGGGCGATCGTCGTTCGCAACCCCTGGCCGTGCGGGCTGGCGCCAATTCGCGCTTCAATCGCCCCCGAGGGATCCATCGAAATCTCGACCCGCTCCCAGCCCATGGTGAATTGCATCTTGCGGGCCGCGAATGCCGAAGTGCCGAAACCGGTGCGCTCCGAAAACGTGGCGACGCCGAGGCCGAGATAGCGGCCCTGCGCGCGCGCCTCAGCCTGACGCTTACGGAACGCCGGGATGTCGATGGTGCCGACCGCCAGCTCCATTGTTTCCAGATAGCTGCCTTCGTCGAATGTCAGGCCGGTGACGGACTTGTAGGGGAAGTGGCGGATCAGGTTGCGGCGGCGCAACTCCGTCGGCTCCAGACCGAAAGCGAGGGCTGCGTTGTCGAACAGCCGTTCCATCGCCAGCACCACCATCGGCCGCGCAACGCCGCGATAGGGCGCCATCGGGCAGGTGTTGGTGACGATGCTGCGCGAGCGGCAGCGATAGCTCTGGAAATCATAGACGCCGGGCAGTTCGTTGAGCGCCATCAGCGGCTCGACCGCGAAACTGGTCGGAAACGATGAATAGGCCCCGACATTGACGCAAATGTCGGCTTCGATGGCCAGCAGTTTGCCGTTGGCGTCGAAAGATCCCTCCACACTCAGTTCGGCATCACGGGCGTGAAAGCCCGCCAGAAGGTTCTCCCTGCGGTCCTCGTTCCAGCCGATGGAGGTGCGGAAATGCTGAGCGAGCCAGGCGACCACGGGAAATTCCGGTGGCAGTGTCGCCTTCTGTCCGAAGCCGCCGCCGACATCGGGGGCGACCACGCGAAGCCTGGCTTCAGGAAGGCCGATCAGGTCAGCGATGATCGTGCGGAATAGGTGCGGGGATTGCGTCGTGCAGGTCAGCGTGACGCGACGTGAGGCACGGTCGTAGCTGGCATGGGCTTGCCGCGGCTCCATCGGGAATGCGGCTTCGCGATGGGTTCGGACGTCGGCGCGCACGCGCCTGAAGACGTCGGTCGGCTCGGGTCCCGACGAAAACTGCCCGTCAACTGCAAGGTTGCCGGCGATATGATCGTGGACCAGCGGCGCGCCGGCGGCGAGCGCGTCGGCGACGGTGACGACCGGGGTGATCTCCTCGATCTCGAGTTCGACCTGGTCGGCAGCATCTTCCGCCGCCTCCATCGACTCCGCGAGTACCACCGCCACGGGTTCGCCGACGAAGCGCACCTGGTCGCCGGCGAGCAGCGGCTGTTCGACGGGAATGTAGTTGTAGTTGTGCAGGACCAGATGGATCGGTTTGACCCCGGCTAGATCTCTGGCGGTGATCAACCGGACGCCGTCGGGCGCGGTGATGCGCACGATCCGGCCGGACGCGACCGGACTGCGGATGAACCGCGCGTACAGGTCGGCCTTGAGGTCGGCGGTAAAGGTACCCTGGCCGGTGACGAGGGGCAGGTCCTCGTAGCGTTCGAGCGGCCGGCCGACCCAGGTTTTCGGGCTTTTTGCTTGCTCGGCGCTCATTGGGCGGCCTCCAACTGTGTCGCGCGCCGCTCGGCGGCCTCCAGGGCGCGCCGGATGACGACTTTCACCAGATCGCAGCGGAATTCGGTGTCGGCCTGCAAATCCTCCATGGGATCGATCGCGGCTGCAGCCGCCTCGGCTGCCGCGGCGAACAATTCGGCGGACGGCCGTTGGCCGACGAGCAGATCTTCTGTCGCCTCGATGCGGCGAGGTCTTGCTTCCGCGCCGCCAAGGCCAATGCGCGGATCGGTGATGACACCCTCATGCAGCGTGTAGGATACCAGCGCCATGGCGATCGCGTAGTCGCCCGGACGGCGCGAGACCTCGTAGAAGCCCCAGCGCGCCTCTGCCGGCAGCAGTGGCAGACGGGCGGCGACGATCATTTCGTCCGGCTCAAGGGTGGTCGCCATCAGCCCTTCGAAGAAATCGTCAGCGGCAATCGTCCGGAGACCGCGCGTGCTTTGAGCTTCGATTGATGCGCCGAGCGTGGTGGCGACCAGACACCATTCCGAGGACGGGTCGGCGTGGGCGAGGCTGCCGCAGAACGTGCCGCGGGTGCGGATCGGATAGTGCGCGATGTGGTGCATCACATGACTCAGCAGCGCAGCAGTCGGACCGGGCGCAACGGCCCGGCCGAACCGGGCGTGCCGCACCAGCGGGTCGATGACCAGTGCACCGTCCTCGACCCTGATCCGGTCGCAACCGGTCATCTCGTTGATATCGATGAGATCCGCGGGCTGGGCCATTCGGAAGGCCATCATCGGCACGAGGCTCTGCCCGCCCGCGAGAATGCGGCATTCGCCATGGTGCAGGTCGCCGAGCATGGCGACGGCCTCGGTCAGATTGTGGGGAACGTGTCGCTTGAATGGAGGGGATTTCATCTCAAAGTCCCGTCGTCATTAACGCGCCGCGTCGGTTGCAGCGGCCATTCGTACCGGTTTCGCCGCTGCTGGCGGCATTTGCCGCCCCGCCCGTCATCCGGCTGGCGAGGAGTGCCGACATCCGGCACAGGCTGCGATCATCGGGCTGGCTGCAAGTTTCTCACCACGCGGTCATTCGATCGACAGGCAGGACTGGCGCAAGTCATAGCAGTTATATTTCGCATGATAGTATTTCAATATCTAAGTACTATCTTGTCAATTAAGCTAACTTCCGTCAAGAGCAGGTGTCGGGATAGGTATGCTGTACGCCCGATACGGAATGCGGGGCCGTTCCGCCGCACCCGCCGGAATAGTGGCTGATCCAGGGAGAGGCCGAAGTGAAAGCTCGTAAATCATCGACCGGTGCGGTTAGCGACAGGCGCGAGGCCACGGCTCGTCCGCAGCGCAAGCGCCGCGCCGACGATGCGGCTGCAGCGCCAGCCGACAAGTCCGCCCATGATCCAGTGGCCCTGATCCTTGCGCAGTGGCAGCGCGAGCGGCCCGATATCGATCCGGCCCCGATGAGGATCTTCGGATTGATCGTGCGGGCGCAGTCGCTGACGACGGCATTCATGAACGAGGCGCTGGCGAAATGGGGGCTTTCCCGCCCATCTTTCGACGTTTTGTCGGCGCTGAGGCGGGCGGGACCGCCGTTCTGTTTGACGCCGAAAAGCCTCTCCGAATCGTTAATGCTGAGCGGTGCCGGAATGACCAGCCGACTCGATCGCCTCGAGAGTCTTTACCTCATCGCCAGGCTGCCGGAGCCGAACGACCGGCGCAGCGTCAAGATCCAGTTGACGGAGCGCGGCGTCCGGCTGATCGACGATGTGGTGCCCAGCATCGTCAAGGCGCAATGGAGCATCACCTCCAAACTTGGCGCCGTGCAGACCGACGAGCTGGTGCGTCTGCTGGGCGATTTCACGAGCCTGCTTGCCGAGCGCGACGAGGATTGAAGTCGCGGTTGACAAGGCTACGGAGGGGCAGCATAGTCAGGATATGATTAGATACCAAAATATATGATATCTAATATAATGGATGATAACGGTAGCTGACGCCCGGCGGAGCGCCGGATCCGGCCGCCGGCAACCCCTGAAGCGGGGCGGTGCCGCGGTGTGCCTGAGCATGCGAAAGCCGCTGGTTTGAACAACGAAGGAAGCGCCGAGCAATGGCAATGAACATGAGCGGCGAGATTGAGCTGGCGGCGCCGCGGGAAACCGTATGGGCGATGTTGAACGACGCGGATGTCCTCAGGCAGTGCATCCCCGGCTGTGAATCGCTCGAATGGCTCTCGGAAACCGAACTGCAGGCCGTGGCGGTCAACAAGGTCGGCCCTGTCAAGGCGCGTTTCAAGGGCAAGGTCCAGTTGACGGATATCGATCCGCCGAGCGGCTATCGCATATCGGGCGAGGGTGACGGCGGCATCGCCGGCTTTGCCAAAGGTGGGGCCGCGGTGAGGCTGGAGGATGCCGGCAACGGCGTCACATTGCTAAAATATGATGTCGAAGCGCAGATCGGAGGCAAACTCGCGCAGTTGGGCCAGCGTCTGGTCAACAGTGTCGCCAAAAAGATGGCCGATCAGTTCTTCACGCGCTTCGTCGACGCCGTGGTGCAGGCCCGGACCTAGGGCAGGTGGCATCGGGTTGGCGCGAGGCAAGTGCTTGCGATCGAATGATATCGTCGGCCCGACCGGGAAAGTGCCCAACATGCTACTGCGGATCGAGATGAATTTCTTGTCGCGGCCGTCGTCGATATTGCTGAAAAGGGCAAAGCTTGCGAGATCACTGCTGGCTGTCCGGACCTGGAGTTACCGTGTAACGTTTTTGACGTAGGTATCCTTTTCCCAATCATGCCATCGCGAAAGGTATAAAGGTCGGCGCCAAACCATTTTGGGCCGTGCCGTTACGGTCGGTGGCCGTCCGGCACCATTGGGTGACAGCCTGGTTCTCTCCGATCACGATAGGCGCTGCGCGTACAATCCAGGCCACATCCGTACCGCGATCTTCTGATCTGCCGCCGCCAACTGGCGGAAGCAGGTATTCGCCAGAGTGCGTTCTCCCGCCCATCCCGTTCACCCATTGAGCGGGACCCGGAGGTCGCTTTCCTCGTTGCCAACCGACTTAGAAGTTGGACGATCAAACAAATTCGCAACCAGTGTTCGAAGGCGTTTGGCCCTGCTCGCCCCCAGGTCGACCGGCCGTTTCCCGCTATTGGGCCAGACTTCGCGCCCAGACGCCCTCTTGAGGTCTTCTTCAAGACCCCGTGAAATCCCGGACAATCCCGTCAAATAATGCTGGTTAGCGCCACATAGTGGATTCAGCCCCAGCGGCGGCGGCGTGGCGCGGAAATGTCAGGCGGGCAGGCGGAAGATGATACAGGGTGAGCCGGCGGTCGCGGCCGGTGCGTGCGGCGGGCGGACGATCAGAACCTGCGCCGCGGACAGATTGCCGAGCAGCGAGGAGTCCTGCAGCGCCACCGGGGTCGCGACCGGCGGGCCGTTGTCGGTCAGCGCCAGCCGCGCGCGCAGGTAATCCTGGCGATGGTCGTTGGCGGCGATGTCGGCGCCGAGAATCGCATGCTCACCGACCTGGTGGATGTCGCGGCGGCCCGACAGCGCCCGGATCAGCGGCACCGCGAACAGGAAGGTGCAGATATAGGACGAAGCGGGGTTGCCCGGCACGCCGATCACGCGCAAGCCCTCGGCGCGTCCGTGCATCATCGGCTTGCCGGGGCGCAGCGCGATGCGCCAGAAGGCGATCTCGATGCCCTCGGCCTGCAATGCCTGCTTGACCACGTCGTGGTCGCCGACCGAGGCGCCGCCGGTAGTGATGAGGATGTCGGCGCCGCCCTCGCGGGCCTGGCGGATCTTGCCGCGGGTGTCGGCAAGGGTGTCGCGGGCAATGCCGAGGTCGATGATCTCGGCGCCCTCGCGGCGCGCCAGCGCGCGCAGCGCGTAGCCGTTGGAATGCACGATCTGGCCGGGCTTCGGCGTGGTGCCCGGCATCACCAGTTCATCGCCGGTGGCGAGGAAGGCGACCTTCGGGCGGCGGCGCACCGGCAGCCGCGGGTGGTTCATCGCGGCGGCGAGCGCCAGGTCGCGTTCGTTGAGGCGGGTCCCTGCGCGCAGCAGCACGTCGCCTTCGTGGAAGTCGATGCCGGCGAGGCGGATGTGGCGGCCGGGGCGAGCCGCCTCGTTCAGCGTCACGCTGTCGCCTTCGCGCGTGGTGTCTTCCTGCACCACCACGGCATCGGCGCCGCTCGGCACCACGCCGCCGGTGAAGATACGCACCGCCTCGCCTTTGCCGATCTCGCCGTTGAACGGCTGCCCGGCGGCGACTTCGCCGATCAGGCGCAGCGTCACCGGCGCGCTCGGCGCGTCCTGCGCGCGCACGGCATAGCCGTCCATCGCCGACATCGCCGCCGGCGGCTGCGTGCGCAGCGCCGCCACGTCGCGCGACAGCACCCGATGATAGGCGTCATCCAGCGCGACCATCTCCTCCGGCAGGGCGTCGGCGCCCTCCAGCACCCGCGCCAGCGCCTCGGCGACCGGGGTGAGGGCGCTCTTGCCGGCCATGATGACGGTCCTTTCACTCATTGTCGGATGCCCGGTAGTGGCCCGATTTGCCACCTTTCTTTTCAAGCAGGCGGATGCCCTCGATGCGGGCGGCCCGTTCGACCGCCTTGATCATATCGTAGATCGTCAGGCAGGCGACCGATACCGCGGTGAGCGCTTCCATCTCGACCCCGGTCGGGCCTGTCACCTTGACGGTGGCGCGCACGCGGCAGCCGGGCAGCGCGGCGTCCGGGGTGATGTCGAGCGTCACTTTCGACAGCGCCAGCGGATGGCATAGCGGGATCAGTTCGGACGTGCGCTTGGCGGCCATGATGCCGGCGATGCGCGCCGTCGCCAGCACATCGCCCTTGGCGGCGGTGCCGGACATGATGAGGTCGAGGGTTGCCGGCTGCATCACGATGGCGCCTTCGGCAACCGCCTCGCGCACCGTCGGGGCCTTGGCCGAGACGTCGACCATGCGCGCGGCGCCCTTGGCGTCGAGGTGGGTGAGGGCGGTTTGTTCCGACACCCGGCGCGCCATGGTCTAGCGTCCTTGCCCGTCGCGGCCGAGCAGCGCGCGCGTCGCCGCGGTCACGTCCGGCTGGCGCATCAGGCTCTCGCCGACGAGGTAAGCGCGGATGCCGACGGCGGCGAGCCGCGCGATATCGGCCGGCGCGAAGATGCCGCTTTCGCCCACCGCGATGCGGTCGGACGGAATGAGCGGCGCCAGCCGCTCGCTGGTGGCGAGTGTCGTCTCGAAGCTGCGCAGATTGCGGTTGTTGACGCCGATCAACGGCGAGCGCAGCCGCAGTGCGCGCCCCAGTTCAGCCTCGTCATGGACCTCCAGCAGCACGTCCATGCCGAGCGCCAGCGCGGTGTCCTCCAGTCCCTTGGCGTCGGTGTCGGTGAGGGCGGCGAGGATGATCAGGATGCAGTCGGCGCCGAGCGCGCGCGCCTCGAACACCTGATAGGCGTCGTACATGAAATCCTTGCGCAGCACCGGCAGCGCAGTGGCGGCTCGCGCCGCGACGAGGAAGTCGGGATGGCCTTGAAACGACGGCGCGTCGGTGAGGACGGAGAGGCAGGCCGCGCCGCCCGCCTCGTAGGCGCGCGCCAGCGCCGGCGGGTCGAAGTCGGCGCGGATCAGCCCGCGCGACGGCGAGGCTTTCTTGATCTCGGCAATCAGCGCCGGCTCGCCCTGGTCGAGGC
>JBARWE010000140.1:0-27644 GCA_049646625.1 Xanthobacteraceae bacterium
CGATCCGCCCCGGTTCGGCGCTGCGCGCCGGCTTCGGTGCCGGCTTGCGTCCGGCCTTGCCGCGCACCGCGACGCGGTCGCCGTCACGCTCGACCTGCCAGACATCGAGCGTAGTGAAGGCCGGCGCGCAGGTTGCTTCGCCGGTGCGCAGATCGAAGCAGGCGTGGTGCCAGGGGCAGCGGATGCTGGCGCCGTCCACCACGCCCTCGGCAAGCGGCCCGTGATAATGGCTGCAATGGGCGTCGATGGCAAAAATGTCCGAACCCGAGCGAACCAGCAGCACCTCTTCTTCGCCGACATGGCCGACGAGTTTACCGTCCTGAAAGTCAGCCAGCGTGACGCCTTGCGTCAGGTCCGGTCCGGCGGCGGTAGCCTGGTCTTGCGACATCATTATCTCCGAGCGGCGGCACCGCGGGTGGCCTCGACGTGGGGCGGGGACCGGCCGGCGGCGTTTTTTTCGATTTTCCTTCCTCTTCCGATGATCTGCCGGCGCAAAGGTTCCCGGCAGCATTTGCGGGGAAGGGGCGGCCCTCACCCGGGGCACCCGGGCATGATCGGCGGGGCGGACGGCAGCCGGATTTACATTCATTCAAAATAAATATTTTCAATTAATCATGATGATACCGGCTGAGGTCACGCCTGAGTAGCCCGGGCCGGCGCAATGCTACCGCCATCCCGCGACGCTTTCCAGGAACCTTCGTCATGCCCGTGATGTCCAAAACAAGCTGTGGGATCGCTCTGGCTGCGCTCCTTGCGACGCTGCCGGCGACGATCGCCTGCGCCGAGAACGGCGTCTCCGCCGACAAAATCCTGTTCGGTCAGGCGGCGGCCCTCTCCGGCCCGGCGGCGGAACTGGGTCAAGGCATGAAGGTCGGGCTTGAAGCCGCCTTCGCCGAGGTCAACAAGGCCGGCGGCGTGAAAGGGCGCAAGCTCGAACTCAAGAGCGTGGACGATGGCTATGAGCCGACCCGTTCGATCGGGGTGGTGAAGGCGCTGATCGACGACGACAGGGTGTTCGCCATCGTCGGCAGCGTCGGCACGCCGACCGCGGCGGCGATCCAGCCGATCGCGACCAATGCCGGGGTGCCGATGATCGGAGCGTTCTCCGGCGCGGAGTTCCTGCGCGATCCCTACAAGCCGCTCGTGATGAATGTGCGCGCCTCATACTTTCAGGAAACCGAGGCGATGGTCGAGCACCTGACCAAGGACCTCGGCTACTCGCGCATCGGCATCATGTATCAGGACGATGCCTACGGTCAGGCGGGCCTGGCCGGGCTGCAACGCGCGCTGGAAAAGCGCAACATGAAGCTGTTCGGCGAGGGGACTTACGAGCGCAACACCACCGCGATCAAGGGCGCGCTGCTAGCGGTGCGCAAGGCCAGGCCGGAAGCGGTGATCATGATCAGCGCCTATCTGCCGGCCTCCGAGTTCATCAAGATCGCCCGCCAGATCGATTTCGATCCGACCTTCGTCAACATTTCCTTCGTCGGCTCCGATGCTCTGGCGCGCGAGCTTGGCAATGCCGGCGGCGGCGTGGTGGTGACGCAGGTGGTGCCGTTCCCGCTGGATACCGCTATTCCGGTGGTCGCCCGTTACCAGGCCTCGCTGAAGGCGGTGGCGCCGGAGGAGCGCCCCGGCTTCGTGTCGCTTGAGGGATATCTCGTCGGTCGCACCGTGATCGCGGCGCTTGAGAAGATCGACGGTGAGCCGACCCGCAACGCCCTGATCGAGGCGGTGCAGAAGGCAAGTCCGCTCGATCTCGGCGGCATCAAGCTGTCTTATGGCTCGACCAGCAACCGCGGTTCGGGCGAGGTCTTCCTGACTGTCATCCAGCCCGACGGCAGTTTCAAAGCCGTCAGCCGCTTGTCGAAAGCCGGCATGTAAATGCTGCGCGACCAGCATTTCCTGCCGGGTTCCGGCGGCACATCCATCGCCACCGCGACCAAAAACAAATCAGGAAATGTTGGGGGAAATCCATGAAGAGCGTGATCTCGAACTGGCGGTTCGGATTGAAGGGCCGTCTTTTCATGGCGTTCGGGCTGGTCGCGGCGATGACCGTGGTGGCCAGCATCAACGCTATTATGTCCTATGACCGCCTCGGCCGATCGCTCGGCGTGATCGCCGAGCAGAGCCTGCCGGAAATCGAGCGTTCCTCGCTGATCGTCAAGATGGCCGGCGATCTCACCGCCGCGGCGCCCCGCCTGCTTGCCGCCGCCAATGACGAGGAGCGGGACCGGGCCTCCCAGGCACTGGCGGCAGCCCGCGACGGCCTGAACCGGACCATCGAACAGCTTGGCGAACAGGATGCGGCGGCGATGAGCCGGATCGTTCAGCCGATCGTCGAGAATCTCGCCAAGCTGCGCCAATCGGTCGCCGATCAGCAGTCGATCGTCGTGGCGCGCGGCGCGATGATCGCCGACCTGCGCAAGACCCATCAGAAGCTCGCCGAAAAGCTGATCCCGATTGCTGACGACGTCGCCTTTACGCTGGCGATGGGGCTTGAAACGGTGGCCGACAAGCAGGATCTTGCGGCCGTGCGCACGACGTTGCTCGGGCTTGCCGACAACGAACTCGGTGCGTTGCAGGCGGTGCTGGCGCTGCGCGCTGAATCCAATCTGATCCTCGGCGTTCTGGTCGAGGCGGCTGATCTTGTCTCCGCCGACGTGCTGCCGCCGGTCAGGGATCGCTTCAATGCCGCCGCCAACCGTCTCGGACGAGCCGCGGCCATTCTTCAGAACGCGGACGCGACAGCTCTCGTCGGCCAACTCGTGGCGATCGGACGTGACAAGAACAACATCTTCGATCTGAAGCAGAAGGAAATTGCCGCGGCCACTGCCGGCGCCGCCGTGCTGGCGCAGAACCGCGACCTGGTGCTCGGATTGCAGAGAGAAGTGACGCGGCTTGGCCAGCGCAGCGAAGCCGCGGCCGCCGCGACGGTGCGGGATTCCGAGGCGGATATCCGTAACGGCCGCCTGGTGTTGATCGGTCTTGCGCTGGCGAGCCTTCTGGCCGCGTTGCTGATCGGCTGGCTCTATGTCGGCCGCGCCGTGGTGCGCCGTCTTGTCAGCCTGCAATCCAGCATGAAGGCGATTGCCGATGGCGACCTCTCTACCGAGGTCGCAACAGGCGGCTCCGACGAGATCGGCGCGATGGCGGCGACGCTGCAGGTGTTCAAGGACAGCATGGCTGAATCCAACCGGCTGCGCAGCGAGCGGGCCGAGGCCGAGCAGCAAAGCGCTGCCCGGCGCAAGGCGGACATGCGCCGGCTTGCCGATGAATTCCAGGCCGCGATCGGCGAGATCGTCGGCACCGTGTCCTCGGCTTCGACCGAGCTTGAGGCTTCGGCCAGGATGCTGACCGACACGGCGGCCGCGACCCAGAAGCTGTCGGACATGGTGGAGTCCGCTTCCGGCAGCGCATCGCAGAACGTCGACTCGGTGGCGGCGGCGACGGAGGAGATGTCTGCCTCCATCGCGGAGATCAATCGTCAGGTGCACGAGTCCACCTGCATCGCCAACGAGGCCGTGCAGCAGGCGGAGACAACCGACGCCCGTATCGGCGAATTGTCGAAGGCGGCGGCGCGCATCGGCAATGTCGTCAATCTCATCACCTCGATCGCCGAGCAGACCAATCTGCTGGCGCTCAATGCCACGATCGAGGCAGCCCGCGCCGGCGAGTCCGGCAAGGGCTTTGCGGTGGTGGCGCAGGAGGTCAAGACGCTCGCCACCCAGACCGGCAAGGCGACCAGCGAGATCAGCGCGCAGATCGACAGCATGCAGGTGGCGACCCAGGAATCGGTGGCCGCGATCAAGCAGATCGGCGCCACCATCGGCCGGATTTCGGACATCGCCGCGACCATCGCCGCCTCTGTTCAACAACAGGGCAGCGCGACGGAAGAAATTACCCGTAACGTCCAGGGCGCGGCGAAATCGACCAGCGAGGTCGCCGCCAACATCAGCGAGGTCAACAAGGGCGCCTCCGAGACCAGTTCGGCGTCGTCGCAGGTGCTGTCCTCGGCGCAGTCGCTGTCCGGCGAGAGCAATCGGCTCAGGCTCGAAGTGGATCGCTTTCTGGAAACGGTGCGCGCGGCCTGAGCCGGCTGCCGTTTCGCAGGTAACAAAAAAAGCCGGGCATCTGCCCGGCTTTTTTTTGGATGGCGGTTGCGGCCTGTCAGTCGTGCCGAGCCGGCTCGGCGAGGCGCTTCCACTGCGCCACGTTGTCGGCGATCATCCGTGTCGATTTCATCGCCGCCTGGCTCAATTGCGCATAACCCGCGATCTCGCGCTGCACGCGCTGGCCTTCCTCGTGCAGCATGGTGCGGATGGCCTCAAGCTCGGTGATCAGGTTTTCGATCTCCGACAGCGAGGTTCCGGCGACACGCTGGATCAGCGAGGTCAGGTTGTTCACCTCCGCGCCGGTATCGGCTCCGGCGTCAGCGGCGGCCGTCGCCGGAGCGCTGGCCGGGCGGCGCAGATAGGCGATGTCGTTGCGGACGAAATCCCGGATGCCGGCCTCGACTTCGGAGACGGCGCTCAGATTGGGGTCGTCTTCCTGCTTTTCGGGCTGCTCGGATCGAATGGTGCTCATCGGCTTTTCCATAGCTGTACCTTGTCTCGCGACACGTCAGGCGCGGATGTCCCCCGCACGGCTGAATCGGCACCCCATCAGTCCAGCGGAATCTGTCCACATCGCGGCCAATCCTTGGCGAGGACCGGACCATTCGCGGGAATCGGCGGAGCGGTTGCGGTCAGGATGGCGGCAGAATGATTGAGAATTTGTTTACCCTGTCGCCCTGGTGGTGGCGGTGCCGGTCCGGACCAGACGGCGGCGCATTGCGGTCGAGGGCGGTGCAAGGGCCGCCAGCGGTCCGCCGACGCGGCTTCTCGCGATGATGTGTCTTGATGCGGGCCTGCCGGTGGGCGATGTATCAAGCATGGTTACGAGATTGCTGACGTGTCTTGCGGTGCTGGTGGTGCTTGTGGCCGGCGGCCTGCCTGCGGCGGCGCAGAACGGCCGTGTTCCCCGCCATATCGTGGTGCCCTACGACAGCAACATGAGCATGATCGACCGTATGGCGCGCCGCAATATGGAGCGGCGGCATATCGAGCGGCGGATGCGGCTTGCTCCGCCGCCTTCCGCCGCGCCGCGCCGGCCCGGCCCTCCGCCGCGCCGTTAGAGGATTTCGTTCAGAACCGGGCGCGATGCGCCGATGCGATTTCCGTCATGCCCGAGCTAGACCGGTTTGACGCGGGTTCAGCCTGACCGCAACGAAAGCTAATCGATCACCTGCATGATGCGCCGGGTGCGCGGGTCGACCAGCACGGTGCGGTTGTTGACTACCGTGTAGCGGTAAGTCGTCGGGCCGAACTGCTGCGGCACTTCGTAATAGGTGACGCCGGCCTCGGGCAGCACCCGGCCGACGGCAATCTCCTCGCCGATCTCGTAATCCGGCATGTCCTGCTCGATGACATAGGTTCGGAACGCGCGGCGCTGCGCCGGCAGAATGCCGGAATCCTCCACCGCGATACCGACCGTGCCGGGGTCCTCGCGAATGATCACGGTGCTCTGGGCCGATGCGCCGGTGGCAATTCCCGCCATGCCCGCCATGACGGCTGTCGCAAGAATCCTGTTCCGCATGGTCGTCTCCTTGTGTCTCTGAAAGCGTCTGTCTCAATCCTCCGCTCCCAACGACGTTCCGGCACGATTGCGGGCGGGCGGAGGTCATTTCGTGGCGCTGGAACCACACTGGCCGGGCGCGATGGGGATAGCCACGCCGGTCGGTGGATGCGCTAAAGTCGCAGCCGATTCGTCCGCTGGAGCCGGACGCCGCAACGGAGACCCTGCATGACCATCACCGCCGCGCATCTTCCGGCCATCGTCGCGCTGATCGCCGGCCTGCTGATTCTGATCATGCCGCGCCTGCTGAATTTCATCGTCGCGATCTACCTGATCTTTATCGGGCTGGTCGGGCTTGGCGTGTTCCGCATATTCAAGTTCTGACGTCGCTTCTGACGTCGCGCGCGGAAACCTCCGAGTCCGGTCTCGTCGCGAAACTCAAGCAAGCGGCGGTTCGCATGAGCCGGCGCCGGTTGTTCTTTTTTGTTCTCGAATGGTGCCAGAATCCTGTCCGGTAGCCTTTATTCGCAGTTGCACAACGCCCTGAAACCGTGGTGTAACCCTGCGCGAGCCGCTTCCCTTTCCGATAGCTGGTTGCCATGGCCAAAGCTGCTTCCAAATCCAAGCCCTCCCGCACTGCTCCCACGCCCGCCAAATCCCTTCCTGCGAAGTCCCTCAAGGCTGCGACCAAAGCCAAAGCGCCGGTGAAGGCGCCTGCGCGTCCGGCCGCGAAGGTGGCCCGGCCGGCAGCCAAGGCCAAGTCGGCCGCGCCGGCGGCAAAGCCCGGCAAGTGGGTCTACACCTTCGGCGCGGGCAAGGCCGAAGGCACGGCGGGCATGCGCGACCTGCTCGGCGGCAAGGGCGCCAATCTGGCCGAGATGGCCAATCTTGGCCTGCCGGTGCCGCCGGGTTTCACGATTCCCACCTCGGTCTGCACTTATTTTTACGCGCACGACAAAAGCTATCCGAAGGAATTGAAGGCGCAGGTCGAGAAGGCGCTGGAGCTTGTCGGCAAGTTGACCGGCAAAGGCTTCGGCGACGCCGCCAATCCGCTGCTGGTCTCGGTGCGCTCCGGCAGCCGCGCTTCGATGCCGGGCATGATGGACACCGTGCTCAACCTCGGCCTTAACGACGTCACCGTCGAGGCGCTGGCGAAAAAGTCCGGCGACCGCCGTTTTGCCTTCGACAGCTACCGCCGCTTCATCACCATGTATTCCGACGTGGTGCTCGGTTTCGGCCATCACCATTTCGAGGACATCCTCGATACCTACAAGGACTCCAAGGGCTACACGCTCGACACCGAGCTTGATGCCGGCGACTGGACCGAACTGGTCGGCCGCTACAAGGAGGCGGTCAAGCGCGAGACCGGCAACGATTTCCCGCAGGATCCGAACGACCAGTTGTGGGGCGCGATCGGCGCCGTGTTCGGCTCGTGGATGAACGCGCGCGCCGTCACCTATCGCCGTCTGCACGACATTCCCGAGACCTGGGGCACCGCGGTCAACGTGCAGGCCATGGTGTTCGGCAACATGGGCGAGACCTCCGCGACCGGCGTTGCCTTCACGCGCAATCCCTCGACCGGCGACCGGCGGCTGTACGGCGAATTTCTGATCAACGCCCAGGGTGAGGACGTCGTCGCCGGCATCCGCACGCCGCAGGACATCACCGAAGAAGCACGCAAGGATTCCGGCTCCGACAAGCCGTCGATGGAAGCGGCGCTGCCGCAGGCGTTCAAGGAACTGACGCGGATCTATACGCTGCTCGAAAAGCACTACCGCGACATGCAGGACCTCGAATTCACCGTCGAGCAGGGCAAGCTGTGGATGCTGCAGACCCGCAACGGCAAGCGCACCGCCAAGGCGGCGCTGAAGATTGCGGTGGACCTTGCCAGCGAAGGGTTGATCACCAAGCAGGAGGCGGTGCTGCGCATCGAGCCGGCTTCGCTCGATCAGCTTCTGCATCCGACCATCGACCCGGATGCGGCGCGCGACGTGATCGCCACCGGTCTGCCGGCGTCGCCGGGCGCCGCTTCCGGCGAGATCGTGTTCTCCTCCGATGAGGCGGCCAAGCTCAACGCCGATGGTCGCAAGGTGGTGCTGGTGCGCATCGAGACCAGCCCCGAGGACATCCACGGCATGCACGCCGCCGAGGGCATTCTGACCACGCGCGGCGGCATGACCTCGCACGCCGCCGTGGTGGCGCGCGGCATGGGCAAGCCGTGCGTCTCCGGCTGCGGCATGGTGCGGGTCGATTACGGCCGCGGCCTGATGACCGTCGGCAACCGCAGCTTCAAGGCCGGCGACACCATCACCATTGACGGCTCGACCGGCGAGGTGCTGGCCGGCAAGATGCCGATGATCGAGCCGGCGCTGTCCGGCGAGTTCGGCACGCTGATGGCGTGGGCCGACGAGGTGCGCAAGCTCAAGGTGCGTACCAATGCCGATACGCCGCCGGATGCGCGCACCGCGATCCGCTTCGGCGCCGAGGGCATCGGGCTGTGCCGCACCGAGCATATGTTCTTCGAGGAAGCGCGCATCCGCACCGTGCGCGAGATGATCCTGGCCGAGGACGAGCAGACCCGGCGCGCGGCGCTTGCAAAACTGCTGCCGATGCAGCGCGCCGACTTCGTCGAGCTGTTCGAGATCATGGGCGAGCGCCCGGTGACGATCCGCCTGCTCGATCCGCCGTTGCACGAATTCCTGCCGCATACGCAAGCCGAGATCGACGAGGTGGCGCGTGCGATGGAGACCGATCCGCGACGGCTCGCCGACCGCGCCCGCGAACTGGCCGAGTTCAACCCGATGCTCGGTTTCCGCGGCTGCCGGCTGGCGGTGGTCTATCCCGAGATCGCCGAGATGCAGGCCCGTGCCATCTTCGAGGCGGCGAGCGAGGTCGGCCGGCGCACCGGCAAGACGGTCAAGGTCGAGGTGATGGTGCCGCTGATCGCCAGCCGTGCCGAGTTCGACCTGATCAAGGCGCGCATCGATACTGTCGCCGAGGCGGTGGCGCAGGAAACCGGCCGCAGGCTCAGCTATCAGGTCGGCACCATGATCGAACTGCCGCGCGCCTGCCTCAAGGCCGGCGAGATCGCCGAAGCCGCCGAGTTCTTCTCGTTCGGCACCAACGACCTGACCCAGACCACCTTCGGCATCAGCCGTGACGACGCCGCGAGCTTCCTGCCGACCTATACCGCGCGCGGCATTCTGCCGACCGACCCGTTCATTTCGGTCGATCGCGAGGGCGTCGGCGAACTGGTCCGCATTGGCGTCGAGCGTGGCCGCAAGGCGCGGCCGAAGCTCAAGGTCGGCATCTGCGGCGAACATGGCGGCGATCCGGCGTCGGTGACGTTCTGCCACGCGATCGGCCTCGACTATGTGTCGTGCTCGCCCTATCGCGTGCCGATCGCCCGCCTTGCCGCGGCGCAGGCCGCGCTCGGCAAGGATGTCGCCAGCCTGGCGTAAGGCAGGCGCTGGCTGCCGCCGGGAAGCGACACGGAATGCGACAAGGCCGCCCGGCTGGGCGGCCTTTTCCGTGACCGGACCGGCCGGTTTGCTTCGCTACTCCGGCACGATGCTCGGCGCCAGCACCGCTTCGAGGTGCTCGGGCCGGTCGCGGTTGGCCCGCGTCAGGTACTCGTCCGCGAGCATGCGCAATTTGACGCTCAGCTCCTCGGCCATGCCGGGCTTGCGCACCGCCGCGTTCTCGCGCACGAAAGCCACGATGGCATCGACATGGTGGCCGATCAGCCCGCCCGGCACCTTGGTCAGGTCGGGCGCGTGCTCGATGATGCGGCACAGGCTCTTGGCGGTATCGGCTGCGACCGGATAGCCGAAGGTGGCGGCGCCACCCTTGATGTCATGCGCGGCGCGGAACAGTTCGTCGGTGGCTTCGCGTGAAAAGCCGTTGCGCTCGATGGCGGCGTGGGCCGCCGCCAGCCGCTCGCATTCCACCTGCATCCATGAGCGGAATTCGCCGGACAGGCTTGCAAGCGCCGCTTCCGCCCGCGCCACGGCGTCGTCGATATAGTCCTCGGGCACGCGGCGGATAGCGCGGCGCAGCCGGTTGGGTTGGCGGATGACGACATGGTCGGCGAAGCGGGCGATCCCGATGCCGGTTCGCTTGTCGATTTTCTCGTTGGGGTTTTTAGAGGACATACGGCACGTTTCTCCGGTCGCGCCCCTCAGCCGGGGGTGCGGGCCTTGTCCAGCAGCGAGGGTTGCGGCACCACTTCGGCGGTGCCGCCGTTGCGGCGCTCCGGGCCGATATAGGAGGCGCCGGTGTTGCGGCGGCGGTCGGGGCCGAAATAGGTTTTGGTCTTGATGAACGGCCGCGGGTTCAGCACCACGTTGAGCAGGCGCTGATATAGCCCGTTGGCGGAAATCGGCTTGGCCAGGAATTCGGTGACGCCGGCGTCGCGCGCCATGGTGACGCGGCGCTTCTCGGAGTGGCCGGTCAGCATGATGATCGGCACATACGGGTTGCCGTAGGCGTCCGGCTGGCGAATCATCTGGGCCAGTTCGATACCGTCGAAGATCGGCATCGCCCAGTCGGTGATGATGATGTCGGGCGCGTAGTGGTTGTACATCTCCAGCGCCGTCGCCCCTTCCTCCGCCTCGTAGACCTCGCGCGCGCCGAATGAATGCAGCAGCGTGCGCAGGATACGGCGCATATGGGCGTTGTCGTCGCAGCAGAGAAAACGCAGCTTGTTGAAGTCGATGCGGAACATGCGCGGGTTCTCGAACGGGGTATGGCCGGGCGTATACCTTGCGTTAACCATAGCCCCGGGGCCGTTAATGAAAGGTTATTTCGGGGCGGTTTTCGGCAGCCGGCCGGGCCTGTGGCCGGGATGGGCGCGGTCATATTGTTGAAAAGATCGGCCGCCACCCTGCCGGCGACGGATCGGCCTGGAACGCAGCGCGGCGCCGGGACGTTATCGCCGGCAAGGAAGGGGGTACGATGAACGATTTTGCCAGCCGGACCGCGCGGCGCATTTTGTGCGTGTTTCCCCGCTACACCTCGTCGTTCGGTACCTTCGAATATGCCTACCCGCTGACGGCGGGCGTTCACGCCTTCATGCCGCCGCAGGGCCTGTTGCTGATCGCCGCCTACCTGCCGCGACACTGGCAGGTGCGCTTCATCGACGAGAACATCGCCTTCGCCACCGACGACGATTTCCGCTGGGCCGAGGCGGTGCTGGTCAGCGGTATGCATGTCCAGCGCCGGCAGATGAACGATATCTGCCGCCGCGCGCACGCCTTCGACCTGACGGTGGCGATCGGCGGACCGTCGGTCAGCGCCTGCCCGGACTACTATCCCGCCTTCGACTATCTGCATATCGGCGAACTGGGCGATGCCACCGACGAGTTGATCGCGCATCTTGCCCGCGACCCGTCGCGGCCGCCCCGGCAGGTGGTGCTCAAGACCGGGGAGCGCCGGCCGATGAGCGAGTTTCCGGTGCCGGCCTATGAACTGGCCGACCTTCGCCGCTACTTTCTCGGCAGCATCCAGTATTCCAGCGGCTGCCCCTATCAATGCGAGTTCTGCGACATCCCCGGCCTTTATGGCCGCAATCCGCGCCTGAAGACGCCGGAGCAGATCACCCGCGAACTCGACCGGATGCTGGAATGCGGGTTGAGCGGCTCGGTCTATTTCGTCGACGACAACTTCATCGGCAACCGCAAGGCGGCGCTCGACCTGCTGCCGCACCTGATCGCGTGGCAGAAAAAGACCGGCTATGTGCTGCGCTTCTCCTGCGAGGCGACGCTCAACATCGCCAAGCGGCCGGAAATTCTGGAGAAGATGCGGCAGGCCTATTTCGTCACGGTATTCTGCGGCATCGAGACGCCCGACCCCGACGCGCTGAAGGCGATTTCCAAGGATCACAACATGATGGTGCCGATCATGGAGGCGATCGGCACGCTCAATGCCCACGGCCTTGAGGTAGTGTCGGGCATCATCCTCGGGCTTGATACCGACCGGCCCGAGACCGGCCGCCATCTGCTCGACTTCATCGACCGCTCGCAGATTCCGCTGCTCACCATCAACCTGTTGCAGGCGCTGCCAAAGACGCCGCTATGGGACCGCCTGCAACGCGAGGGGCGGCTGATCGAGGATGAGAACCGCGATTCCAACGTCGATTTCCGTCTGCCTTATGAGCAGGTGGTGACGACATGGCGCACCTGCATGGGTCGCGCCTACGAGCCGGACAAGCTGTTCGCCCGCTTCGAACATCAGGTGCGCCACACCTACGCCAACCGCATCCGGCCGCCGGCAAGCCGCGCCCGGCTGTCCTGGCGCAACATCAAGCTCGGGCTGACGTTGCTGCGCAACATCTTTTGGAAGGTCGGGGTGCGTGGCGACTATCGCCGGACGTTCTGGCCGTTCGCGTTGCGCCGGCTGGCGCGCGGCGAGATCGAGTATCTGATCAGCGTCTGCCTCGTCGCCCATCACCTGATCCTGTTTGCGCGAGCCGCCTCGACCGGCCGCACCAATGCGTCCTATTACTCGCTCAAGCTGCGCGAGCCGGCCCGCCAGATGGCGGCGGGTTGAGGCCGTGGCGAACCCCTGTGGTGTCCCGGCAAGAGGGTGGCTTGCCTCCGTCGCCGCTGGCGGACGGCCGCGAAGGCGATCGGCCGCGCCGGAAAAGAGGGGCGAGATGGTTCCCTTGCCCCCGAACTCTGCGACAATGGGCGGGGTTCGCCGTGATTCCCATCGTGGCGACGGGATTGGTTCGAACGTCCTGGATGAGGCATGGTTCCTGACAACCTGAGCGAGGAAGAGGCGGCCCGCAAGCGGCCCAGCATTGCGTTTGGCGTCGAGCGCATCGGCCTGCTGGCGCTGCGCGCGCCGCTGGCATGGGCGCTGGCGCTGCTGGCGTTGTGCGTCATCGCGGTGATCGGGCTGGAGCGCATCAAGGTCGACGACTCGCTGAGCCAGCTGTTTCGCTCCGACACCGTGGAGTATCGCCAGTACGAAGCGGTGACGAAGCGCTTTCCGTCGGCCGAGTTCGACGTGCTGGTGGTGGTCGAGGGCAACACGCTGCTCGCCCGCGACAACCTTGAAAAGCTGCGCAACCTCGTCACCGATCTGCAACTGATCGACGGCACCCGCGGCCTGATCTCGATCTTCTCGGCACGGCAGGCGCCGGCGCCCGGCCAGATTCCGGCGGCGCTGTTTCCGCAAGAACTGCCCGAGGGCGCCGCCTACGACGCCTTCATCGAGACGGTGAAGGCCAACGAGATCGTCCGCGGCAAACTGCTGTCCGAGGACGGCACGCTGACGCTGGTGGTGCTCGCGCTCGAACCGGAGATCATGTCCGACAACAAGCTCAAGGGCGTGATCGGCGAAGTCCGCCAGGTGATGGCCGACGACCTCGCCGGCTCCGGGCTGACCTATCAGCTCTCCGGCGTGCCGGTGATGCAGCTCGAAATCCGCAACGCGGTGGAGCGTGACGGCATCATCTATAACGTCGCCGGCATCGTCGCCGGCTGCCTGATCGCCATTCTGTTCTTCCGCAAGCTGTCGTTCATGGTGATCGCGGCGTTCCCGCCGCTGCTTGCCATCCTGCTGGCGCTCGGTGCGCTGGGCTGGGCCGGGTTCTCGCTGAATATGTTCCTGAACGTGATGACGCCGCTCATCATGGTCATCAGTTTCTCGGACTCGATGCAGTTGACCTTCGCCGCGCGCGACCGGCTGATCGCCGGCGAGAGCAAATACGAGGCGTTCCGCAATGCGGTGCTGGTGGTCGGGCCGGCCTGCGTGCTGACCCACGCCACCGCCGGCATTTCCTTCATCGCCTTGATGTTCTCGAACTCCGATCTGATTCAGAAATTCGGCGAGGCCGGCTTTGCCGCGACGGCAATCGCGCTCGTTGCGGTGCTGACGCTGGTGCCGGCGTTCGGCGTGCTCTTGGTGCGCGACGAGAAGGTGTTTGCCACCCGTTTCCGCGGCGCCGACATAGGGGTCAATGCGCTGCGTGCGTTCTGCCAGTGGATCGCGGTGCGCATGGTGTCGCGGCCGGGCCTGTACAGCCTGATCGCGGTGATCGTGGTCGGTACGCTGGCCGGCATCTATGCATCGCTGGAGCCGCGCTACCGGCTCGCCGACCAGGTGCCCGACAAGCAGCAGGCGGTGGAGGCGTCGAGCCGCCTCGACGCCAAGCTGACCGGCGCCAATCCGATCGACATCCTGATCGAATTTCCCAAAGGCGCCTCGCTCTATTCGAAGGACACCCTCGACACCATCGCGCAGGTGCATGCGCTGGTCGAAAAGCAGGCCGGCGTCGGCAATGTGTGGTCGCTGGAGACGCTGCGCCGCTGGCTCGCCGAGAAGGTCGGCAGCCACGATGTGGCGACGCTCAAGGACTACGTCGATCTGTTGCCCTCGCATCTGGTCGGGCGCTTCATCGATGCCGGTCAGGACGCGGTGGTGGTGTCCGGCCGCATCCCCGACAAGGACGCCAGCGACATTCTGCCGATCGTCGAAAAGCTCGACGCCGCGCTGAAGCAGGTGCGCGAGGCGCATCCCGGCTACCAGATCGCCGTCACCGGACTGTCGGCGATCGCCGCGCGCAACAGCGCCGGCATGATCGGCAAATTGAACCAGGCGCTGACCGTCGAGTTCGCCTTCGTCGCGATCTTCATCGGGCTGGCGTTCCGCTCGGTGGTGGTGATGTTCTCATGCGTCCTGCCGGGCATTTTCCCGGTGGTGCTATCGGGCACGGTGTTATGGTTGTTGGGCGAGGGGTTGCAGTTCGCCAGCGTGGTAGCGCTGATCGTCTCGTTCGGGCTGGGGCTTTCCGCCACCATCCACTTTCTCAACCGGCTGCGGCTGGCCGACAGTCCCGACCATCATGACGCTGCGATCGCGGTGGAACGGGCCACCGTCCTGGTCGGCCCGGCCCTGATCCTGACCACGGTGGTTCTGGCCTGCGGGCTGGTGGTGACGGTGTTTTCCGACCTGCCGTCGCTCAGGCTGTTCGGCTGGCTCAGCGCGTTCTCGATGGTTGCGGCGCTGATCGCCGATCTGTTCATCCTGCGGCCGACCGCGATGTGGCTGATCCAGATGGCGGTGCGGCTGCGCGGTGGAGCGAAGGCGCCGAAGGCGGCGGAATGACCCGCTCTATAGCGCGAGCCGGTCGCGGCGCAGCCAGCGCCGCATCATCAGCACGGCGACCACCGCCAGCCCGGCGGCCAGCCCCATCCAGATGCCGACGCCGCCGAGCTTGAGATAGAACGCAAGGAACAGGGCGAGCGGCATGCCGCAACCCCAGTAACCGAAGGCAGCGTAGAGCATCGGCACGCGGGTGTCCTGCAGTCCGCGCAGCATGCCGGCGCCGACCACTTGCGCGCCGTCGGCGATCTGAAAGATCGCGGCCCATACCAGAAACAGCGCCGCGGTATCGATCACCGCCATGTTGGCGGGATTGCCGGTGTCGATGAAGGCGCCGATCAACAGGCGCGGCACGCTGAGCAGCACCACGCTCATGGTCGCCATGAAGGCGATCGCCAGCGCGAACGCCGTCCAGCCGGCGCGGGTGACGGCGTCGCGCAGTCCCGCGCCGTGGGCGAGGCCGACACGCACCGTCGCCGCTTGCCCGAGGCCGAGCGGCACCATGAACGAGGCGGCCGCGATCTGGATCGCGATCGAGTGCGCCGCGATCGCCACCGCGCCGAACTGACCCATCAGGAATACGGCGGCGTTGAACAGCGTGACTTCCAGCGCCATGGTGGCGCCGATCGGCACGCCGAGCCGCCACAGCGTGGCGAGCCGCGCGCCGTCGGGGCGCCACCAGCGCCCGAACAGATGGAAGCGGCGGAACTGGCGATCGGCCAGAACCACGGCGGCGAGGCCGAGAAACAGGAACGTGTTCGACAGCGTGGTGGCGAGGCCGGAGCCGCGCAGGCCCAGCGCCGGCAGGCCGAGATGGCCGAACACCAGCGCCCAGTTGGCGGCGATGTTGAACACAATCGCCGCCGCCGTCACCAGCATCGCCCACACCGGACGCTCAAGTGCGGCCACGAACGAGCGTAGCGCGATGAAGCCGAGTGCCGGCAGAAAGCCCCACTGCAACTCGCGCATAAAGATATGGGCGTCGCGCGCGAGTTGCGGCTCCTGCCCGAGCGCGAGCAGCACGGCGTCGGTGTGCCACAACAGCGCCCATGCCGGCAGCGCCACGATCAGCGCCGACCACAGCCCCTGCCGGAACGTGCGGCGCACCTCGCGCACCACGCGCCGGCCACGCCCGATCGCCTCCGCCATCATCGGCGAGGTGGCGGAGACGAGGCCGATGGCGAAGATCAGCAGGCCGAAGTAGAGATTGACGCCGAGGGTGGCGGCGGCGAGCGCATCGGCGCCAAGGTGGCCGACGACGATGACGTCGGTGGTCGTCAGCGCGATCTGCGCCAGATTGGTGAGCACCATCGGCCAGCCGAGCTTAAGCGTCGCCCGGAATTCACCGAGCCAGGCATCGCGCGTGAACGCGCTATGGGAGCCTGTCCATAACATTCGTATCGACCAACCGGCGCAGTCATTCCAGTTTCGTCATGGCCGGGCGTAGCCGTTCGATAGAACGGCGTTCCAAAGGACGCCTATGCCCGGCCATCCACGTCTTTCTTGCTGAACGGCTGTAAAGACGTGGATGCCCGGCATGACGCCGGGCATGACGGTGGAGATGGAGGCGCGTAGCTATAGGCGGCGGCGCCGCTTGGCTAGAGGATCGCCGGCAGGGCAGACATGCGCCGCACCGTCAACGGGCGGGCAGCGCCGCCGCCGGCAGCCAGAACACCTCGCCCTGGGACTCCTCGGTGTCGAGCCACAGGAACGGCAGGTCGGGAAACGCGGCTTCGAGATTGTCGCGGCCGCGCCCGACCTCGCATAACAGCCCGCCATCGGTCGCAAGATGTGCCGGTGCGCCGTGCAGGATGCGCCGCACGATAGCAAGCCCGTCGGCGCCGCCGTCGAATGCCATGTCCGGCTCATGGCGGCATTCTTCCGGCAGGCCGGCCATGCCCTCGGCATCGACATAAGGCGGGTTGGTGATGATGAGGTCGTAGCGCTCCTTGCCGAGCGGCGCGAACAGGTCGCCGCGATAGAGCGTAATGCGATCGGCGAGAGCATGGTCGGCAACGTTGCGCTGTGCCACCGCCAGCGCGTCGTTCGACAGTTCCACCGCATCGATCGCCGCATTGCGAAAGGCATGCGCGGCGAGGATCGCCAGGCAGCCGGAGCCGGTGCACAGATCGAGCACGCGGCTCACGTCCGTAGGGTCCTCGATCAGCGAGGCATCGCCGCCGTCGAAATGCGTCTCCAGCAGTTCGCCGATGAACGAGCGCGGCACGATCGCCCGCTCATCGATATAGAACGGCAGGCCGCGCATGTAGATCTTGTTCAGGAGATAGGCGGCCGGCTTGCGCGTCGTCACCCGCGCCTCGATCAGCTTCAGGATTTGCTCGCCTTCCGCATGCGTCACCCGCGCGGTCGCGAACGCCTCGAACTGGTCGGGGTGAAGGGCGAGGGCTTCGGTGACGACGAACGCGGCCTCGGCCAGCGGGTCGGCGGTGCCGTGGGCGACCGCCACGCCGGCGGCGTTGAAGCGGCTCACCGCAAAACGGACATAGTCGAGCAGTGTGACCAGCTCGCCGGGCGCAACCTTTATTGCTGCGTTGGAAGATTTTTTAGCCATGCAACATCGCGTTTACTTCTGAGAGCCTGTCCATCTTTCGTCATGGCCGGGTTTATCCCGGCCATCCACGTCTTTCTTCGCTGAGCAGCCGCTAAGATGTGGATGCCCGCGACATAGGTGTTCGACAGAACGCCGTTCTTCGAACGGCGATGCGCGGGCATGACGGCAAAGAACGTCAATTCGCCGCGCTGTCCCAGCGCGCGGCGGCATCGTCGTCGGTGTCGCGCGCGTCGATCCAGTTGCGGTCGCCGCTGGCGCGCTCATCGGACTTCCAGAACGGCGCGCGGGTCTTGAGATAGTCCATCAGGAATTCCGCCGCGGCGAATGCCGCCTGCCGGTGCGACGACGCCGTCAGCACCAGCACGATATTGTCGCCCGGCGCGATGCGGCCGTAGCGGTGGATCACGGTGACGCCCTTGAGCGGCCAGCGCGTCAGCGCGTCCTCGACATGGCGGGCGATCTCGGCCTCGGCCATGCCGGGATAGTGTTCCAGATTGAGCGCGGCGATGTCGTGGCCGTCCTCCTCGCCACGGCAGCGGCCGACGAAGCTCACCACCGCGCCGATTGAGGTGTCGGCGCCGGTCAGCCGCGCGCTCTCAGTGGCGAGGTCGAAATCGTCCTGTTGCAGGCGGATGGTGACGGGCACGCTCATGGCACGATCGCCTCAGCCGCCGGTCATCGGCGGGAACAACGCGATCTCGCGGGCGCCGGCAATCGCCGTGTCGGCCCTGACATAGGTCTGGTCGATGGCGGCGCGGATCACCTGCGGTCGTTCGAAGGCGTGGGCGTATTCCTCGCCGCGCGAGGCCAGCCAGGCGATCAGTTCGCCGACGGTGCGCACCGCCGCCGGCGGCTCGACTGTTTCCTCGGCCTTACCGATGCGCTCGCGCACCCAGGCGAAATACAGCACCTTCACGTTTCATCCTCGATCAGATGGCGCACGCCGGCGCGGAAATAATCCCATCCCGTATAGATGGTCACGAGCGCCGATATCCACAACAGCAACAGCCCGATCTGCGTGGTCATCGGTAACACCATGTCGCCGGCCTCGCCGGCCAGCAGAAAGCCGATGGCGACGAGTTGCGCCGTGGTCTTCCACTTGGCGAGCTTGGTCACCGGCACGCTGACCCGCAGCGCCGCGAGATATTCGCGCAGGCCCGAGACCAGGATTTCACGGCACAGGATGACAATTGCCGCCCACAGCGTCCAGCCGTGGATGATGCCGTCGGCGGCGAGGATCAACAGGCAGGAGGCGACCAGGAGCTTGTCGGCGATCGGGTCGAGCATGCGGCCGAACGCCGATTGCTGGTGCCAGATGCGGGCATAGTAGCCGTCGAAGAAGTCGGTCACGGCGGCGGCGATAAACACCACCAGTGCCACCCAGCGCAGCCACAACGGGCCGTCGAGGATCGACTGTGCGAAGATGCAGCCGACAACCACCGGGACGGCCACGATCCGCGAGTAGGTCAGGATATTGGGGAGCGCCAGCGAGTGTTTCGGCAGTCCCCGGGTGGTCACGCTGTTCATCCCTTGTCGCTCACTGGTGGCCCCCTGAGCCGGCCACCCCTTGCCGCATAGCCTATTTTGCCGACCTGCGCCAACCGCGCGCACCCTTGCCCGCGCATGGTCTTGCGGCCGGGGGCCGGCTTGCGGGAGGGCTGCGGAAAGCATCGCGGCGCGGGCGGGTTGCCGCTGGCCGCCGCCGATACTATCCGCCCGCGGGGTGGAAAAAATCAAAAATTTTGCGCGCGCCCTCGGCGCTGATGCCCGGAACCTTGGCGAGATCGGCAACCGAGGCGCGCTCGATCTCCTTCAGTGTGCCGAAGTGGTGCAGCAGCGCCCGCTTGCGGGCCGGGCCGATGCCGGGGATTTCCTGCAAGCCCGCCTCGCGGATGTCCTTTTTGCGCAAGGTGCGGTGCGAGCCGATGACGAAGCGGTGCGCCTCGTCGCGCAGCCGCTGGATGAAATACAGCACCGGGTCGCGCGGCTCCAATTTGATCGCCTCGCGTTCCGGCAGAAACAGCGTCTCGTGCCCGGCGTTGCGCTCCGGCCCCTTGGCGACCGCGAGCAGCGTGACCTGCGGCAGGCCGAGATCGGCAAGGATGGTACGGGCGGCGTTGAGCTGGCCGCGGCCGCCATCGATGACGACGAGATCGGGCCAGCGCGGCGCCTCGTCGCCGGCCGCCGCCGGCGTGCCGGTCGGCTCCGGGGTCTCGGCCAGAAGCCGCTTGAAGCGCCGCTCCAGCACCTCGCGCATCATGGCGTAGTCGTCGCCGGGGGTCAGCGCCTGCGAGCGGATGTTGAACTTGCGGTACTGGTTCTTGAGAAAGCCCTCGGTGCCGGCGACGATCATCGCGCCGACCGCGTTGGTGCCCTGGATATGGCTGTTGTCGTAGACCTCGATGCGGCGCGGTGGCTCTCGCAGGCCGAGCGTCGAGGCCAGCCCCTCAAGCAGCCGTGTCTGCGTCGCGCTGTCGGCGAGTTTGCGCCCCAGCGCCTCGCGGGCGTTGGTCGCGGCATGCGCGACCAGATCCTTCTTCTCGCCGCGCTTGGGCACGCTGACCTCGACCCTGGCGCCGGCCTTGATGCTGAGCGCCTGCGTCAACAGCTCCGCCTCGGGAATCGTATGCGACAGCAGGATGAGGCGCGGCGGCGGCTTGTCCTCGTAGAACTGCGACAGGAACGCGCCCAGCACTTCGGCCGCGTCGAAGCTGCGGTCGGCGCGCGGGAAGTAGGCGCGGTTGCCCCAGTTCTGGCCGGTGCGGAAGAAAAACACCTCGACGCAGAAATAGCCGCCCTCCTGATGCACGGCGAACACGTCGGCCTCGTCCACGGTGCGTGGGTTGATGCCCTGCTGCGACTGGATCGCGGCCAGCGCGGCGAGACGGTCGCGATAGACCGCGGCGCGCTCGAACTCCAGCGCGGCGGAGGCTTTCTCCATCTCGGCCGCCAATTGCTCCTTCACCGCGCGGCTGCGGCCGGACAGGAAGTCGATCGCCTCCTTGACCAGCGCGCTGTAGCCGGCGAAGTCGATTTCGCCGGTGCACGGCGCCGAGCAGCGCTTGATCTGGTAGAGCAGGCACGGCCGCGTGCGGCTCTCGAAAAAGCTGTCGGTGCAGGAACGCAGCAGGAAGGCGCGTTGCAGCGCGGTGATGGTGCGGTTGACCGCCGCCACCGAGGCGAACGGGCCGAAATAGCGGCCCGGCCGGGTCTGCGCACCGCGGTATTTCATGATCTGCGGCGCCCAGTGGTCGCCGGTCAGAAGGATGTAGGGGAACGACTTGTCGTCGCGCAATAGCACGTTGAAGCGCGGCCGCAACTGCTTGATGAGGTTGGCCTCCAGCAGCAGCGCCTCGGTCTCGGTGTTGGTCGAGACGATCTCGACTGCAACCGTCGCCGCGATCATGCGGGTGATGCGCATCGCATGGCCGGTCGGCCGCACATAGGAGGAAAGGCGCTTGCGGACGTTCTTGGCCTTGCCGACATAGAGCACGTCGCGCCCGGCATTGAGCATGCGGTAGACGCCGGGCGAGGAGGGAGCGAGCCGCACGGCCTGCGCGATGGCGGCGCGGCCGGTGGCGAGCGGGCCTTCGGCGACCGCCTCGGTGGTCTCGGTCACGTCCTCCGGCAGCCGTTCCTCGGCGTCGTCGTCGGCGATCTCCGCCGCCGGATCGACGTCGGGCGGGACGTCGCCGGCATCGTTGCGGCGCGGTGGCGCTGCCGGCCGCGGCGGGTGGCCGTCGCCGTTGCGGTCATCCTCGGTCATCATGAGCCATAAATTAGTCGCCCGGCCCTGCTACGGCCAGCGAACCGGACCCTGCCGGGCCATGGTGCCGCGCGCGCCGATGGTAACGGTCTTTTAAGGATGAGGAATGCTGCCGGCCAGTTTTAATCGCTGCTTAACCCCTGCCTGTCGATAAACTTTTAATCGAATGAGTAGGAAACCGGTAACTGTCGCGGTGCTGCGCGGGAGCCGGGTCGCTTGGAGGTGCAGCGGATGATCGGGAAGGTCCTTGCAGCGGCGGTGCTGGCGACGGTCGGCATTGCGGCGAGCGCACAGGCTGCCGACTATGCGCCGTATCGGCAGCCTTATACCGTTGCCCAGCCGCTCAATGCCTATAGCTGGGCCGGCCCCTATCTCGGCGCCAATCTCGGCTACAACTGGGGCAGCGTCAGCTTCCTGTCGGCCAAGCCGTCCGGCGTCAGCGGCGGCGTGCAGGCGGGCTACAACTGGCAGTCGGGAGCGCTGGTGTTCGGCCTTGAGGGCGACCTTCAGGCCAACTCCGCCGACGACCGGTTCGCCACATGGAAATTCTCCAACCCGTGGTTCGGCACGATCCGCGGCCGCGTCGGCTATGCCTTCGACAACGTGCTGCTGTACGGCACCGGCGGTCTTGCCTTCGGCACCCTGCGAGCGGTCGATTTTGCGCGGACGGAATCGCATACCAGCCCCGGCTGGACCGTCGGCGTCGGCGCCGAATTCGGCCTGACCCGGAACTGGAGCGCCAAGGTCGAGTATCTGTATGTCAGCCTGTCCGACAGCCGGTTCGGGATCACCGGCACGCCGAACGGCTACGAGTCGAGCCTGGTGCGGGTCGGCGTCAACTACCGCTTCAACTGGGGCGCGCCTTACGGCGGCGGCTACTGAGCCGCCTCCGGCAACGACGACAAGCCCGGCTTTTCATTTCTCGCTGAATGCCGCTATGCGCGGGCGTGATTTGCGTCCGTGCCACGGCTGGCTATAGTGCAGTCATCGGTTGCCGATCCGTGCAGCGCGCGGATGATCGGCGGCCTTGCCGCGGCGCGGCCTGATCGGGAGAACCGGCCATGAACGCGCCCCTCGTCCGTCTGACCAGCCTTGCCCATGGCGGCGGTTGCGGCTGCAAGCTCGCACCTTCCGTGCTGCAGGACCTGTTGGCCAACCAGCCGGCCGCCGGTCCCTACCGGCAATTGCTGGTCGGCGCCGACACCGGCGACGATGCCGCGGTATGGCAGGTCGACGACAACACCTGCATCGTCGCCACCACCGACTTCTTCATGCCGGTGGTGGACGATCCGTTCGATTTCGGCCGCATCGCCGCCACCAACGCCATCTCCGACATCTATGCGATGGGCGCCAGGCCGATCATGGCGCTGGCGATCCTCGGCATGCCGCTCGACAAGATCCCGGTCGAAACGGTGCGCGAGATTTTGCGCGGCGGCGCCTCGGTGTGCGCCGACGCCGGCTTTCCGATCGGCGGCGGCCATTCGATCGATGCGCCGGAGCCAATCTACGGGCTTGCGGTGATCGGCATCTGCCGCCCCGACGAGGTGCGCCGCAACGCCGATGCGCGGGCCGGCGACGCGCTGATCCTGACCAAGGCGCTCGGCGTCGGCATCTATTCGGCGGCGCTCAAGCGCGGCGAACTGGACGGCGCGGGCTATGCCGAAATGGTCGCCTCGACGACACAGCTCAACCGGATCGGCGCCACGCTGGCCGCCGATCCGGCGGTGCATGCCGTCACCGACGTGACCGGCTTCGGTTTGTGCGGCCACGCCTATGAAATGGCGCGCGAGTCGCACCTGTCGCTATCGATCGACGCCGATGCGGTGCCGCTGTTCGCTGGCGCGGCGGCGTTCGCGCAGAAGGGGTTCGTCACCGGCGCCTCGAAGCGCAACTGGGCGAGCTACGGGGCCTTCATCGTGCTGCCGGCGGAGATGCCGCAGTGGCGCCGCGACCTCTTCACCGACCCGCAAACCTCCGGTGGCCTGCTGATCGCCTGCAAGGCGGGCGCGGCCCAGGGCGTGCTTGACAAGGTGAAGGCAGCCGGCTTTGGCAAGGCGGCGATCATCGGGCGCGTTGAGGCAGGAGCGCCCGAAGTCCGGATCGCGTAATCAAAACACCTTTCTGATCCAGCCATGCGTATCGGCTGCGCGGCCGTACTGGATATCGACCAGCTTCTTGCGCAGCCCCATCGCGACCGGACCGGCGGCGCCGCCGCTGATGGAGAAATCGCCGTGTGTCGAGCACACCTTGCCGATCGGCGAGATGACGGCCGCGGTGCCGCAGGCGAAGGCTTCCTTCAGCTTGCCGCTGGCGGCATCAGTGCGCCACTGCTCGATGGTGTAGGGCGCCTCGCGCACCGGCGTGCCGGTTTCCCGCGCCAGCGCCATGATGGAATCCCGCGTGATGCCGGGCAGGATGGCGCCGAGCGGCGGCGTTGACAGCGAACCGTCGTCGAACACGAAGAAGATGTTCATGCCGCCCAGTTCCTCGACATAGCGGCGCTCGACCGCATCGAGAAACACCACCTGGTCGCAGCCGCGATCGATGGCTTCGGCTTGCGCGCGCAGGCTTGCGGCGTAGTTGCCGCCGCATTTGACCGCGCCGGTGCCGCCGACCGCGGCGCGCGTATAGGTCTCCGACACCCAGATCGACACCGGCGCCGGGCCGCCCTTGAAGTAGGAGCCGACCGGCGAGGCGATCACCGCGAAGATATAGTCGGCCGACGGCTTGACGCCGAGGAACACCTCATTCGCGATCATGAACGGCCGCAGATAGAGGCTGCCCTCGCCGCCGGGAATCCAGGCGCGGTCGATCTTCACCAGTTGCTCGACCGCCTCGATGAACATCGGCTCCGGCAGCGGCGCCATCGCCATGCGTTCGGCTGAATTGCGGAAGCGCCGCGCGTTGGCGTCGGGGCGAAACAGGTTCACGCCGCCGTCGTCGCGCTTGTAGGCTTTCAGGCCCTCGAAGATTTCCTGCGCGTAGTGCAGCACGGCGGAGGCCGGATCGAGCGAGAACTCGGTGCGCGCCGCGATGTGCGCATCATGCCAGCCCTTGCCCTGGCTGTAGCGGACCATGGCCATGTGATCGGTGAACACCCGGCCGAAACCGGGGTTGGCGAGCTTGGCCGCGCGCTCCGCCTCGGAGGTCGGGTTGGTGGTGGACCGAATCTCGAATTCATGCCCGATCGCGCCATCGGCTGTGTCGAACGGAACTCCCATGGATGCTCTCCCGGCATTGATGCAGTCCACGCGGGTGGCGGGGCTGGTCGATCTGGTCTGAAGTCTGCCCCGCCGGTCCGAGGGCCGGTTTCCGCTTTGGCGGAAGGCGTGAACTCCAGTATGTTTCGCAGGACTGCGCTTCGCAATCTTGCGGGCGAAAATCGTGGCGGCGGCGCCCGCCCGGATCGATGGGCGGTGTGGCGTATTTTGCGAATATTTCGTAACAGCCGCGCCTTTTGTAACATTGGACCCGAAATACGTCAATATGGCTGACATAAATGTCAATGCTGTCCTGAACTCTGCGCAGAGCGGCACCGGGCCGGCGCCGGGCACGCCCGCGCCGGAGTTGCGCTGGGACATCATCGAGCTTCTGTTCTTCGCCTACCGCGATTTCGTCGGCGATGCCGATCATCTGCTGGAAGCGTTCGGCTTCGGTCGCGCCCACCATCGCGTGTTGTATTTCGTCTCGCGCTATCCGGGGCTGAAGGTGGCCGATCTGCTCGGCGTGCTGCGCATCACCAAGCAGTCGCTCGGCCGCGTGCTCAAGCAACTGCTCGACGAGGGCTACATCGTCCAGAAAGAAGGCGACGCCGATCGCCGCCAGCGCCTTCTTTATGCCACCGCGAAGGGCGAGACGCTGGTCGAGCGGCTGGTTACGCTGCAAACTGCGCGCATCGATCGGGCGCTCGCGGGTCTGGCGCCGGCCGAGAGCGCGGCGGTGCGCCGCTTCCTGCGCGCCATGATCGACCGCGACAGCCCCGACAAGGTGCTGGAGCAGTTGCTCGGCCTTGCGCCGGGCACGGCGGCGCAGGAGACGAAAGCGTGATCGAGGCGTACTCCAGGACCTACGCGAAGGTGAAGCCGGCCGACGACGCGCCGCACCTGCTGCTGGTCGATGACGATCGCCGCATCCGCGATCTGCTGTCGCGCTTTCTTGCCAACGAGGGTTACCGCGTCACCACCGCGATGAGTGCCGCCGACGCGCGCGCAAAACTCGTCAGCCTCGATTTCGATCTGTTGATCCTCGACATCATGATGCCGGGCGAGACCGGATTTGAGCTGGCGCGGGCGCTGCGCGCGACCTCCGCCGTGCCGATCATTATGCTGACGGCGCGGCACGAGGCGGAGGCCCGCATCGAGGGCCTGCAGATCGGCGCCGACGACTATGTGGCCAAACCGTTCGAGCCGCGCGAACTGGTGCTGCGCATCGCCAACATCCTGCGGCGCGCGACGCCGGCGGCGGTCGAACCGCTGGAGACGGTGGCGTTCGGCCCTTATGTCTTTCATGTCGAGCGTGGCGAACTGCGCAACGGCGAGGAGGTGGTGCACTTAACCGACCGCGAGCGCGAGATGCTGCGCATCCTTGCCAATGCGCGCGGCGAGACGGTGCCGCGGCTCGACCTCACCGGCAACGGCACCAGCGTCAACGAGCGCGCGGTGGACGTGCAGATCAACCGGCTGCGCCGCAAGATCGAGCATGACCCGGCCAACCCGCTGTTCCTGCAGGCGGTGCGTGGCATTGGCTATCGCCTGGTGGCGTCGGCGTAGCGCCCGCCATGTCGATGAGTGCGCTCGATACCAGCCTGACCTTCCTCCGTACCGCCTCGGAACGCATCTCGCGCGTCACCGGCTGGATGGGGCGGCGCTTCAACAGCATCATGCCCAAGGGGCTTTATGCGCGGGCGCTGTTGATCATCATCGTGCCGATGGTGGTGCTGCAATCGGTGGTCGCCTTCGTGTTCATGGAGCGGCACTGGAACACGGTGACGCGGCGGCTTTCGACCGCGGTGGTGCAGGATGTCGCGGCGCTGATCGACATCTACAACGGCTACCCGCAGGACAAGGACCGTACGTTGCTGCGCAAGATCGCGCAGGAGCGCCTCGGCCTGGTGGTCGATTTCCTGCCGCCCGCCGACATGCCGGCGCCGGGGCCAAAACCGTTCTTCTCGCTGCTCGATCAGGCGCTGTCGCGGCAGATCAGCCGGCAGATCGGCAAAGCATTCTGGATCGATACCGTCGGCCGCTCGAACCTGGTGGAGATCCGCATCAAGCTCGACGACACGGTGATGCGGGTGTTTGCCCAGCGCAGCGCCGCCTATGCGTCGAACTCGGAGATCTTCCTGTTCTGGATGCTCGGCACTTCCTCGATCCTTTTGATCGTCGCGGTCCTGTTCCTGCGCAACCAGATCCGGCCGATCCTGCGGCTTGCCGATGCCGCCGAGAATTTCGGCAAGGGCCGCGACGAGCCGAACTTCCGCCCGCGCGGCGCGCGCGAGGTGCGGCGCGCGGCGCATGCCTTCATCGAGATGAAGTCGCGCGTCGAGCGCTCGATCGAGCAGCGCACCGCGATGCTGGCCGGCGTCAGCCACGACCTGCGCACCATTCTGACCCGCTTCAAGCTTGAACTGGAACTGATCGGCGACGGCCCCGATGTCGAGGGCATGCGCCGCGATGTCGATGAGATGAACGCCATGCTGGAGGCGTATCTTGCCTTCGCGCGCGGGGACGCCGGCGAGCAGGCGCAGCCGACCGATATGGCACAGGCGCTGGAGGAACTGCGCAGCGACGCCGAGCGCCACGGCCACCTCGCGACCGTCGCCTTCCATGGCCAGCCGCTGGTGACGGTGAAGCCGGCGGCGTTCAAGCGCTGTCTTGCCAACCTGGTGTCGAACGCCGCGCGCTATGCCGAAACCATTTCCATCACCGGTCACCGCGACCATCGCTGGCTGACGGTGACGGTGGATGACGACGGCCCTGGTATTCCGCCCGCCATGCGCGAGGAGGTGTTCAAGCCGTTCCTGCGGCTCGACGACGCCCGCAATCAGGACGAGGGCGGCACCGGGCTTGGCCTCGCCATCGCCCGCGACATCGCCCGCTCGCACGGCGGCGACATCACGCTCGGTGACAGCCCGATGGGCGGCTTGCGCGCCAGCGTGCGCGTGCCGGTGTAATTAGCCCGCCAGTTCGCGCGAGCGTTTCGTTGCTGCGGCGATGGCCTGCTTCATCAAGTCCGGTAAGCCGTCGTCGGCCATCAGCACGGCAAGTGCTGCGGCGGTGGTGCCGCCCGGCGAGGTGACGTTCTGGCGCAATGTCGCCGCATCGAGGTCGGAGCGGTGCAGCAGTTCGCCGGCGCCGGCAACGGTGGCGCGTACCAGCCGGCTCGCCAGTCCTTCCGGCAGCCCGGCGGCGATGCCGGCTTGCGCCATCGCTTCCGCCAGCAGGAAGACGTAGGCCGGCCCCGAGCCGGACACCGCGGTGATGGCGTCGATCATCGCTTCGTCATCGATCCATTCGAGCGCGCCGGTCGAGCGCAGCAGCGCGTCGGCCAGCGCGCGCTGGGCCGGCGTGACGTCGGCGG
>JBARWE010000141.1:0-4123 GCA_049646625.1 Xanthobacteraceae bacterium
CGGCGGGCGCGGGCCTGCACAGACAGGCTCTGGGCCGCCCGGCCGGCGAGCTGGCGCAGGCGGTCGTCGGCGTGCGCGATCTGGCCCTTGAGCGTGCGCATGGTGAGGAACGCCGCGACGCGCGACAACCTGCGGTCGTGCAGATGGGTGTTGGCGCGCAACGCCCGCGGCAGGCTGGCCGCCGCCTGATCAAGCCGCTGGCGGGGTAGTGCCAGCAGGCTCTCAGGCGTCGACAGGGCGCGGGCGGCTGACCGCAACTCGACGCGGCGTCCTTCCTGCGCGCGCTGCCAGCATAGCATCATGCGCCGCGCCAGCGTGCCGACCTCCACAGTGAGTTCCGCACGCACCGGCACTGCCATCTCGGCCGCCGCGGTCGGCGTCGGCGCGCGGCGGTCGGCGGCGAAATCGATCAGCGTCACGTCGGTCTCGTGACCGACCGCCGAGATCAGCGGGATCATGCTGGCGGCCGCCGCCCGCACCACGATCTCCTCGTTGAACGACCACAGGTCCTCCAGCGAGCCGCCGCCGCGCGCCACGATTAGAAGGTCGGGGCGGGGGATGTCGCCGCCCTCCGGCAAGGCATTGAAGCCGTCGATGGCGGCGGCGATCTGTTCGGCCGAGCCTTCGCCCTGCACGCGCACCGGCCACACCAGCACGCGGCGCGGAAAGCGGTCGGCCAGGCGGTGCAGGATGTCGCGGATCACCGCGCCGGTCGGCGAGGTGACGACGCCGATCACCTCCGGCAGGTACGGTAGAAGCTGTTTGCGGGCCTCGTCGAACAACCCCTCGGCGGCGAGTTTTTTCTTGCGCTCCTCCATCAAGGCCATCAGCGCGCCGACGCCGGCCGGTTCCAGCGCCTCGATGACGATCTGGTACTTCGATGAGCCGGGATAGGTGGTGAGCTTGCCGGTGGCGATCACCTCCAGCCCTTCCTGCGGCTTGAAGCGCATCCGCCCGTGGACGCCGCGCCAGATCACCGCCTCGATCTTGGCGCTTTCGTCCTTGAGCGCGAAATAGCAGTGGCCGGATGCGTGCGGCCCGCGAAAGCCGGAAATCTCGCCGCGCACCCGGACATGGCCGTAGGCGTCCTCGACCGTGCGCTTCAGCGCGGAGGACAACTCGGACACCGTGAATTCGGTGAGATTGACGCGAAGGTCGGGAGCGGCGGGCATGTGGACCGATTCTTTTTACTGTGAGGCGGGCGGCATGTTACACGGGTTTTGTCATGTCCTTAAATCCGCCGCGCCGCCTCCATACGGCGTCGCTTGCGGCGGAAATGTTCAGGTAGCCTCAAGTCGATGAACGTCCTTCTTCTCGGATCCGGCGGCCGCGAGCATGCGCTCGCCTGGAAGATCGCCGCGTCCCCCCTTGTTGAGAAGCTCTGGTGCGCGCCGGGCAATGCCGGCATCGCGCGCGAAGCGGCCTGCGTTCCGCTCGATGCGGCCGACCATGCGGCCGTGATCGATTTCTGCCGCCGCGAGGGGGTCGATCTGGTCGTTGTCGGGCCGGAAGCGCCGCTCGCGGCCGGGTTGATCGACGATCTCGACGCGGCCGGCATCACCGCGTTCGGGCCGAGCCGGGCGGCGGCGGCGCTGGAGGCATCAAAGAGCTTCACCAAAGAGCTTTGCCGCGAGCACGGCATCCCGACCGCGGCCTACCAATCTTTCGACCAGACCGAGGCGGCGAAAGCCTATATCCGCGCGCAAGGCGCGCCGATCGTGGTCAAGGCCGACGGGCTGGCCGCCGGCAAGGGCGTCACCGTCGCGACCACGGTGGAGGAGGCGGAAGCCGCGGTCGATGCCATCTTCGGCGACGCAGGCGCCGCGGTGGTGATCGAGGAGATGCTGAGCGGCGAGGAAGCCTCGTTCTTCGTGTTGTGCGACGGCGAGCACGCGCTGCCGCTGGCGACCGCGCAGGATCACAAGCGCGCCTTCGATGGCGACACCGGGCCGAATACCGGCGGCATGGGCGCCTATTCGCCGGCGCCGGTGATGACGGAGGCGATGTGCGAGCGCGTCATGGACGAGATCGTCAGGCCGACGCTCGCCGCGATGCGCGCGCGCGGCACTCCGTTCAAGGGCGTGTTGTTCGCCGGGCTGATGATCACCGCCGACGGACCGAAGCTGATCGAATACAACGTGCGCTTCGGCGACCCGGAAGCGCAGGTGTTGATGATGCGGCTGATGTCGGATCTGGTGCCGGCGCTGCTTGCCGCCTGCGACGGGCTGTTGAACACCTTCGATCTGCGCTGGTTTCCCGAGCCGGCGCTGACCGTGGTGCTGGCGGCGCGCGGCTATCCCGGCGACTATCCGAAAGGCTCGCGCATCGAGGGCTTGCGCGAGGCGGCGGCCGTCGAGGGCGTCGAAATTTTCCACGCCGGCACCAGGGCAGACGGCGAGGCCATCCTCGCCAATGGCGGCCGCGTGTTGAGCGTCACCGCAAGCGCGCCGACGATTGCCGAGGCGCAGCGCCGTGCCTATGCCGCGGTCGACCTGATTCGCTGGCCGGAAGGCTTTTGCCGCCGCGACATCGGCTGGCGCGCGGTAGCGCGGGAATCCCTTTCTTCCTCCCCCGCAAGTGGGGGAGGGTAGGGAGGGGGATTGCCGGATCAAGTCCGGCAATGACGCGGAAGGACCAGCCATGCCCGATCTCGCCGACCTGTTTCCCGATTATGCCTCCGAGTGGATCGCGACCTCCGGCGGCCGCATCTTTGCCCGCGTTGGCGGCAAGGGGCCGCCGCTGATGCTGCTGCACGGCTATCCGCAGACGCATGTGATGTGGTACCGCGTGGCGCCGGCACTGGCCGAGAGCTTCACGCTCGTCATTCCCGATCTGCCCGGCTACGGCTGGTCGGACGTGCCGCAAAGCGACGCCGACCATACCCCGTTCACCAAGCGCGCGGTGGCGCGGGTGATGATCGAGGTGATGGAGAAGCTTGGGCATGCGCAGTTCGCGCTGGCCGGCCACGACCGTGGCGGCCGCGTCGGCTATCGCCTCGCGCTCGATCATCCCGGCCGGCTGTCGCGGCTGGCGGTGCTCGATATCCTGCCGACTTACGAGTACTGGGCGCGGATGGATCGCGCCTCCGCGCTGAAGATTTATCACTGGGCGTTTCTGGCGCAGCCGGAACCGCTGCCGGAGACGCTGATCGGCGGCAGCCCGGACGCCTACTTCCGCCATACCCTGGCGAGCTGGACCGCGGCGCGCTCGCTCGATGCGTTCGATACCCGCGCGCTTGCCCACTATCTCACGGCGTTGCGCGATCCATTGCGGATTCATGCAGCGTGCGAAGATTATCGCGCCGGCGCCTATGCCGACTTCGCACACGATGCGGCGGACCGCGAGGCCGGCAACACGATCGCGGCGCCGCTATTGGTGCTGTGGGGCGATGCCGGGATCGCGAGGGCCGCGGCGACGCCGCTCGATACCTGGCGGCAGTGGGCGACTGGCGTGACTGGCCAGCCGATCGGCGGCGGCCACTTCATGGCGGAAGAGAATCCCGATGCCACCGCGGCGGCGCTGCTGGCGTTTTTCAGCGCCGCGCCTTGAAGAAGTCGCGCAATAGCTTGGCGGCGTCAGCCTCGCCGATGCCGGAATAGACCTCCGGTGCGTGATGACAGGTCGGGCTTGAGAAGAACCGCACGCCCGACTCCACCGCGCCGCCTTTGGGGTCGGTGGCGCCGAAGTAAAGCCGGCGGATGCGCGCAAACGAGATGGCGGCGGCGCACATCGTACACGGTTCCAGCGTGACGTAGAGATCGCAGTCGGGCAGCCGCTCGCTGCCGAGCAGGTTTGCTGCCGCGCGGAGCGCCAGCAGTTCCGCGTGTGCGGTGGGGTCGCGGTCGCGCAGCGTGCGGTTGCCGGCGCGCGCGACAACCTTGCCGTCGCGGACGATGACGCAGCCGATCGGCACCTCGCCGGCCTTGGCGGCGGCGTGCGCGGCTTCAAGGGCCGCCTGCATGAAAGAACCCGTCATCATGCCTCGTGCCGCGCTGGTAACTCTGCTATAGCGCGTTGCTTCCACATTCGAGAGACCTCATGCCCCGCGATAACGACAAAAACAATGGCCGCCGCAACGGTCCGGCCCACCCGCGCGGCCGAGGTTCGCCCGGCGGCAAAGGCT
>JBARWE010000142.1:0-3943 GCA_049646625.1 Xanthobacteraceae bacterium
CTGCCTACGCCAGCCGTTCTGCCCGGTCACGCGGCGCCGCCCGATGCCGCCATCCAGTCGGCGCGCGAAGCTGCCCGCACCGCCGCCACCCTCGACGAATTGCGCGCGCTGATGGAGGCGTTCGACGGCTGTGCGCTGAAGGCGACCGCAAGCCGGCTGGTGTTCGCCGACGGCAACCCGAAGGCGCGGGTGATGTTCGTCGGTGAAGCGCCGGGGCGCGACGAGGATCTCGCCGGCCTGCCGTTCGTCGGCCGCTCCGGCCAGTTGCTCAACCGCATGATGGCGGCGATCGGCCTCGACCGGGGCAGCGCCTATATCGCCAACATCATCCCGTGGCGACCACCGGGCAACCGCGACCCATCGCCGATCGAAACGCAAATCTGCCTGCCATTCATCAAACGGCACATCGAACTGGTCGACCCGGAGGTGCTGGTGTGCCTCGGCAAGCCCTCGACGCAGACGCTGCTCAACGTGACCGACGGCATCGTGCGGACCCGCGGGCGCTGGTTCGACTACGAGACCGGCTCGCGGGTGATTGGCGCGATGCCGACCTTCCACCCGGCCTATCTGCTGCGCCAGCCGGTCTCGAAACGGCAGTCATGGCAGGATTTTCGTGCCGTCGCCCGACGGCTCGCCGAGAGCGCGGGCCGGCCGCACCCATAACAGAGAGCCTGCGGCCGGTCAGCCCGTGACCGCGAGGTTGACCGCCTTCGGTCCCTTGCCCTTCTTGTCGGGTTCGACATCGAAACTGAGGCGCTGGCCTTCCTGCAGGTCCCTCAAGCCGGCCCGCTCGACGGCGGTGATATGAACAAACACGTCACGCCCCCCATCGTCAGGCTTGATGAAGCCGTAGCCGCGTTCCCCGTTGAAGAACTTGACGGTTCCCGTCATCGCCATCCGCAAACTCCTCTCCCCGAACCGTAGTGCCCCCTGTGGCGGAGGCGGGAGCGTGTGCCCGCTCCTGATGCATGAAGCATAATACGGTTCCGGCCGGCTTGACCATGGCAAGATCGCGGCTTTCGCCGGCCGGTCAGGTGGCGCCAAGCCCCACCAGGCGGAAGCGGCCGGGGCCACCCTGCCCGAGCGGCCGCGCCAGTTCCGGCAGGATCAGTTTCAGTTCGTCCCGCAGCGTCCACGGCGGATTGACGATCAACAGCCCCGCCGAAACCAGCCCGCCATTTTCCTCCTGCGGCGCCACGCTGAATTCGAGACGCAGCGCGGCGGCCTCCGACGGCGCGGCGGCGACCGTACGCGAGACCGCGGCGGCAAGCTCGTCGGCGGCGCGGCGGCGCTTGACCGGGTACCACAGGAGATAACTGCCGGTCGGCCATTTGGCGAAGGCGGCGGCGAAGGCGGCGGCGAGACGGGCGAACTCGTCGGCCGCCTCATAGGGCGGATCGATCAGCACCATGCCGCGCCGCTCCTTCGGCGGCACGAAAGCGGTCAGCGCGGTCCAGCCGTCGAGGTCGACGACACGGGCCTGGGTGTCGTTGTAGAGCGCCGCGATCAGCGCCTTGCGCGCCCGCGGCTCGACCTCGCAGGCCGTCAGCCGGTCCTGCGGCCGCAGTAAGGCCCGCGCGATCAGCGGCGAGCCGGGATAGGCGCGCAAATCGCCGCCCTCGTTGAAGGCGCGCACCACATCGAGATAGGGCGCGATGAGGCTTGCCACCTCCGGCGACAGCCGCGCCTGCATCAGCCGCGCGATGCCGAGGCGCCACTCGCCGCCGCGCGCGGCCTCCGCGCTGGTAAGATCATAGAGTCCGGCCCCGGCATGGCTGTCGATCACCCGGAACGCGGCCGGCTTGCCGTGCAGGTAGGTCAGCATGCGCGCCAGCACGATATGCTTGACGACATCGGCGAAATTGCCGGCGTGGAAGGCGTGGCGGTAATTCATCGGCCCTGCTTACGCCAGCCCTACCAAGACCGCCAGAGCGCCGTCAGCGCATCGGCGGCATGGTCACGCGGTTGTTGCGGCAGGCGCGGCGGTCAACCTCGTCGCAGGCGCGGAAGCGCAAGGACTTGTCCATGCAGATGCGCACCTCGCTCAGCCGGTTGCGATCGCACATCACCGCGACCGCATTATGCGACAGCCCCGGATTGGTACGCATGAAGGCATTTTCGATTTCGACCGGCGCGACGATGCGGGTCTGCGTTAACTCGGCAAACTCGGGGGGAATTTTCACCGCCGTGCGCGCCTTGCGCACCGCCTCGAAATAGCCGCGCGGCCCCAGCCCCGAACAGGTGCCATGCTTGTCCCATTGGTTGTAGACGAGGCCGGGCGCCGGCATCAGGTCGAGCATGCCTGAGACGATACGGCGGTCGAGCCGCGGCGCCGGGCGCTCGCAGTAGTCAGGATAGCCGCGCTCGTATTGCGGCCACAGGCCATGGACCACGAACGAATAGGGCCGGCCGCCGCACTGGATCTGCTGCGAACGCCCCATCTGCCCGCGCTCGCGCGCCGCCGCGCAGAACGACGGCGACCACGACAGCGACAGCACATAGAAATCGAACTGGCCGGGCGTGTCGCGGCGCGCCTGCTGCGCCGCCGCCGTCAACGTCGCCGCCAACAGCATCGCGGCCGCGACCACGCTCCGGCCGCCGCCTCCTCGCCACAACATCCGCCGCATCACCGGGATTTACGGCCGCGCCGCGCGGCAGGCCGGATTGTAGGCCCAGTTGCGATCAAGCCCGACCATGCACCACTCGACGCCCGGGCCGACGCCGGCAAAGCCGCCATCCTCGATGATGGAATAGCGCAGCGTATGGTAGCGCCCGTCGCTGAGCAGAGCGCGCGCGGCGCAGAAGCGGCGCGGGATCGCCTCATACGCGGCCCGCCACGGCCGTAGCGCCACCTCGCGCACCTCGGAGTAACCGCTGATCTGCAACGCCGAGTTCCAGAAGGTCGCTTCCTTGTCGGCGAACTCGGCGGAGATCGTGCCGAGCGCCGCTTCGCACGGCGGCAGCACACCATCGTATCGCGGGCCGGACAGATAGAAGTTCAGTTCCAGCGGGTTAGCGGCTTGGGCCGGCGGCGCCGGCAGCCCCCAGACAAGCAGCGCGGCCACCGCTGCAGCGGCGGCACGCAGCGAGATTTTAAGCGAAGTCGGAGCATGTCGCATGAGCCACCCGCCGCGTCGGCACCATCATCAATGCGCGGACGGTGCCGCGAAGCCACCGGCAGGTCAAGTGCCGCCGCGCCACAGCGCCCGGCCAATTCCGCCGGGCCGCTTTGATCGCGGATTCACACGCCTTGCGGCTTGCTCTATGGTGGCGGAGATTCGAACGGAGGGTGGCATGCGACGATCAGGGGCAATTCCGCTTGCGGTCCTCGGCGGGCTAATGATGATGACGGCGGCGCAGGCCGACCGGGTGCCGCCGTTCAAGGGCAACGACACTGGCGGCATCATCTCGGCGGCGCTGGTCGGCCAGGCCGACTTCGGCGCGCTCGCGAGCGCCCACTGCGCGCAATACGGCAAGGTGGCGCGCTTCATCGCGCACGACCGCCGCTACGGCCAATACACGTCGTTCGCCTGCCGCTGGGTGCCGGCCGGCCACTTATCCCGTCCGCTCCGCGTCCGCTACTGAGGCTGCCACCCCTCCCCCAAGGGTAGATGGCCTGCACCCCCATGACATGATGATCGACATATTATTTCCCGGCCGTGCCGGCGCCCAGGAACGATAGCGATGACCTCCTTCTCCGATCTCCTCGCCGCGCTCACGCGCGAGGGCGACAGCTTCGTCACCCAGGTCAGCGACGACTGGCTGCAGGGCCGCACCCTCTATGGCGGCCTTGCCAGCGCGCTATGCGTCGAGGCGACGCTGCGCCAGCGCGACGGCCTGCCGCCGCTGCGCTCGGCGCAGTTCGCCTTCGTCGGCCCGGCCACCGGACAACTGCACATCCGGCCCACGCTGCTGCGGCAAGGCAAGTCGACCGCCTTCGTCG
>JBARWE010000143.1:0-4405 GCA_049646625.1 Xanthobacteraceae bacterium
GCGCAGGCGCGAGGCGAGCGCCGGCCGCCGCGCGTGCGCATCCATCGCGACAGCCGCCCGCTCGGCCCCGATGCGGTGCGGCAGTGCGAAGCCTGGTACGAGCAGGAGTTCCGCCCGAGCGGCACCGTGGTCGTACCGCGCATGAGCTGTTTCTGGCGCCGCGGCTGAGGCCGTCACCGCCCTGCCCCAATCGTGGTGATTTGGCGGCGCGATCATTCACGCTTCATTCACGCCGTAATGCCTAGCGTTGCGGCAATCGGAAGCCGTCGATGACGGACCTTTTCGGAGCCATGGGCGTTTCGCCAATCCGAGCGATCCATGGGCTTGAACAGAAGAGGAAGTGTGCAATGAAACGATTGATCGGCGCGGCGATCTTCGCCGCAACCTTCGCTCTCGGCGGTGCATTTGCCACCGCGCCCGCAGTCGCTGCGTCCTCGCAGCCGGTCGCACAGCATGACCAGGCCGGGCCGCTCACCGATGTCAGTTCGCAGCGGCGGCGCCATCGCCATTACCGGCATCGCCATTATCGGCCGTATTATTATGCTCCACGCTACTATCGGCCGTATTATTCCCCCTACTACCGGCCTTATTATCGGCCGTACTACGCGCCGCGGCCGTATTTCGGTTTCGGCTTCGGGTTCGGGCCGCGCTACTACTGGTAACGCCGGCAGTGCCACAACAGCGAAAGGGCGTCCTCGGGACGCCCTTTTCTGTTTAGGCGCGGCTTAACGCCACTCGCGGATATCGACGAAGTGGCCGGCGATCGCCGCTGCTGCCGCCATCGCCGGCGATACCAGATGGGTACGGCCCTTGAAGCCCTGGCGGCCCTCGAAGTTGCGGTTCGAGGTCGAGGCGCAGCGCTCCTCCGGCGCCAGCTTGTCGGGGTTCATGGCAAGGCACATCGAACAGCCCGGCTCACGCCACTCGAAACCGGCCGCGATGAAAATCTTGTCGAGGCCTTCGGCTTCCGCCTGTTCCTTCACCAGTCCCGAGCCGGGTACGATCATCGCATTGACATTGCCATTGACCGTCTTGCCCGCCACTACCTTGGCGACGGCACGCAGATCCTCGATGCGGCCGTTAGTGCAGGAGCCGATGAAGACGCGGTCGAGCTTGATGTCGGTGATCTTCGTGCCGGCGGCAAGCCCCATATAGTCGAGCGCGCGCTGCTTTGAGAGCCGCTTGGCCTCGTCGCCGATCTTGGCCGGATCGGGCACGCTGCCGGTGACGGACACCACGTCTTCCGGCGAGGTGCCCCAGGTGACGATCGGTGGCAGCCGGCCGGCATCGAGCCGGATCTCGCTGTCGAACCGGGCGTCGTCGTCGGTGACGAGCGTCTCCCAGTAGCGCATCGCCGCGTCCCAGGCCGCGCCCTGCGGCGCCTTGGGGCGGCCCTTGAGCCAGGCGAAGGCTTTCTCGTCCGGCGCGATCAGGCCGGCACGGGCGCCGCCCTCGATCGACATGTTGCACACCGTCATGCGGCCTTCCATCGACAGCGCGCGGATCGCTTCGCCGGCGTATTCGAGCACATGGCCGGTGCCGCCGGCGGTGCCGATCTCGCCGATGATGGCGAGGATGATGTCCTTGGCGGTGACGCCGTCCGGCAACTGGCCGTCGACCGTCACGCGCATGTTCTTGGCCTTCTTCTGGATCAGCGTCTGGGTCGCCAGCACATGCTCGACCTCGGAGGTGCCGATGCCGTGCGCCAGCGCGCCGAACGCGCCGTGCGTCGAGGTATGGCTGTCGCCGCACACGATGGTGCTGCCGGGCAGCGTGAAGCCCTGCTCAGGGCCGATGATGTGGACGATGCCCTGCCGCTTGTCGAACTCGTTGTAGTACTCGATGCCGAAATCGCGGGCATTCGCGGCCAGCGTCCTGATCTGCTCGGCGCTTTCGGGATCGGGATTGGGTTTCGAGCGGTCGGTGGTCGGCACGTTGTGATCGACCACGGCCAGCGTCTTCTCCGGCGCGCGCACCTTGCGGCCGGCGGTGCGCAGTCCCTCGAACGCCTGCGGCGAGGTCACCTCGTGGACGAGGTGGCGGTCGATATAGATCAGGCAGGTGCCGTCGGGCTGCTCATCGACCAGGTGGTCGTTCCAGATCTTGTCGTAGAGCGTGGTCGGTGCGGAGGCGGATGTGCGTTCGGACATGGTGTTCAGCCTTGACGAGGATCGAGCGATGGAAAGCGGGCGGAGCGGGGCGGCGTCTCAGAAGCCGCGCAGGCCGGCCGCGATCGAGGACGTAAAGCGTCCGAAGAAACGCCACGGCAGGCGGCGGCGATCGTCCAGCACGATCCGCCTCACGCCCGGCTGCAATCTGGCGAAATCTAAAACCATTCCATTTCTCTAGCACGACGCCCGGCGCCGAAACAATCGGACCGGCCAAGCGCGGCGGGAATGGCGCGTCCACGAAAAAGGCGCGGCCTTGCGACCGCGCCGATCAGGTTGAACAGGGCGACGGCGGCTATTTCGCCGGCGCGGCCTGCTGGCGGTCCTGCTTCTCGACGATGCGCGCCGATTTGCCGCGCAGGCCACGCAGGTAATAGAGCTTCGCGCGGCGCACCTTGCCGCGGCGCACCAGCTTGATCGAGTCGATCATCGGCGAGTAGATCGGGAACACGCGCTCGACGCCCTCGCCGTAGGAAATCTTGCGCACCGTAAAGCTTTCGTTCAGCCCGCCGCCGTGCCGGCCGATGCACACGCCCTCATAGGCCTGCACGCGAGTGCGCTCGCCTTCCTTCACCTTGACGTTGACGATCACGGTGTCACCGGGGGCGAAATCGGGAATGGTCCTGCCGGCGGAGAGCTTTTCGCGCTGCTCGTTTTCGAGCGTCTGAATGAGGTTCATAACTTACGTCTCCATCGGCGGCGCTCCCCGAAAGGGGCGCTGATATCCTTGATTCAACTGAAGTTTCCGACCGGGGGCCGACATCCGGCCCGCACCGGCGCGACTGTGCAGCGCGCTCCTATACGTCAATCGGAGGGCTTTGTCACCCGTCTATCGCCGGTGAGGAGCGGATTTGCCGCCGCGCGGCGCGCCCACAGGTCGGGGCGGCGGGCCTGTGTCAGGGCTTCGGCCTCGGCCCGTCGCCACGCCGCCACTTTGGCGTGGTCGCCGGACAGCAGCACCTCGGGGATCGGCTGACCTTCGAAGGTCTGCGGCCGGGTGTATTGCGGATATTCGAGCAGGCCCTCGGCAAAGCTCTCCTCGATCCCGGACCCGGCCGCGCCCATGACGCCCGGGAGGAGCCGTACGCAGGCGTCGATCAGCACCATGGCGGCGATCTCGCCGCCGGACAGCACATAATCGCCGACCGACACCTCTTCGAGCGCACGCGCGGCGATGACGCGCTGGTCGACGCCCTCGAACCGGCCGCAGACGATCAGCGGCCCCGGCCCGGCCGCCAGTTCCATGACGCGCGCTTGCGTCAGCGGCACGCCGCGCGGACTCATCAACAGACGCGGGCGTTCGGGGGCGACGGCGGCCTCGTCGATCGCGCGCGCCAGCACGTCGGCGCGTAGCACCATGCCGGGGCCGCCGCCGGCCGGGGTATCGTCGACGCTCCGGTGGCGGTCGGTAGCGCTGTCGCGGATGTCGCGGGCCTCAAGCTGCCAGAGGCCGGAGGCAAGTGCCCGACCGGCGAGGCTGTCGCCGAGCGGCCCCGGAAACATGCCTGGGAACAGCGTGAGGACGGTGGCGGACCAGGTCATGGCCGCAACCTCCGGATCTCCTTCCCCCGCCAAGGGGGAGGGTTGGGGAGGAGGTCACCAGACCAGCCCCTTTCCCGATTTGCGCTGCAAATCGACCTCCCCCTTTCAGGGGGAGCTGAAGGAGAGTCGGTGCAGGCTGTCGGGTCCACGTCAGGCGTCCGCATTGTTCGGTGCGTCATCCTCGATCTCACCCGGCCGTTCGATGACGGCAAGGCCTTGCGCCAGGTCGATGGTCGGTACCGTGGCGCGGTTGAACGCCAGCAACTCGCTTTGACCCTCACCCTTGATCTCGATGACGTCGCCGGCACCGAAATTATGCACGGCGATGATGTGGCCGAGCAGGCTGCCTGCCGGCGTCACGGCGCGCAGCCCGATCAGGTCGGTATGGTAGAATTCGTCCGCCGCCGGCGGCGGCAGTTTTTCGCGCGCGACGTAAAGCTCAAGGCCGTTGAGTGCCTCGGCCGCCTCGCGCGTCAACACCCCTTCAAGCGTGACAACGAGATGCCCCTTGGCCTCGCGCAGGCTTGCGAGCGCGAACTGCCGCGTGCCGTCCCTGGTCGACAGCGGCCCGTAGGCCGCAACCGCCAGCGGATCGTCGGTGAAGGTCCACAGCCGCACCTCGCCGCGCACGCCATGCGCCGCGCCGATGCGCGCGACGCAGACGCGCCGATCCGCGTCACCGGCAGGGGCGGGCG
>JBARWE010000144.1:0-2677 GCA_049646625.1 Xanthobacteraceae bacterium
CCCGGATCGGCCGAGGCCCATGCCGCATGACCGATCTTCTCCCACAGATCGCGCGCCTTCAGCGTCTTCATTACCTTGCCGGTGGTGCGGCCGGTCAGCTTCCAGTCGCCATCGGTTTCCACCGCGCGCAGAAAATCGTCCTTCAGCGATACCGAGTTGTTGGAGTTCTGGCCGGACACGGTGAGATAGGCTTCGCTGTCCCAGTCGGTGTCGTAGACCGGGAAGTCGATATCCTTGTAGCCCTGCCTGGCGAACTGGATGACGCGCTTGATGTAGTTGTCGGGCACCAGCGCGCGGCGGGCGAGCTTGATCTCGCGGCGCAGGGCCGGGTTCTTCTCCGGCAGGAAGCAGTCGTCGCCGGAGCCCTCGCAGTTGACGCAGGCGCGCATCACCGCCTTCAGGTGCTTCTGGTTGATCTTGGAGCCGGTGACCAGCGCCGCGACCTTCTGCTCCTCGCGCACCTTCCAGTCGATATACTGCTCGATGTCCGGAGGGTCGACATCGACCACCACCATCTTGGCGGCGCGGCGCGTGGTGCCGCCGCTCTTGATGGCGCCGGCGGCGCGGTCGCCGATCTTGAGGAAGCTCATCAGGCCGGACGACTTGCCGCCGCCGGAGAGCCGCTCGCCCTCGCCGCGCAGGTTGGAGAAGTTGGAGCCGGTGCCGGAGCCGTATTTGAACAGCCGCGCCTCGCGCACCCACAGGTCCATGATGCCGCCGTCGTTGACGAGGTCGTCGCTGACCGACTGGATGAAGCAGGCGTGCGGCTGCGGGTGCTCGTAGGCCGATTTCGACTTGGTCAGTTTGCCGGTCTTGCAATCGACGTAGTAGTGGCCCTGGCCGGGGCCGTCGATGCCGTAGGCCCAGTGCAGGCCGGTGTTGAACCACTGCGGCGAGTTCGGCGCGGCCATCTGCATCGCCAGCATGTAGCGGTGCTCGTCGAAGAAGGCGCGGGCGTCGTCTTCCGAATCGAAGTAGCCGCCCTTCCAGCCCCAGTAGGTCCACGCTCCGGCGAGGCGGTCGAACACCTGCTTGGCCGAATGCTCGCTGCCGAAGCGCCCGGCCTCCGGCATGGCGCTGAGCGCCTCGTCGTCGGGCACGGAGCGCCACAGCCAGGAAGGGACGGTTTCCTCCTCGACCTTCTTCAGCGCGGCGGCGACGCCCGCCTTGCGGAAGTACTTTTGCGCCAGCACGTCGGAGGCGACCTGCGACCAGAACTCCGGCACTTCGACATCGTCGAGGTGGAACACCACCGAGCCGTCGGGATTGCGGATCTCGCTGGTGGTCAGCCGGAAGGAAATCCCCGCATAGGGAGACTGGCCGTCCTTGGTGTAGCGCCGCTCGATCCGCATCGTCGTTATGCCCCGTCGTTGGCCGGCGGCCGCGCTCGGCGCGGTGCCGGTTGATATCTGTCATCCCGGGCCATGGGTTGAGACCTTGCGTCCCCCTCAGACCCGTAATCTTCGTCTTCCCCGTCCACTCAACGATAACGCGCGAACCGCCCCTTCGGGTCTGCGCCCCGGCCGCCACGCCGGTACCGACACACTCCACCCCGCCGTCGTCCTGCCGGACGAGGCCGTCTGAGCCTGATGGTGCTGGAGGATCGCCGCGCGACGAAGAACCAAACGCGGCGACCGGACCAAAGGCTAAGACGACTCCGCCGTGCGCGTCAAGGAATAGTGCGCATTTCTGAATCAAATACTAAATATGGTGGAAAGAGGGGAAAACCAGAGGGGCAACGTGGCCGCCCTGACCGCACAACTATCGGCGAGTCTTGGCGATTCAGGAAGCGGAACTTGGCCGGGGCGAAGGCCGGGAAGGGCACCATCACCGCTCTCCACAGCGTTGCGGGGATGACGGCGGCTTCCTCCCGATTCGTCGTGCGAGGCCTGTACGAGGTTTGGGCGGCGCACGCCGACCATGCGCGATTGCGGGCTGGTTGGTCGGCGCGATTTGCCGCCAAGGTCCGGCCGCTTTCCTGCCACCCCGAGTCGCCCTAACCCCGTTCGCGGTGCCGCTATCGACATGACCGGTTTGACCCAGGCGCGGGATGCCCGCGGCGCTTCGTTCGGCCTCGTGCTGCTGCTGATCACCGCTGCCGATGATGACTTCGGTAACCTGGCAGATCGGCCTCAGCTGCCTGCCGGTCGGCCTCGCCGGGCTGTTGATCGAGCGCTGTTGGCGCCATCACGACGCTCGGATGGTGGCTGCTCGACTACGCCACCGTGGTGGGGGCGGTGGCGCGCGGCGAACCACTTGGCCTTGGCCAGATCGTCGCGCTCGCGTGCACCGTGCTCGGCGTCGCGCTGGCGACGCAGGCGTAAGAACGCGCATGAAAAAAGCGGCGCATGGCGCGCCGCTTTTCCGTATCCGTTGTGAGCCGGCGATTACGGGCAGGGATGGCGCAGGCCATCGTAGCCGAGATAGGTGCCGGTGCGCGGATCATAGGATTTGAACCGGCGCGAGCAGTAGGCGACTTCCTCTGCCGACGGGCCTCCCGGTGCGACCACGACGTCGTCATAGTAGTACGGGTCGTAGAAGTAGGGCGCCGCCAGCGTGCTGCCGATGATCGCGCCACCGATGATGCCGGGGTAAATGCCGCGGCGATGGCGATGGTGATGGCGATGACCATGGCGCGGGCCGCTCCAGCCCGGTCGCGCGCCGCCCCAGCTCGGGC
>JBARWE010000145.1:0-4430 GCA_049646625.1 Xanthobacteraceae bacterium
GTCCTGCGCCGACAGGCGCGGCGCCAGCGGCGCCGGGCGCTGCCGCCGCGGGCCGTCGGTGTTCTGGATCCGCGTCACGGCCGGTCCGGCGACGAGACCCAGTTGCGCCTGCCGCGCGCCGATCAGCTCGATATAGACCTCGGCCAACAGCTCCGCGTCGAGCAGCGCGCCGTGCTTGGTGCGGCGTGAATTGTCGATGGCGTAGCGCGAGCACAGGTCATCCAGGCGATTGGACACGCCGGGGTGCTTGCGCCGCGCCAGCAGCAGCGTGTCGATCAGCCGCTCCGGCCCGATCGTGGCCCGCGCCGCCCGCGCCAGTTCCGCATTGAGGAAGCCGACATCGAACGCGGCATTGTGAATCACCAGCGGCGCCTCGCCGATGAAGGCGAGAAATTCGTCGACCACCGCCGCGAACAACGGCTTGTCGGCCAGAAATTCGGTCGACAGGCCATGCACCGCAAAGGCTTCCTGCGGCATATCGCGCTCGGGGTTGAGATAGCAGTGAAACACCTGGCCCGTCGGCATGTGGTTGACGATCTCGACACAGCCGATTTCGACCAGCCTGTCGCCGCGCAACGGATCAAGGCCGGTGGTTTCGGTATCGAGAACGATTTCGCGCATGCCTGGGTCTGCCTTCCGTGAACGCGGGCGTCAGGCGCGCCGCTTCGGCATCTTAACCACCGCGCGCAGAATGTCGCGGATCTGCGCGCGCACCGGCTCCAGGCCGTGCGAGGTATCCACCACGAAATCGGCGCGCCGGCGCTTTTCGGCGTCGGGCAACTGGCGGGCCAGGATCGCGTCGAGCTTATCCGGCGTCATCGCGGCACGCGCAAGGATGCGTTCGCGCTGGATCTCTTCGGCTGTCGTCACCACCACCACGGCATCGACACGGGCATCGCCCCCGGTCTCGAACAACAGCGGCACATCCACCACCGCGACCGCCGCGCCGCTGCGCTCGGCCTCGTCGAGAAACTGGCGATGATGCGCCTTCAGCATCGGATGCACGATCGCCTCCAGCCGCTTCATCGCGGCGGGATCATGCACGACGCGCGCCGAAAGCTTCTGGCGGTCGACCCGGCCGCCTTCCGTGGTGCCGGGGAACGCCGCCTCGATCGCCGGCGCCGCCTCGTTCTCGTAGATCATGTGCACCGTGGCGTCGGCGTCGTAGACCGGCACGCCCTGTTCGGCAAACAGCTTCGCCGTGGTCGATTTGCCCATGCCGATCGAGCCGGTCAATCCGATCACCCGCATCATGGTCCCTATAGCCGCAACAGGCCGCGCGCGCGCAAGGATTGCAGCAGCGGCAACAGCGGCAGCCCGAGAATGGTGAAATGGTCGCCCTCGATGCGCGAGAACAGATGCACGCCGAGGCCCTCCAACTGGTAGGCGCCGACACTGGCCGTCACAGCCGCGCCGGCGGCGTCGAGATAATGTGCGATGGCGTCATCATCCAAGGGGCGCATGGTCAGGCGCGCCACCGAGACCTGCTCGGCCAGCACCTCGCCGTCGCTGACGACGGCAAAGGCGGCATGCAGTTCATGGGTGCGGCCGGTCAGCGCGCGAAGCTGGGCATGGGCGGCGCCGCGGTCGGCCGGCTTGTCGAACAGCCGCGTTCCGAGCGCCAGCGTCTGGTCGGCGCCGAGCACGACGCGGCCGGGGTGGGTCGCCGCCACCGCCTTGGCCTTCTCCCGCGCCAGCAGGGCGGCAACGGCGCCGGGGGCGGTCAGCCTTGATGCGCGCTGCAGCGCGCGCTCGTCGATCGCCGCCGGGATTGCCTCGAACACCAGCCCGGCATTGCCAAGCAGAACCCCGCGGGCGCGGCTCTGTGACGCCAGGATCAGCGGCCGCTCGCCTTGCCACAGCATCAGGCCAGGCTCCGCGGCCGCTGCCGGTCGGCATAGAGCTTCATCACCGCGGCTGCGGTTTCCTCGATGGAGCGCCGCGTCACGTCGAGCAGCGGCCAGCCGTTGCGGATGCTGAGCCGCCGCGCATAAGTCACCTCGTCGGTCACGGCCTCGCGGTCGATATAGGCTTCGTTATCGGGCGAGCCGATCGCCAGCAGCCGGTTCTGCCGCACCTGGATCAGCCGCTCCGGCGTCGCCTGCAAACTGACCACCAGCGGCTTCTTCAGGCTCTCAAGCTGCGGCGGAATCGGAATGCCGAGCACCAGCGGCACGTTGGCGGTGCGGATGCCGCGGTTGGCGAGGTAGATCGATGTCGGGGTTTTGGAGGTGCGCGACACCCCGACCAGCACCACGTCGGCATCCTCCAGTCCTTCGACATGCTGGCCGTCGTCGTGCATCATGGTGTAGTTCAGAGCATCGATCCGCTTGAAGTATTCGGCATTGAGGGTGTGCTGGGCGCCGACCCGGCCGGCCGTCGCCGCGCCCAGATAAGCCTCGAACAGTTGCATCAGGGGACCGATGATCGACAGGCTGGGGAGATTCATCTCCTTGCACTTGGCCTCTAGCCGTTCGACCAGGTCTTTCTCCAATAGCGTGAACAGCACGACGCCCGGCGCTTCCTCGATCTCGGCCAGCACCCGGTCGAGCTGCTTCTGGCTGCGCACCAGCGGATAGACGTGTTCGACCGCGGTGACGTTGGCATATTGCGCCGCCACCGCTCGCGCCACCGTGATCAGCGTTTCGCCGGTGGAGTCCGAGATCATATGCAGATGAAAGTAGCTGCCAGACGCCGGGGCCATAGGCAGGACATCCTGTGGGTGGCTGTGGAGAACAGCGGCCGTCGCCACCACCGTCGCCACCGGGCCGGAATAACCGGCGTTTCTTTGCACAGTCCTGCCGTTCGGAACAAGACCGGGCGAGCCTTGCGACTATAATTGGGGAATGTGGATTTGTCTTTTGATAACCGGCCGCTGCCGCCCGCCAGGCCATTGAGATTCAAGCCCTCGCAAGCGGAAACGAACGGCGACAGGACTATGGGGACAGTCGGACGGGCTGTGGGCAGGCGCCGCTCAACGCCGGCATTATGCTTTGCCGGCGCAATCCACGCTCACTTAGACTCAAACCTTTAAGAATCTAAATGATGATTTGAGAAAGCGCGCGGCACCCGATAATGAGCCGGCAGACGGTTCGTTCCGCGGAGCCGACGTCAGTTCGAAAGGCAAGCCATGTACGAATGGATCAAGGCGCTGCATGTCATCGCCGTCATCTCCTGGATGGCAGGGATGCTCTATCTGCCGCGGCTGTTCGTCTATCACTGCGCCGCCGCGCCCGGCTCTGCTCAGTCGGAGACCTTCAAGGTCATGGAATGGCGCCTGATGAAGTTCATCATCAATCCGGCGATGATGGTGACATGGCTGGTCGGACTGTGGCTGGCCTGGGACGGCGGCTGGTACAGCGCGGGCTGGTTTCACGCCAAACTCGCCCTGGTGATCCTGCTCAGCGCTTTGCACGGCATTCTGGCCCGCCGGCTGCGCGACTTCAGGACTGACAGCAACAGCCGCAGTGCCCGCTACTATCGGATCGTGAACGAGATTCCGGCGGTGCTGATGATCGGCATCGTGGTGCTGGTGATCGTCAAGCCGTTCTGACCCGGGTTTTTGGAAGGGCGGCCGCGACCGGCTGACGCACCTCGAAAGCCGGGCCGGCGGTGCGCGGCAATTTCGTTGGCCGCGGGACATGAGTCGTCTTGCGCAAGGCGGGGGCGTTTTCTATATTCGGCGTGTCCCACCTTCATGCAGGCGGATGCGGCCGTCTCCCGATCGTTGCCGATCGGACGCTGCGTCAGGCTCCCGGACCCTTCGCACGCACATTTTGCTCGATCGCCGGACCCCGAAGACCTGTCGATTTCTGCCGACCGTATTCACTCACCGTTAACTCACCCGCCACTCCTTCACTTTCGAGACTCGCGACAGGATATCCCAATGGGGGAAATGAAACTCCAAGACCTCAAGGCCAAGAGTGCGGCGGAACTCGTTTCGTTCGCCGAAGAGCTGGGGGTCGAAAACGCCAGCACGATGCGCAAGCAGGAGCTGATGTTTGCCATCCTCAAGATGCTGGCGATCCAGGAAACCGACATCATCGGCGAGGGTGTCGTCGAGGTGCTGCCGGACGGCTTTGGCTTTCTGCGCTCGCCGGACGCCAATTATCTGCCCGGCCCCGACGACATTTACGTCTCGCCGTCGCAGATCCGCCGTTTCGGCCTGCGCACCGGCGACACTATCGAGGGGCAGATCCGCAGCCCCAAGGAGGGCGAGCGCTATTTCGCCCTGCTCAAGGTCAATACGCTCAATTTCGAGGATCCCGAGAAGGCGCGCCACAAGGTCAATTTCGATAACCTAACGCCGCTGTTCCCGGACGAGCGTTTCCGGCTCGAAATTGGCGATCCGACCCGCAAGGATCTGTCGGCGCGGGTGATCGATATCGTCGCGCCGATCGGCAAGGGCCAGCGCGCGCTGATCGTGGCGC
>JBARWE010000146.1:0-7694 GCA_049646625.1 Xanthobacteraceae bacterium
GGCGCGGCGTTTGCCGCCGCCGGGGAAGGGGTGCGCTGGCTCGGCGCGGCCATCGGCTGGCTGACCGCGCCGCTGGCCTGGCTCCACGAGCTTGTGCGGCAATCGGCGCAGCCGCTCTGGGCCGATATCGCCGTGACCGCAGGCGTGCTGTCGCTTGCCGCGTTGCTGCTCGGCGGCGCGAGGGCTGCCGCAAAAACCATCGCGGTGTTCGCCGCCATGGCGCTTGGTGTCATCGTGCTCGGGCTGGATCGCGGCGGCTTGCCGGTGGTCAGCACCCGCCAGTGGGGCGGGCTTCTGGTCACGCTGGTGGTCTCCGTCACCGGCATCGTCGCCTCGATGCCGGTCGGCATGGCGCTGGCGCTCGGCCGGCGGTCCGACATTCCGCTGATCCGTATTCTGTCGGTTGCCTTCATCGAGTTCTGGCGCGGCGTGCCGCTGATCACCGTGCTGTTTTTCGCAACCTACATGCTGCCCCTGTTCCTGCCGGGAAACTTCACCCTGGACGGGCTGGTGCGGGTGCTGGTCGGCATTGCGCTGTTCGCTGGCGCCTACAACGCCGAGGTGATCCGCGGCGGCCTGCAGGCGATCCCGCGCGGGCAAGGCGAGGCGGCCGCCGCGCTCGGCCTGTCGTACTGGAAGACGACGCGGCTCGTGGTGATGCCGCAGGCGCTGCGCCACGTCATTCCCGGCCTCGTCAACAGCTTCATCGCGCTGTTCAAGGACACCACGCTGGTGCTGATCGTCTCGATTTTCGATCTGCTCGGTCAGTTGCGCGCCGCCTTCTCCGATCCCAATTGGGCGACGCCGACCACGCTGTTCACCGGCTTTGCCTTCACCGGCGCGATCTATTTCGTGTTCTGTTTCGGCATGTCGCGCTATTCGCTGTTTGTCGAGCGGCGGCTCAACGCGCATCGGCGCAGATAGGAGGTAGGGTGGCGGCCGACCCGATCGTGACCATCGCCGGCCTCAACAAGTGGTTCGGCGACTTTCATGTGCTGCGCGACATCGATCTCACGGTGCCGCGCGGCGCGCGCATCGTCATCTGCGGCCCGTCCGGCTCCGGTAAATCGACGCTGATCCGTTGCATCAACGCGCTGGAGGAGTTTCAGGAAGGGCGCATCACCGTCGATGACATCGAGCTTGGCCCCGGCCTGCGCCGCGTCGACGAGGTACGGCGCGAAGTCGGCATGGTGTTCCAGAGCTTCAACCTGTTTCCGCATCTCACCGTGCTGCAGAACTGCACGCTGGCGCCGATCTTCGTGCGCAAGATGCCGCAGAAGGAGGCCGAGGCGCTGGCGATGAAATACCTGGAGCGCGTGCGCATCCCCTCGCTTGCGCCAAAGTATCCGGGGCAGATTTCCGGCGGCCAGCAGCAGCGGGTGGCGATCGCGCGGGCGCTTGCCATGAACCCGAAGATCATGCTGTTCGACGAGCCGACCTCGGCGCTCGACCCCGAGATGGTCAAGGAAGTGCTCGACACCATGGTCGACCTCGCCGACGAGGGCATGACCATGCTGGTCGTCACCCATGAGATGGGCTTTGCCCGCGAGGTGGCGAGCCGCGTGGTGTTCATGGATGAGGGGCAGATCGTCGAAGCCAACACGCCCGAGCAGTTTTTCGATCATCCGCAGCACGCGCGCACGCGGCTGTTCCTCAGTCAGATTTTGCGCTGAATCAGTAGCGAAGGTCGCCCCGCGGAGCCGTACCTATACCAGCGTCAAAATGATGCCGGCCAGCACCGCCTGCGCCAGGAAGCCGACGAAGAACGCCGCCGTGCGCAGCACCGGAATGCCGAGCGTGTAGACGATCGCGTGCGCTAAGCGCGACCAGAAATAGACCGCGCAGGCGAACACCGTCCACCAGCTCGAATAATCGATGGCGTTGAGGATCAAGACCAGCGGCGCGAACACGATAAGGTTCTCGACCGCGTTGTCGTGGGCGAACATCAGCCGGTTGGCCCATTCGTCCTGCGGCTTGTCGGCGCGCGAGGGGTTGGCCATCGCTCCCATCAGGCCGCGCACCTTGCAGCGGTCGAGGATGTAGGGCACCCACAGGATGCCGGTCAGGATCACGGTCAGCGTCAGCCAGAACAGTTCGCGCGTCATCGCTCGTAACCTCTCTGATTCTCCTGGTACGATTGTATCATCCGGCGAACCGTTGCCGCAGCCGTCCGATCAGGCGCGCAGCTTGACATAGCTGCCCGGCGCATCCTCCAGCGGCGGAAACGCCTCGCTGCCGACGGCGCGGGCGTCCACTTGCTCGCCATCGATGGCGGTGAGCCAGTCGAACCAGTCCGGCCACCACGATCCCTTGTGTTCGACGGCGGTTTCGACCCACTTGTCGAGATCGAAGGTCGAAAGCCCCTCCGAGGTCCAGTACTGATATTTGCCGGCCCCCGGCGGATTGACCACGCCGGCGATATGGCCCGAGCCGGAGAGCACATATTTGACCGGCCCACCGAAGAACTGCGAGCCGTGCAGCACCGAGCGCGCGGGCGCGATGTGATCCTCGCGGGTGGCGAGATTGTAGACCGGCACCTTGACCTTCGACAGGTCGAGCGTGGTGTTGTCGAGCACCATGGTGCCGGTCGACAGCCGGTTCTCCAGATAGCAGTTGCGCAGGTAATAGGAGTGGTTGGCCGCCGGCATACGGGTCGCGTCGGAATTCCAGTGCAGCAGGTCGAAGGGGGGAGGGGATTTCCCCTTGAGATAGTTGTTGACCACATAGGACCAGATCAGGTCGTTCGAGCGCAGCATGTTGAAGGCGGTCGCCATCTTGCTGCCCTCCAGCACGCCGGTCTCGGCCATGTCGCGCTCAAGCGCGGAAATCTGCTCCTCGTCGACGAACACCATGAGGTCACCGGCATAGGTGAAGTCGACCTGGGCGGCGAAGAATGTCGCCGATGCCACGCGCACCCGCCGCTTGGCGGCAAGCCACGCCAGCGTCGATGCCAGCATCGTGCCGCCGACGCAGTAACCCGCCGTATGCACGGTGAGTTCGCCGGTCAGTTGCTCGATCACGTCCATCGCGGTCAGCGGGCCTTCCTTCATGTAGTCTTCGAACGTCTTGTGGCCGAGGCTGCGGTCGGGGTTGACCCATGAGATGACGAACACCGTCAGCCCCTGGTCGACACACCACTTGATGAAGGATTTTTTCGGCTGCAGGTCGAGGATGTAGAACTTGTTGATCCACGGCGGCACGATCAGGAGCGGCGTGCGCAGCACCTTCTCCGTGGCCGGCGCATACTGGATGAGCTGCATGATCTCGTTCTGGAAGATCACCTTGCCCGGTGTGTTGGCCATCTGCTCGCCGACCACCATGCCGGCCGGGTCGGACTGGCGGATGCGCAGCATGCCGTGGCCGGCGGCCATGTCCTCCGCCAGCATCTTCATGCCGCGTGCCAGGTTCTCGCCGCTCGATGCGAATGTATCGCGCACCAGTTCGGGATTGGTCAGCAGGAAGTTGGACGGCGCGATCGCGTTGGTGATCTGCTGGATATAAAACTCGGCCTTGTGCCGGGTGTGGGGATCGACGCCCTCCGCCTTGCGCACCAGGTCGTAAGCCCAGCGCGAGGTCAGAAGATAGGCCTGCAGCACGAAGTCGTAGAACGGATTGCTGCGCCACTCCGGATCCTGGAACCGCTTGTCGCGAGCTTCCGGCGCGGCGGCCGGGGCGGTCTCCTCGCCGGCCAGGCGGCGCGCGGCATTGCCCCACAGGTCGAGGTAGGATTTGCCAAGGCTGAGCTGAAGTTCGGTCGCGCGGGTTTGGTCCGACAGCCAGTAATCGGCCACGGCGCTTAGGGTTTTGACCACTTCCGCCAGTTCCGATGGCGTCTTGTCGCGCATCTGTCCGTCCTCGGGCGCCTTGAAATATGCTGCAAGCGCTTGCCCGGTGCTCTCCATCGCCTGCGCCACGTTGCGGGCGAATGCTTCAGGGTCGTAACCGGTGCCGGGCTTCGGGGAAGTTGGTTCGGTCATAAGGCGGTGCCCCATCATCCTTCCATCGGGGTAGAGCGACGGTCGAGCGTCGTCGAATCATGATGGCATAGTTCGATGACGGTCGGGAATTTCGATGTGCTGCAACGCGACATGCCGGGACGGTTTTGACATAATGAGGCCGTATGCAGCCGCTTGAGTTGGAGCATGGCCGAGGTGGCATGGTGAATGACGGTTTAACGAAAGGCTTGCGTAGGGCCTGTATGGGCGCGCTGATCGCGGCCACCTCCGCGCTGGCCGGTTGCGGCGCCATGGTGGCCGATATGCCGCTGGTCGGGCTGCCGGCGGGGGTGCCGGCACGGCCTGCCGCCCCCGGCGCGTTCCCGGCCGTTCATGACATGCCGGCCGCGCGTGATCAGGCGTTGATGGATGCCACCGAGCGTGACCGGATCGAGCGCGAACTGACCGCGGCCCGCGAGCGTCAGGGCGGCGCTGCCGGCAAATAGCGCTGGAGCTATCCGGCGCCGCACCGCGCCGGCCCAAAATCCGCCGTGATACGGGTATGGTGGTCCGCGATCCGCGTCGGCGGTGCCGGCCGGTTCCACCTGCCGGGGTGCCGGAACGGATCGGGGCGGAAGAGGGCTGTTCAGGTCCCTGGCCGGCGGGTGCTTGAGACGTCGCCTTGAGACGTCGCCTTGGGGTGTCACCTTGGGGAGCTACCATGGGGACGCTGTAAAATCGGGCCAAGTCCGGCCGGAACACTGGCGCTTGCAGACCCGCGTGATAAAAGATGCCTGAATCGACCGCGAACGGCGCCTCAGGCCGGTTCGCTGGTTTTCCCCGGAGCCGACAATGGACGAGTTTCACCGTATCCGCCGCCTGCCGCCTTATGTGTTCGAGCAAGTCAATCGGGCCAAGGCCGCCGCGCGCAACGCCGGTGCGGACATCATCGACCTCGGGATGGGCAACCCGGATTTGCCGGCGCCGGCCCATGTCATTGAGAAAATGAAGGAAACGCTCGGCAAGCCGCGTACCGACCGCTATTCGGCGTCGCGCGGCATCACCGGCTTACGCAAGGCGCAGGCCGCCTATTACGATCGCCGCTTCGGCGTCAAGCTCAACCCCGATACCCAGGTGGTGGCGACGCTTGGCTCCAAGGAAGGCTTCGCCAACATGGCCCAGGCGATCACCGCGCCGGGCGACGTGGTGCTGGTGCCCAACCCGAGCTATCCGATCCATGCTTTCGGCTTCCTGATGGCCGGCGGCGTGATCCGCTCGGTGCCGGCCGACCCGACACCGGATTTTTTCGCGGCCGTCGAGCGCGCCATCATCCATTCGATCCCGAAGCCGATCGCGCTCGTCGTCTGCTATCCGTCCAACCCGACCGCCTATGTCGCTGACCTCGACTTCTACAAGGACCTCGTCGCGTTCGCGAAGAAGCACGAAATCTTCATCCTGTCGGATCTCGCCTATGCGGAACTCTACTTCGACGGCAACCCGCCGCCGTCGGTGCTGCAGGTGCCGGGCGCGATGGATGTCACGGTCGAGTTCACCTCGATGTCGAAGACGTTCTCGATGGCCGGCTGGCGTATGGGCTTCGCGGTTGGCAACGAGCGGTTGATCGCGGCGCTCGCCCGCGTCAAGTCGTATCTCGACTATGGCGCCTTCACGCCGATCCAGGTGGCGGCGACGGCGGCGCTCAACGGCCCGCAGGACTGCATCACCGAGATGCGCGAGACCTATCATCGCCGTCGCGACGTGATGGTGGAATCGTTCGGCCGTGCCGGCTGGGTGGTGCCGCCGCCGAAGGCATCGATGTTCGCCTGGACGCCGGTGCCGGAGCCGTTCCGCGAGATGGGCAGCATGGCGTTCGCCACGCTGCTGGTCGAGAAGTCGGGGGTCGCGGTGTCGCCGGGCGTCGGCTTCGGCGAGCACGGCGAGGGCTTCGTGCGCATCGCACTGGTGGAGAACGAGCAGCGTATCCGCCAGGCCGCCCGCAATATCCGCCGCTTTCTTGAAAGCGGTATCGAAACGTTGCACAACGTGGTGCCGCTCGCCACCCGGCGCTAGCGGCTTTCCAGCAGGTTCGGAGCGAGATGGTCGCGCCACTCAAGGTGGGGATTGCGGGCTTGGGCACCGTTGGTGCTGAAGTCGTTCGCTTGATCGAAAGCGAGAGCAGGGCGCTCGCCGCGCGCAGTGGTCGCGGCGTGCGCGTCGTCGCCGTCACCGCGCGCGCGAAGGCGAAGAAGCGCGGCCTCGATCTGCGTGGCGTGGCGTGGGCGGCCTCGCCGCAGGCGCTCGCCGCCGACCCGAACATCGATTGCTTCGTTGAACTGATCGGCGGCGCCGGCGACCCGGCGCTATCGGCGATCGAGACGGCGCTGAAGGCTGGCAAGTCGGTCGTGACCGCCAACAAGGCGCTGATCGCCCGCCACGGCGTGCGACTTGCGGCGCTGGCCGAGCGCCACGGCGGCGCGCTCAATTTCGAGGCGGCGGTCGGGGCCGCCATCCCGATCGTCAAGGTGCTGCGCGAGGGACTGGCCGGCACGCGCATCAACCGCGTCTACGGCATCCTCAACGGCACCTGCAATTACATCCTGACCCGCATGGAGCGGGAGGGGCTGTCGTTCGCGGAATGCCTCAAGGACGCACAGCGGCTCGGCTATGCGGAGGCCGATCCGTCGTTCGACGTCGATGGCCACGACACCGCGCAGAAGCTGGCGATCCTCGCCAGCCTCGCCTTCGGCACCAAGGTCGCCGAGAAGGCGGTGTTCGTTGAAGGCATTTCCTCGATCATGCCGGAGGATTTGCAGGCGGCCGAGGACCTCGGCTATCGCGTCAAGCTGCTCGGCGTCGCGCTGCGCACCGAGACCGGCATTGAACAGCGTGTGCACCCGACCATGGTGCCGCGCGCCTCGTCGATCGCGCAGGTGATGGACGTGACCAACGCCGTCACCATCGACGGGCAAGGCATTGCGCCGATCACTTTGATCGGCCCCGGCGCCGGCGGTGCCGCAACCGCATCCGCCGTCGTTGCCGATATTGCTGATGTGGCGCGCGGCGTGCGCGCGCTGCCGCTTGGTCAGCCGGCCGCCGGACTGATCGCGACCCAGCAGGCGCCGATGCGGCGTCACGAGGGCGGTTATTACATCCGCCTGATGGCGCGCGACATGCCCGGCACCGCCGCGGCGATCGCGCGCCGCCTCGCCGAGCAGAACATCTCCATCGAGTCGATCGTGCAGCGGCGCCGCAACGGGGCCGGTGGGACGACGCCGGCGCGTGGCGCGCCGTCGATGCCGGTGATCCTGATCACCTATGCGACCAGCGAGGACGCGGTGCGCCGCGCCATGCAGGCGGTCAAGCGCGACCGCGTCATCGCCGGCCGTGCGCAACTGATCCGTATCGAGAAGAACTAAAGTAAAGCATGATCCCGAAAAGTGGGAACGGGTTTCCGACAAGATCATGCTCGAATAAAAAAGATAATCAACGAGTCTGATTCAACGCAGTGAGTTGGACTCTCGGAGCGCAGCAGCGCTTCGTTCGGCCGTTTGAAGGAGTTTTGCCGAATGTCCACGATCTCAGTGCCCCCACAGCAACTGCTTGAACGCATCCTGACCCTGGAGATCGTGCGCGTGACCGAGCGGGCGGCGGTGTCGGCGGCGCGGCTGCGTGGCCGCGGCGACGAGAAGGCGGCCGACCAGGCGGCGGTCGACGCGATGCGGCGCGAACTTAACAAGCTGCCGATCGAAGGCACCGTGG
>JBARWE010000147.1:0-4181 GCA_049646625.1 Xanthobacteraceae bacterium
GCGCGCATCGAGCGGCTGTTGCAGGAACATGGCGCCACCACCCCCGCCCGGCGCGCGGCGCATTTCGTCTCGGCCTTGTGCGTTGCCTGGCCCGACGGCCACCGCGAGGAGGTCGAGGCGCGCGTCGACGGCCGGCTCGTGTGGCCGCCGCGCGGCACCGCCGGCTTCGGCTACGATCCGGCGTTCCTGCCCGATGGCCATGAGCGCACCTTCGGCGAGATGAGCAGCGAGGAGAAGCACGGTCTGCCGCCGCGCGGCCGGGGCCTGTCGCATCGCGCCCGCGCCTTCGTCAAACTCGCGGAGATCTGCCTTGCGCCGCGCTGACGATCCCGCCCCGTTCGGCGTCTATGTCCACTGGCCGTTCTGCCTGTCGAAGTGCCCGTATTGCGACTTCAACAGCCATGTCCGCCATGGCGGCGTCGATCAGGCGCGCTATCTCGCCGCGTTTGCGCGCGAGGTCGCGGCGATGGCCGCCCGCGTGCCCGATCGCACCGTGTCGTCGGTGTTTCTCGGTGGCGGCACGCCGTCCTTGATGGCGCCGGACACGGTCGGCGGCATTCTCGATGCGATCGCAAAGCACTGGGCGGTCGCGCCCGATGTCGAGGTGACGCTGGAGGCCAACCCGACCAGCGTCGAGGCGACACGCTTCCGCGGCTATCGCGCGGCCGGCGTCAACCGCGTCTCGCTCGGCGTGCAGGCGTTGGACGATGCGTCCCTCAAGGGGCTTGGCCGATTGCATACCGCGGAAGAGGCGATGGCGGCGGTGGCGATCGCGCGCAGCGTGTTCGAGCGCTATTCGTTCGACCTGATCTATGCCCGCCCCGGCCAGACGCCGGCGCAATGGGCGGCTGAACTCAACGGCGCCATCGATCAGGCGGCCGAGCATCTGTCGCTCTACCAGCTCACTATCGAGGAGGGTACGCCGTTCCATGCTCTCCACGCGAGCGGCAAACTGATTATGCCGGACGAGGCCACCGCGCGGACCTTCTATGACATGACGCAGGACATCTGCGCCGCGCGTGGGCTGCCTCCTTACGAGATTTCCAACCATGCGCGGCCGGGCGCAGAGTGCCGGCACAATCTCGTCTACTGGCGCGGCCACGACTATGCCGGCGTTGGCCCCGGCGCCCATGGCCGGCTCGATATCGACGGGGTGCGCCACGCCACCGCGACCGAGAAGCGCCCCGAGGTCTGGCTGATGCGGGTTGAGGCGCACGGCCACGGCCTTGTCACCGACGACCTGCTGAACTGCGAGGAGCGCGCCGACGAGTATCTGCTGATGGGCCTGCGCCTCAAGGAAGGGATCGACCCGGAGCGCTACGCGGCGCTGGCCGGGCGCACACTCGATCCGGCGCGCATCGCGTTGCTTCGCGACGAGGGCGCCATCGCCATCGCCAGCGACGGCCGGCTGCGCGTCACCCAGAGCGGTTTTCCGCTGCTCGATGCGGTGGTGGCCGACCTCGCGGCGTGAGCTGAAGCATGGTTCGATTGACGGCGTGGCAACTATGCCCGTCGTCATGCCGGCCATAGCAGTCGCAGATTGCGTAAACTTGTCTGCGGTGCCCGGGAGTGTAGGGTGGAGGTCGGATGGCCGGGATAAACCCGGCCATGACGAAAACGATGCGATCGGGATCGTGCCCTACATGCTGACGATGTCATTCGCCGTCTGCACGTCGAGAAATTCGTCGGTGGCATGGTCGAGCACCGACAGCGCGCCGGTCGCGACGCCGAAATAGGCGCCGTGCAGCACCATCTTGCCGCGCTCGACCTGGATGCGGATGCAGGGGAACGTCATCAGGTTGTGCAGGCTGCGGCGGATCACCGCCTTTTCCAGCCGCGTCACGAAAGCCTTGCGATCCTCATCGCCGATCGGCCTGAGCCTGGCCGGGTCGGATTCGATCAGCGACATCCAGCGGCCGATGAAATCGCCCGGCGACAGCGGCTCGGAGTCCTCGGTCAGCGCCTTGACACCGCCGCACTGGGCGTGGCCCATCACCACGATATGCTTGACGCGCAGCACCTGCACCGCGAATTCCAGCGCGGCCGAGACGCCATGCGCCTCGCCGTCCGGGGCATAGGGTGGCACCAGGTTGGCGACGTTACGCATCACGAACAGTTCGCCCGGCCCGACATCGAAGATCGTTTCGGGGGCGACGCGCGAGTCGCAGCAGCCGATCACCATGATCTCCGGCTTCTGGCCGTTTTCGGAAAGGTCGCGGTAGCGCGACTGTTCGGCCGGCAGGCGATGGGTGCAGAAATCGTGGTAGCCGGCGATCAGCCGCTTCGGAAAGTGGATCATGGGGGCGCCTTATGATGATGTATTATACATCAATCACACTGTCGCGGTGCCGGCAACCCTTTGCCGCTTTGCCCGCGCAATGCTAGCCATGCGCTGCGCGAACAGACAGTGAGGTTTTCCATGATTCGCCCCCGCCGCAGTCTGCTGTTCATGCCCGGTTCCAACCCGCGGGCACTGGAAAAGGCCCGCACCTTGCCGGCGGACGGCCTGATCCTCGATCTGGAGGATGCGGTCGCCCCCGACGCCAAGGCGAGTGCGCGCGATCAGGTCGGCGCGGCGGTGGCGGCGCGCGCCTTCGGCAACCGTGAGGTGCTGATCCGCATCAACGCGCTCGACACGCCGTGGTGGATCGACGATCTGGCGATGGCCGCCAAGGCGCGCCCCGACGGCATTCTGGTGCCGAAGGTATCGAGCGTCGCCGACCTCGCGGCGATCGCCGACCGGCTTGCCGATGGCGGCGCCGATCAGGCGATCCGGGTCTGGGCAATGATCGAAACGGCTTTCGCGATCCTGCGCGCCGAGGAATTGTCGGCGCAGGCGCATGACGTCGAGATGCGGCTTGCCGGCTTCGTGATGGGGCCGAACGACATCGCCCGCGAGACCCGGATCCGCATGGTGCCGGGACGCGCCACCATGCTGCCGGCCTACATGCATTGCATCCTTGCCGCGCGCGCCCATGGGCTGGCCATCCTCGACGGCCCCTATGGCGACATTGCCAACGCGCAGGGCTTTGCCGAGGAGTGCGCGCAAAGCGTCGAGATGGGTTTCGACGGCAAGACGCTGATCCACCCGAGCCAGATCGCGGCGTGCAATGCCGCGTTCACCCCGCCGCAGGAGGAAGTCGCCGAGGCGCGCCGCATTGTCGAGGCGTTCGCGCAGCCGGAAAATGCTGGGCGCGGCGCCATTCAACTCAACGGCCGCATGGTCGAGCGGCTGCATGCCGAGATGGCGCAGCGGACGCTGGCGATCGCCGAGGCGATCGCGGCGCTATAGAGGGCGCCGGCCGCCTACAGCCACGGCCGCGCTGTCGCCGCCTTGGTCTCGAAGGTGCCGATCGCGGCGTTCTTCTCCATCGTCAGCCCGATGTCGTCGAGGCCGTTGATGAGGCAATGCTTGCGGAATGCATCGATCTCGAAGTGGATCACGCCGCCGTCGGGACCGCGGATTTCCTGAGCCGCCAGATCGACGGTGATCGTCGCATTGGCGCCGCGCTCGGCGTCGTCGAACAGCTTGTCGAGGTCATCCTGCGACACGCGGATCGGCAGAATGCCGTTCTTGAAGCAGTTATTGTAGAAGATGTCGCCGAACGAGGTCGAGATCACGCAGCGGATGCCGAAGTCCAACAGCGCCCACGGCGCATGCTCGCGTGAGGAGCCGCAACCGAAATTGTCGCCGGCGACGAGAATCCTGGCGTTGCGATAGGCCGGCTTGTTGAGCACGAAGTCGGGGTTCTCGCTGCCGTCGTCGTTGTAGCGCTGTTCGGAGAACAGGCCCTTGCCGAGGCCGGTGCGCTTGATCGTCTTGAGGTACTGCTTGGGGATGATCATGTCGGTGTCGACATTGATGATCTTCAAGGGCGCGGCGACCCCCGCCAGGGTGGTGAACTTGTCCATGCTGTCCTCGTCGAAAACCGATCCGGCGGCCCCTGCTATGGCGGCTCCGCGAGGAGGGGTCAAGGGTTACGCGCCTCATGGGTGGGTTGACGCGGGGCGGCCAATCGGAGAGCGTGCGGGCAGGTTTCAGGGGGGAGTGATGCGAAGCATAGCGGCAGTCGTTGCGATCGGGGCGATGCTTGCGGTGGCACCGGCCATGGCTGGCGAAACCACCCCCGATGGCCTGCGCGGCAGCGCGCCGCACGCGGTGTCGGCGCAGGCGCGAGGCG
>JBARWE010000148.1:0-3997 GCA_049646625.1 Xanthobacteraceae bacterium
GCTCGCAACCGACGCGAAGCGGCGCTGGATCGATTGCGTCGCCTTGCACAAGGACGGCACGCTGGCCTGGTCGGCCGGCAAGACGGCGTTCGTGCGTGGCCGCGACGGCGCGGAGAAGTCGTGGGAAGCGCCCTCCACCGTCGGGGGCCTCACGTTCGCACCGAAAGGCGTGCGGCTCGCGGTCGCCCATTACGGCGGCGCCACGCTGTGGTTTCCCAACATGGCGGCCAAGCCGGAGCGCCTCGAATGGGCCGGCTCGCATCTCGGCATCGCCTTCAGCCCCGACGGTCGCTTCGTCGTCACCGCCATGCACGAGCCGGCGCTGCACGGCTGGCGCCTCAGTGATGGCCGCCACATGCGCATGACCGGCTATCCGGCACGGGTGAAGAGCATGACGTGGTGCGGCGGCGGCAAACTGCTCGCCACCTCGGGCGCCGATTGCCTCATCCTGTGGCCGTTCGGCAGCAAGGATGGCCCGATGGGCAAGGAGCCGATGATGCTGGCGCCGCTCAATGCGCGCGTATCCTGCGTCGCCGCGCACCCGACGCAGGACATCCTCGCCACTGGCTATGAGGACGGCACGGTGCTGCTGGTGCGGTTGCCGGACGGTGCGGAGATTCTGGCGCGCGAGCGTGACGGCGATGCCGTGGCTGCGCTTGACTGGAGCGCCAGCGGCGAAACGCTGGCACTTGCCACCGAAGGCGGCGCAGCCGGACTGTTGCGGATCGTGTGACGGCGTGGCCGTTCAGCCAGCCAATTTAACCTGCCAGTTCAGCCGGCCAGTTCAGCCGGCCATGGCGCCGCGGACCTCGGCCCGCAGATCATCGATCGGTTTCAAGCCACCGCCGGTCTCAATGTGCCAGAAGGTCCATCCATTGCAGGCGGCGGCGCCCTGCACCAGCGCGCCGATGCGATGGATCGAGCCGACCTTGTCGCCGACCATGATGGCGCCGTCGGCGCGCACCAGCGCTCCGACCTTTCTTTTGGCATCGACCAGCCGCGTACCGGGCGCGATCAACCCGCGCTCGATCAGTTCGTTGAACGCCACACGCGGCGCGGCACGCGCCGTCATGAACGGCGCCAGCGTTTCCTCCGGCAGCGGCTCGACCGCGGCGATGCGCCGCTCGGCCGCCGCGGCGTAAGCCGAATCACGCTCGAAGCCGATATAGCGGCGGCGCAGACGGCGCGCGACCGCGCCGGTGGTGCCGGTGCCGTTGAACGGATCGAGCACCAGATCGCCCGGCTTCGACGACGACAGCAGCACGCGGGCCAGTAACCCTTCAGGCTTCTGCGTCGGGTGGACCTTCTTGCCGTCGGCGCCCTTCAGCCGCTCCTCGCCGGTGCACAGCGGGATGAGCCAGTCGGAGCGCGCCTGCACGTCGTCGTTGGCGGCCTTCAGCGCCTCGTAATTGAAGGTGTAGCCCTTGGCCTTCTCGCTGCGCGCCGCCCAGATCATCGTCTCGTGCGCGTTGGTGAAGCGGCGGCCGCGGAAATTCGGCATCGGGTTCGACTTGCGCCAGACGATATCGTTGAGCACCCAGAACCCGAGGTCCTGCATAATGGCGCCGACGCGGAAGATGTTGTGATAGGAGCCGATCACCCACAGCGTCGCCGACGGCTTCATGACGCGGCGGCAGGCCAACAGCCAGGCGCGGGTGAAATCGTCGTAGGCGGCAAACGAGGAAAACTTGTCCCAGTCGTCGTCGACGGCATCGACCTGGGAATCGTCGGGCCGGCGCAGGTCGCCGCGGAGCTGCAGGTTGTACGGCGGATCGGCGAACACCAGATCGACCGACGCCGGCGCCAGTTTCGACATCCCGGCGACGCAATCGCCGATGATGATCTGCGATTCGGGAACAGACTCGAATTGAGTGCGGGGCGCCCTTGCAGACGCCCCGCGACGCGACACACCCATGACTCAAGAACCTGACTCAGGCGACGCGGCCGGCGACGCGGGACCAACAAACCGGTTGCCAGGATGATGCCCGGACGAGGTAAACACGGAGTTATCGAAGCGCGATTTTATCGTGCATGTACGGCAGCTTAGCTGCACGCGCGGACGATGCACGGAGCATGCAATGCTGAAGAAATGCTGAACGCCGGCGCGCACCGGCGTCTAGGCAATGCGATGCCTGCGCGCTATGAAACGGGCAGGCGGAACGTTGAACGTGCACGCGGCATCAGTTGACGGAAACAAACGGCTTTCACGCCGGCGCGGCTATCTTGCAAGGAGACGAGAACGATGCGCTACGATGACTTCCGTCGCAGCGACAATATCGATGACCGCCGCGACGATGGCGGCTTCGGCGGCGGTGGCGGCGGCGGCTTCGGCCTGCCGATCGGCGGCGGCCGGCTCGGCATCGGCACGGTGATCGTGCTCGGCCTGATCGGCTGGGCCGTCGGCATCGATCCGCGGATTCTGATCGGCGGCGCGGAAATTCTCTCCGGCGGCGGCGCGCCGACCTACCAGACCGACAGCCGCACCGCCTCGCGCCCCAAAACCGGCGTGCCGCAGGACGAGATGGGCAGCTTCGTCGCCGGCGTGCTGGGCGAGATCGACGACCGCTGGAGCGAGATTTTCAGCGAGAGCGGCCGCCGCTATGCAGGTCCCCGCATCGTGCTGTTCCGCAACGCCACCAATGGCGGCCGCTGCGGCATGGCGCAATCGGCGATGGGGCCGTTCTACTGCCCGCCCGACAAGCAGATTTTCCTCGACACCGCCTTCTTCCGCGAGGTCGAGACGCGCTTCCGCGGCTGCTCGGGCAAGGCATGCCAGTTCACGCAGGCCTATATCATCGCCCACGAGGCCGGCCATCACGTCCAGAACCTGCTCGGCATCCTCGACCGCGTCAACCAGATGCAGCGCCAGGCCGGCAGCCGTGCCGAGGCCAATGCCTTGCAGGTGCGCGTCGAACTGCAAGCCGACTGCCTGTCCGGCATCTGGGTCAACCGCGAGCAGAAGAAGCGGCCGAACTTCATCGAGCCGGGTGACATCGACGCCGCGCTGCAAACCGCGAGCGCCATCGGCGACGACACCATCCAGCGCAAGACGCAAGGGCGCGTCGTGCCGGACAGTTTCACCCACGGCTCGGCCGAGCAGCGCCGGCGCTGGTTCATGATCGGCTACCAGCAGGGCAGCGTGCAGGCGTGCAACACGTTCGCCACCGACCGACTGTAGCGGGGGCGACCATGGCGCACGGCAGCGGCGGCGAGCGCAGTTTCATCCCGGTCAACATCGCGGTGCTGACCGTCTCCGACAGCCGGGCACTTGCCGACGACCGCTCCGGTGCCACGCTGGTCGAGCGCCTCACCGCCGCCGGCCATCGCCTGGCCGACCGCGACATCGTCACCGACGACGTGCCGGCGATTCAGGAGCGGATGCGGGCGTGGATCGCCGATCCCGGCATCGACGTCATCATTACCACCGGCGGCACCGGCTTCACCGGCCGCGACGTCACGCCGGAGGCAGTCGAGCCGCTGTTCGAAAAGCGGATGGACGGCTTCTCCACTGCCTTTCACATGATGAGCCACGGCAAGATCGGCCCGGCCACGATCCAGAGCCGCGTCACCGGCGGCGTGGCGAACGCCACCTACATCTTCTGCCTGCCCGGCTCGCCAGGCGCCTGCCGCGACGGCTGGGACAACATCCTTGGCCCCCAGCTCGACTACCGCACCATGCCGTGCAACTTCGTGGAGATCATGCCGCGGCTCGACGAGCACCTGCGGCGGCGCAAGTCGTAGGACCCCTCCCTTTTATCCCTCCCCTGAAAGGGGGAGCGTAGGTTGGGGTCGGATGGCCGGGACAAAGCCCGGCCATGACGAGCGCGACGGGTTGGGAACGCTTTTCGGGGATTTTCACAACCTCACGCTCCTGTGTTCTTGATTTGTTCTGTTTGCGGATTATTATCCCAAATATGAACCGATCCGCCCTCCGTCCGCCCTCTCCCGCAGCGCCGCCACCGGCCGGCGCGCCCGTCTTCGCCGACCTCGGCATCGC
>JBARWE010000149.1:0-25985 GCA_049646625.1 Xanthobacteraceae bacterium
GCGCCGACGCCGGCCGCGGCGCCCCCGCCGCCGAGCGTGACCGTATCCGAAATCAGGCCCGCGGCCGTGCCGCTGCATTACCAGTATGCCGGACGCATCGCGGCGTTTCGCGAAGTCGAGGTGCGCGCCCGCATCCAGGGGATCTTGCAGGAGAAAACCTTCATCGAGGGCGCGCGGGTGAAAGAGGGCGATGTGCTGTTCCGCATCGACCCGGCGCCTTATGAGGCCGAGCTGGCGCGGGCGCGGGCCAGCCTGCAGGAAGCGCAGGCCCAGGTCGCGCGCACCGAGCGTGATCTGGAGCGGGCGGTTACGCTGTTTCAGCGCAATGTCGGCACCGAGAAGGCGCGCGACGACGCGCTGTCGGCGCGCGAACTCGCCAAGGCGGCGCTGTCCGGCGCCGAGGCGCAGGTCAAGACCGCGGAGATCAATCTCGGCTACACCACCATCACCGCACCGATCGCCGGGATCACAAGTCTGCGCGTGCTGCCCGAAGGCAGCCTGGTCAACGCCAGCACCAACAGCCTGCTGACGCGGATCACCCAGCTCGATCCGGTCTACGTCCACTTCTCCTTTACCGACACCGAGGCGCGCGAGATCCGCCGTCTCATCGACACCGGGCAGGGCTTCGGCCCGCCGGGCGGCCGGCTCAAGGTCAGGATCAGCTTCGGCGATGGCGAGCGCTACGAGCGTGAGGGCGAGGTCGATTTCACCGACAGCAATCTGGACCTGCAAACCGGCACGCTGCGCGCCCGCGCGGTGGTCGCCAATCCCGAGGACAAGCTGCGCCCCGGCCAGTTCGTCCGGGTCTCGGTCGAGGGAGTGACGCGGGTTGACGCCATCGTGGTGCCGCAGGCGGCGGTGATGCAGGGGCCGCAGGGCCAGTTTGTCTATGCGCTGGAGGCCGGCGACAAGGCCGTGGTCCGCCCCATTACCATCGGCCGCGAGGTGGGCAAGGGCTGGATTGTCGAGAAGGGCCTCGCCGCCGGTGAGCGGATCGTGACCGAAGGCGTCATCAAGGTGAAGCCGGGCAGCGCCGTCGCCGTGGCCAAGGCAGGTGGCGCGGCGCGCGCGGATACGGCCGCGCAATGAGGACGAACCCGTTCGTCGATCGTCCCGTCTTCGCGATGGTGATCTCGATCGTGATCGTGCTCGCCGGCCTGGTGGCGCTGCGCGCGCTGGCGGTCGAACAGTATCCGCAGATCGTGCCGCCGCAGGTCGTGGTGCAGGCGACCTATCCCGGCGCCAATGCCGAGACTGTGGCCCAGGTCGTCGCCGCGCCGCTGGAGCAGCAGATCAACGGCGTCGAGAACATGCTCTACATGCAATCGACCAATTCCAGCGCCGGCACCATGCGGCTGACGGTGACGTTCCAGATCGGCACCAATCCCGATCAGGCGACCATCAACGTCAACAACCGGGTGCAGCGCGCCATCTCGACGCTGCCGGCCGAGGTGACGCGGCAGGGGCTGATCGTCAACAAGCAGTCGAGCACCATCCTCGCGGTGCTGGCGATGTCGTCGGACGATCCGCGCTATGATTCAATCTACATTTCAAACTATGCGCTGCTCAACATCATCGATGAACTGAAGCGCATCCCCGGCGTCGGCGATGCCGCGCTGTTCGGCGCCAAGAACTATTCGATGCGCATCTGGCTGCGCCCCGACAAGCTCGCCCAGTACGATCTCACGCCGGGCGATATCGCCGCCGCGATCCGCGAGCAGAACGCCCAGTTCGCCGCCGGCCGCTTCAATGAGGAGCCGTCGCGCACCGACCTCGCCTTTACCTATTCGGTCAACACCGAGGGCCGCCTGCCGGACGCGCGCGCCTTCGAGGAGATCATCGTGCGCTCCGACGCCAACGCCGCGACGCTGCGGCTGAAGGACGTGGCGCGCATCGAACTGGGCGCCCAGAACTACGCCTTCGCCGCCACCCATAACGGCACGCCGGCGGTGCCGATCGGTGTCTACCTGCAGCCCGGCGCCAATGCGCTCGGCACGCTCGATGCCGTGCGCGCCCGCATCACGGAGCTGGAGAAGAACTTTCCGCAAGGGCTGAGGGCGTCGATCCCCTATGACACCACGCTGTTCGTGCGGGTCTCGATTCAGGAAGTGGTCAAGACTTTCCTTGAGGCGATGGCGCTGGTCATCGTCGTGGTGTTCGTGTTTCTGCAGAACTGGCGTGCGACGCTCATTCCGGTGCTTGCCGTGCCGGTGTCGATCCTCGGCACCTTTGCCGGGATGTACGCGCTCGGCTTCTCGATCAACCTGCTGACGCTGTTCGGGCTGGTGCTGGCGATCGGCATCGTGGTCGACGACGCCATCGTCGTGCTCGAAAACGTCGAGCGTATCATGACCACCGAGAAGCTGCCGCCGCGCGAGGCGGCGATCAAGGCGATGAGCGAGGTCACGGGGCCGATCGTCGCCATCGTGCTGGTGCTGTGCGCGGTGTTCGTGCCGGTCGCCTTCATGGGTGGGCTGGCCGGCGAGATGTACCGCCAGTTCGCGGTGACGATTGCGGTGTCGGTGACGATTTCCGGCATCGTGGCGCTGACGCTCAGCCCGGCGCTGTGCGCCTTGATCCTCAAGCCGGGGCACCATGAGCCGGCCGCACCGTTCCGCTGGTTCAACCGGGCCTTTGCCGGCATCACCTCGGGCTACACCGCGGGCGTGCGCTTCTTCCTCAAGCGTGCCGCATTCGGACTGTTGCTGTTCGTCGGCATCGGCGCGGTGGCGGCGGCGTTGTTCTTCCGCATCCCCGGCTCGATGGTGCCGGACGAGGACCAGGGCAGCGTATTCGCCGTGGCGCTGTTGCCGCCGGCGGCGTCGATGACGCGCACGCAGGCCGTCATGGCGAAGGTCAACGAGAACATCCTGGCCCGGCCCGAGGTCAGCGACATCGTCAGCTTCTCCGGCTTCGATCTGCTCGCCGGTGTGCAGAAGACCAGCGCCGGCATTTCCTTCGTTCAGCTCAAGGACTGGGACGAGCGCACCAAAACCACGCAAAGCGCAGCCGCGCTCGCGCGATCCTTCCTGGAGTTGAACGGGCCGGTGCGCGATGCCCAGGTGCTGGCTTTCACGCCGCCGCCGATTCGCGGCATGAGCAACACCGGCGGCTTCGAGGCGTTCGTGCAGGATCGGCGTGGCGGCACGCCGCAGCAATTGATCGAGGCGACGCAGCAACTGGTGGCGGCCGCCGCCAGCCGGCCGGAACTGTCCGGCGTGCAGACCACCTTCGTCAGCAACGTGCCGCAGTACAAGATCACACTCGATCGCGAGAAGGCCAAGGCGCTTGGCGTGCCGATCATCTCGATCTTCGAAACCATGCAGAGCACGTTCGGCAGTCTTTACGTCAACGACTTCACGCTGTTCGGGCGCAACTACCAGGTCAACCTGCAATCGGAAGCGAATTTCCGCGAGCGTCCGGAGGACTTGAAGCAGGTGTTCGTGCGGGCCGCCTCCGGCAGCATGATCCCGGTCGATACGCTTTTGCGCGTCGAGCGCATCGTCGGCCCCGACCAGATGGACCGCTTCAATGCCTTTCCCTCCGCCAAGGTGATCGGCAATCCGGCGCCGGGCTATTCGTCGGGTCAGGCGATCGGTGCGATGCGCGAGCTTGCCGCCAGTTCGCTGCCCGACGGTTACCAGATCGCCTGGACCGGCTCGGCCTATCAGGAGATCGCCACCAGCGGCACCGGGTTGCAGGCGTTCGTGTTCGGCCTGATCATGGTATTCCTCATCCTCGCCGCGCAGTATGAGCGCTGGTCGCTGCCGCTGGCGGTGGTGATGGCGGTGCCGTTCGCGCTGTTCGGCGCGCTGGTCGCGATCTGGCTGCGCGGCCTCAACAACGACGTCTATTTCCAGATCGGGCTGGTGACGCTGATCGGGCTGGCCTCGAAAAATGCCATCCTGATCGTTGAGTTTGCCGTGCTCAAGCGCCGTGAGGGCATGGGGGTGATCGAGGCGGCGGTCGAGGCGGCGCGGCTGCGCTTCCGGCCGATCGTGATGACCTCGCTCGCCTTCGTGCTCGGCTGCGTGCCGCTGGCCACCTCGACGGGGGCCGGCGCCGCCAGCCGGCATTCGATCGGCACCGGCGTGATCGGCGGCATGCTGGCTGCCACTTTCATCGCCGTGTTCTTCATTCCGATGTTCTACCGGCTGATCGCCCGCAAGGAGACGGCGGCCGACCGCCGCGCCCGCGAAGCCGCCGGCGCCAACGTCACCGCGGGGCCGGCTTAATCCTGCGGCACGGTCTCCGCCGGCGCGGATTTCCCGGCCGCGGTGCGTTTGGCCTCGATCTGGCCGATCGCGTCCACCACCGCCTCGAAGGTCAATAGCGTGGAGGCATGGCGGGCCTTGAAGTCGCGCACCGGTTCGAGCAGCGCGATCTCCTCCCACTTGCCCTGCGGCGGCTTGCCGTTTTCCTTCAGCATGCGCCAGACGATGTCGCGCAGTTCGCGCAACTCGCTGGCGGTGGAGCCGACCACATGCGCCGCCATGATCGAGGACGATGCCTGGCCGAGCGCGCAAGCCTTCACCTCGTGGGCGAAGTCGGTGACGACCTCGCCGCTCATCTTGAGGTCGATCTTGACGGTCGAGCCGCACAGCTTGGAATGGGCCGTCGCGGAGGCGTCGGGGGAGGCGAGGCGGCCAAGGCGGGGGATATTGCCGGCGAGCGCAATGATCCGCTTGTTGTAGACGTCATTCAGCATGATCGCGTTCCGCGCCGCAGGCCATTGATTTCGCGCCGGAAAGGCAGGCTTTGGACCGGGCCTGGCGGGTCGCTTGGCGATTGCGGCTGCCACCCTATATAGTACGGCGGCTGCGGAAATACACCTTTCTGCATGAGAAAGCGTGGCGCAGCCGGTCTGCCGCATTCCATCGTTCCTGTCGGGAACGTCTTGCGGCGGCGAGCATCTGCTTGGAGAGGGCGTGGCGGGCGCGGGGCGAAGCATCCTTGCGACGGTCGCGTCCCAAGGTGGAAATGGGTTTCAGGCGTCCGGCGGCGAAGCTGCCTCCCGTCTGCCCGGTGACACTCCGGCCCCTGACGGGTGGCCGGTCGAACGGAGTTGAGATGGACGCACTGATCAAGCCGCTGCGCGCGGCCAAACCTTCTGACGTTAAGCCGACCGACCCTCAAGCGGACGTCAAAGCCGACGCCAAATCGCCCGAGGCCGCCAAGGCTCCGGCGACGCGCTCGGCCGAACTCGATCCGGCCGAATTTCAGGCCGCCGCCATCCGCTCCGACCTGCCGCGTCCCTCGCGTGCCGAGGCCGAGCGGGCGGTCCGTACGTTGATCTCCTATATCGGCGAGGACCCGGCCCGCGAGGGGCTGGTCGACACGCCGCGCCGCGTCGTCGAGGCGTTCGACGAGCTTTACGGCGGCTACCATCTGTGCCCGGCCGAGGTGCTCAACCGCACGTTCGGCGAGACCGCCGGCTATGACGACTTCGTGCTGGTGCGCGACATCGGCTTCCACTCGCACTGTGAGCACCACATGATGCCGTTCTACGGCCGTGCCCACATCGCCTATACGCCGGTGGACCGTGTCGTCGGGCTGTCGAAACTCGCCCGGCTGGTCGATATCTTCGCCCACCGCTTGCAGACCCAGGAGCACCTGACGGCGCAGATCGCGGCGTCGATCGACGCCATCCTGAAGCCGCGTGGCGTCGCGGTGATGATCGAGGCCGAGCACACTTGCATGTCGGTGCGCGGCATCGCCAAGGAAGGCGCGCTGACGGTGACGACGCGCTTTACCGGCACGTTCCGCGACGATCCGCATCAACAGGCGCGTTTTCTGACGATGGTGCGCGCGCCGCAACGCTGAGCGTTGGCGCGCGATACCCCACGACAGAGTTCCGGGATAGTTCGATGGCTTCCGAACCCGACCGCGATGACAGCGAGGAGGGGCTGACGTTTCGCCCCAAGCTCGATGCTGCCGGCCTGTTCACCTGTGTCACCACTGACGCGGCGAGCGGCGAGGTCTTGATGGTCGCGCACATGAACGAGGAAGCGCTGACCCGCACGCTGGCGAGCGGGGAGGCGTGGTACTTCAGCCGCTCGCGGGCAAGGCTGTGGCGCAAGGGCGAAAGCTCGGGCCATGTGCAGCGGGTGGTCGAGGCGCGCGTTGATTGCGATCAGGACGCGGTCTGGCTGCGGGTCGAACAGACGGGCGGTGCGGCCTGCCACACCGGGCGGCGGTCGTGCTTCTACCGGCGGCTGGCGGCGGATGCGAACGGCACCGTGCGGCTGTCGTTTGCCGAGGGGGAACGGGTGTTCGATCCGGCCACGGTCTACCGCAAGGACTGACGGGCGCATTTTTGCGGCCGGCTTTTTGGCGGCGGCAGCGTGGCGGCATTCTGGATCGATTGTGAACGCACGATATGCGCCCTTACACAATTTCGCCCCGATTGTCGGTGCTAAGTCGCGTGCATCTCAGCTTCCGGTAGTGGTCGTGAGGAACGGTTCGCCCGCCCTCACGGGTGCCACCGGGCGGGCCTGAGGGCAGGTCGGCACACCCCCGTCCGGCGTCGCGGCAAGGAGCCTGCGGCTCCGCCGATGAACCGCCGGGAGTGGCGCGCCGCCTCCGCTGAACTTTTCTGTTTTTATCAATCCGTAGATCAAATGGAGTGGAAACGATGCGTCGTCTTTCGATCGTGTGCGCCGTTGCCGGAGCTGCCCTCATCGCCTCCGCAGCCGGCGCCTCGGCTCAGGCCCAGCGCCCCGCCGGCACCCTGCAATGTGTCGGCGGCCCGAGCGTCGGGTTCGTCATCGGCTCGGAATCGACGCTGCATTGCACGCTGACCCAGCCGCGCCGCCGCGCCCAGTATTATGATGCGAAGGTCAATCGCGTTGGCGTCGACCTTGGCGTCACCGAGCGTTGGGCGCTTGCCTTCAATGTGTTCACCCCGACCGGCCGGGTTGGCCGCAACGGCCTTGCCGGCAGCTATGGCGGCACCGGCAGCAGCATCGCGTTCGGCCCCGGCGGTGGTTCGGCCTTGGTTGCCGGCGGCCCCGGCGGCGCCGTCTCGCTGCAGCCGGTCCCGGCGCAGGGACAGACCGGCCTCAATCTTGCCTTCGGCTTCCAAGGCATGCAGTTGGTGCCGGTACGCAGTCACCGCCACCGCCGCTGATCGCGGCTTGCCCGATGGTGTCCGGCCCGGCTTCCCCGTGAAGCCGGGCCTTTTTATGGGGGCTTGCTGCCGAACGGCAGTTCCGCCTTGCCAAACACAGACGCCGCTGAAACGATGTGAGCGCCGACCCGCGAGGGGTGACAAGGCGGGCCGAGCGTCTTCTCAAAGGAGGCGGCGATGGGACAGAACGGCGGAAGTCCCCACGCCCCCCGGTGCATCGCGCTGGTGGGGCCTTCTCAAAGCGGCAAGACCACCCTTCTCGAAGCCATTCTCGCGCGCACCGGCGCGATCGCCAAGGCAGGCAGCGTCGATGCCGGCTCCAGCATCGGTGATGCGACGCCGGAGGCGCGCGAACACCGCATGGGCCTGTCGCTCAACGTGGCGTCGGTCTCTTTCATGGGCGACAGCTACACCTTCATCGATTGTCCCGGCGCCACCGACTTTCTTCACGACATGCGCGCAGCGCTGCCGGCGGTCGATGCCGCGGTGGTGGTGTGCGAGGCCGACGAGCGCAAGCTGCCGCAGCTCCAGCTTATTCTGCGCGAGCTTGAGGACCGCAACGTGCCGCGCTTCCTCTATCTCAACAAGATCGACAAGGCGAACCGGCGCGTGCGCGAAACGCTGCAACTGTTGCAGCCGGCCTCGCGCCTGCCGCTGGTGCTGCGCCAGATTCCGATCTGGCAGGGCGACCTGATCGTCGGCTTCGTCGATCTCGCGCTGGAGCGTGCCTTCGTCTACCGCGAGCATCTGCCGTCCGAGGTGATCGACCTCACGAGTGGCGACCTGTCGCGCAAGGACGAAGCGCGCTTCTCGATGCTGGAGCGGCTTGCCGATCATGACGACCGGCTGATGGAGCAACTGCTCGACGATATTCCGCCGCCGCGCGATGCGGTGTTCGATGATCTCGCGCGCGACCTGCGCGACGGCCGGATCTGCCCGATGCTGCTTGGCTCGGCGATCCGCGGCAACGGCGTCACGCGGCTGATGAAGGCGCTGCGCCACGAGGCGCCCGGCATCGCCGACACGGCGCGGCGGCTCGGCCTCGACGGCGGGCTTGAGGCGGCCGCCTATGTGATGAAGACGATGCATCTTCAGCACGGCGGCAAGCTGTCGCTCGCCCGTGTCCTGCGCGGGTCGTTCAGCGACGGCGCGCCGGTCGTGGCGACGGGCGGCGGGTCCGGCAAGGTGTCCGGCATCGCTGGTGTCGCGCTCGGCCTCGGTGAGCGGCGCATGTCGGCATCGGAGGGCGAGGTCGTCGCCTTCGGCAAGCTCGACCCGATCGCCACCGGCGATGTTCTGACTACCGGCAAGGCCGCGCCTGCGGTGACGATCGACGTCGCGCCGCCGCTCGGCGTGCTGGCGATGGCGATCGCCGCCACCGAACGCAAGGACGACGTCAAGCTCGGCCAGGCGCTAGCCCGGCTGACCGAGGAAGATCCTTCGCTGGCGGTCATCAACGATCCCGTCAGCCACGAGACGGTGCTGTGGGGCCAGGGCGAGATGCATTTGCGCGTGGCGCTGGAACGGTTGCGCGACCGCTTCGGCATCGGCGTCGCATCGCGTGCCCCGAGCGTCGGCTACCGCGAAACCATCCGCAAGCCGGCGACGAGCCGTGGCCGGCACAAGAAGCAGTCGGGCGGCCACGGCCAGTTCGGCGACGTGCTGCTGGACGTCAAGCCGCTGCCGCGCGGCGCCGGCTTCGTGTTCGCCGAAACGATCGTCGGCGGCGCGGTGCCGAAGAACTACATCCCGGCCGTGGAGGAGGGCGTGCGTGATGCGCTCAGGCGCGGGCCGCTCGGCTTCCCCGTCACCGATCTCGCGGTGACGCTGACGGACGGCTCCTACCACACGGTGGATTCCTCCGACCTTGCCTTCCGCACCGCGGCGCGGATCGGGGTGGGCGAGGCGTTGCCGCAGTGTCAGCCGGTGCTGCTGGAGCCGATCTTCATCGTCGATATCGTCTGTCCGTCGGAAGCGACAGCCCGCGTCAACGCCATCCTGTCAGGGCGGCGTGGCCAGATCCTCGGCTTCGACACCCGCGAGGGCTGGCCGGGCTGGGACGCGGTGAGTTGTGCCATGCCGGAGGCGGAGATCGGCGACCTGATCGTCGAACTGCGCTCTGCGACGGCGGGCGTCGGCAGCTTTGTGCGCCGTTTCGACCGCATGGCCGAAGTCACCGGCCGTACCGCCGACCAGATCGTTGCGGCGCATCGGGCGGCGGCGTGACGCACACCGCCGGTTACCACTGAATCCAGGTTGAAATTGCCCGGATTTTGATGTATTAAACATCATTGTAACGGCAATTTGCTTGAACAGTGCCTGGATAAGTGGGATAATTAGCCTTGATCACATCATTCCAGATGCGTGCCGCGCGAGCGCTGCTCGGGATCGATCAGAAAACGCTGGCTGCCATGGCTGGTGTTTCGCTGCCGACCATCCAGCGCATGGAGGCGAGTGGCGGTCGCGTTCGTGGCGTGGTCGAGTCGCTGACCAAAGTCGTTGAGGCACTCGACCGGGCCGGAGTGGCGCTGATCGGCGAGCACGCGCGCAGCGACGATGGCGGGCGCGGCGTGCGTTTGAAGGAGCCGGGCACCCCGCGCCACCCCGGCTGACGTCACGGCGCGGGCCGCGGCGCTGCGCGCGCCGGCGGCAGACGGGACGCACGGACAGATGCACGACACGACGATTGCGGAGCGACGCTCCGCGCCATCGCTGGCGCGGCCAACCTTTGCCGAACTGTTCACGCCGAAACTCGTGACCGTACTACGCGAGGGCTACCGGCTCGGCCATTTCCGTGCCGACGTGGTGGCCGGCCTGACGGTGGCGATCGTGGCGCTGCCGCTGTCGATGGCCATCGCCATCGCCTCGGGGGTGTCGCCGGATCGCGGCCTGTACACGGCGATCGTCGGCGGCTGCCTGGTGTCGATGTTCGGCGGCAGCCGTTTCCAGATCGGCGGCCCGGCCGGCGCCTTCATTGTCCTGGTGGCGCTGACGGCCGAGCGGCACGGCGTCGAGGGCGTCATCCTCGCCACCCTGATGGCCGGCCTGTTTCTGGTCGCGGCCGGCTTTCTGCGCATCGGCACCTACATCAAGTTCATTCCCTATCCGGTGACGGTCGGCTTCACCGCCGGCATCGCCGTGATCATCTTCGCCAGCCAGCTGCGCGACCTGTTCGGCATCACGCTGACCGGGCGCGAACCGGGCGATCTGGTGCCGAAGCTGTGGATGCTGGGGCAGGCGGCCGCCACCGTCAACGTCGCGGCGGTCGTGCTGTCGGTCGTCTGCATCGCCATCATAATCGTGGTGAAAAAGCTGCGCCCGTCATGGCCCGGCATTCTGATCGCGGTGATCGTGGCGGCGCTTGCGACATGGGCGCTGGCGTTGCCGGTCGAGACCATCGGCACTCGTTTCGGCGGCATTCCCGATACGCTGCCAAGCCCGGCGCTGCCGGAGTTGTCGCTGGCCAAGATCCAGGCGGTGCTGCCGGACGCGATCGCCTTCGCGCTGCTCGGCGCCATCGAATCGCTGCTGTCGGCGGTGGTCGCCGACGGCATGACCGGCCGCCGCCACCGCTCCAACTGCGAACTGGTGGGGCAGGGCATCGCCAATATCGGCTCGGCGCTGTTCGGCGGCATCTGCGTCACCGGCACCATTGCCCGCACCGCCACCAACATCCGCGCCGGGGCGCATGGCCCGGTGGCCGGCATACTGCATGCGGCGTTTCTCCTGGTGTTCATGATGGCGGCGGCGCCGCTGGCGAGCTACATCCCGCTGGCCTCGCTCGCCGCGGTGCTGGCCGTGGTCGCCTGGAACATGGCCGACCGGGCGGCATTCGCCACCCTGATCCGCGCCTCCCGCGGCGATGCGCTGGTGCTGCTTGCGACCTTCGGGCTGACCATTTTCCGCGACCTGACCGAGGGCATCCTGGTCGGCTTCGCGCTCGGTGCGGTGCTGTTCATCCACCGCATGGCCGAGAGCACTGGCGTCGAGGCGGCGGCGCCGCTGGTGGTTGAGGATCGGCCGGACGATGCCGGCGCTGCCCGCACGCCCTATGATGTCGGGCTTGCCACCGACCCCGACATCGTCGTCTATCGCATCACCGGCGCATTCTTCTTCGGCGCCGCCTCGACCGTCGGCGCGGTGCTCGACAGCATCGCCGACAGCCACAAGGCATTCGTCGTCGATTTCTCCGCGGTGCCGTTTCTCGATTCCACTGCGGCGACCATGATCGGCCGCACGGCCGCAAAGGCCCGGCGTCACGGTGTCGATGTGTACCTGACCGGTGCCTCGCGCGCGGTGCGCCGCGTGCTGCTTGCGCACGGTGTGCGGCGCGGCGTCAAATACCGGCCGGATATCGCGACCGCCGTTGCCGACTTCAAGCGCGGTCGCGAGAGTGCTACATCAGCGGCCTGACTGCTGCTTGACCGAGGTGCGATGCCGACCCCATCCCGCGCTCCCGCCGCCTGCCTGATCGGCTGGCCCGCCGCCCATTCGCGCTCGCCGCTGATCCATCATTACTGGCTGCGCACGCTCGGCATCAGTGGCGGCTACAGCATCGAGGCGGTGCCGCCGGAGGAGTTTGCCGGCTTTATCGCCGAACTGCCGCGGCGCGGCTTCGTCGGTGCCAACGTCACCATTCCGCACAAGGAGCACGCGCTGTCGCTGTCGGAACCGGATGAGCGGGCGCGTGCCGTCGGGGCGGCCAATACGCTGTGGTTCGAGGGCGACCGGCTGCGCTCGACCAACACCGATGTCGAGGGGTTTCTCGCCAATCTCGACGCGGCCGCGCCGGGCTGGGACCGGGCGGAGGACGCGCTGGTGCTGGGCGCTGGCGGCGCGGCGCGGGCGGTGGTGTTCGGCCTCAAGGAGCGCGGTATCGCGCGCATCCATGTCGCCAACCGTACGATTGCGCGCGCCGAGGCGCTGGCGCGGCAGTTCGGCGCAACCGTCGTGCCGGCTGACTGGGATGCCGTGCCGGGGCTGCTGCCGCGCAGCGCGCTTGTCGTCAACACCACCTCGCTCGGCATGCACGGCCAGCCGCCGCTTGCACTCGATGCCGCGCTGCTGGCGCCGGGCACGGTGGTCAACGACCTTGTCTATGTGCCGCTGGAGACGCCGCTCCTGGCAGCGGCGCGGGCGCGGGGCTTAAGGACCGCCGACGGCCTCGGCATGCTGCTGCATCAGGCGGTGCGCGGGTTCGAACTGTGGTTCGGCCGCCGGCCGCAGGTGACGGCCGAATTGCGCGCGCTGGTCGAGGCTGACCTGGCGCAAAACTGAGGCGCGTCATACTCCCGCCGAGCTTTTGGTCTTGTCAGCAGACGGTGAGAACGAGGGAGATCCGCGATGATCCGAGCCTTGATTGCCGTTGCCGCGATGGGGGCGGCCGTCGCCGCCTCGCCCGTGGCGGCTCAGCAGACGGCGCCGGTCGGCAAGTGGCTGGCCGAGGATATCAACGGCGGCGGTGTCGTCGACCGGCTGCAAACGACGCTGGAGATTGCCGAGAACGGGCAGGTGACGGGCAGCGGCGGCTGCAATCGCTATCACGGCATGGTTGAGTTCAGCATTACCGCCGTCAATTTCGGGCCCCTGGCCTCGACCAAGATGGCCTGCCCGCCGGCGGCGATGGAGCAGGAGACGAAATTCCATAAGGCGCTGGCCGAGGCAAAGGCGTGGCGGATCGATGCCGGCACCCGCAAGCTGACGCTGCTCGACGTCAAGGGTGGGGAATTGATGCGCTTGTCGCCGCTGGAATAGCGGGACATTTCGTTCGTCCGACTGTGGGCTATTTTCTTTCGTCAGTGCCGGACTTGATCCGGCAATCCACCTTTCCTTTGAAGATGGGCACGCGGACCAAGCCCGCCTGTGACGCTATCAGCCCCAATTGACGCGGCCGTCGCCCCGCAGGATATGGCGGTCGATCTCGGCGATGGTGTTGACCCCGCACAGGCCCATGGTGGTTTCCATCTCCTTGGCGAGGATGTCGAGCGCCTTGGCGACGCCGGCCTGACCGCCGGCGCCAAGCCCGTAGACATAGGCGCGGCCGATCATGCAGGATTTTGCGCCGAGCGCCAGCGCGCGCACCGCGTCCTGCCCGGTACGGATGCCGCCGTCGAACATGATCTCGATCTGCGAGCCGACCGTCTCGACGATCTCCGGCAGCACCGAAATCGACGACGGCGCGCCGTCGAGCTGGCGGCCGCCGTGGTTTGACACCACCAGCGCCTGTGCGCCGGTTTTCGCCGCGAGCTTGGCATCCTCCACGTCGAGGATGCCCTTGATGATCAGCTTGCCCGGCCAGATCGAGCGCACCCAGTCGACGTCCTTCCAGTTCAGCGTGGTGTCGAACTGCGAGTTGGTCCACTGCGCGAGCTGGGTGATGTCGTCGGTATCCTTGATCTGGCTTGCGATGTTGCCGAAGGTGCGCCGCTTGCCGCGCAGCACGCCGGACACCCAGGCCGGTTTGGTTGCGAAGTCGATCAGTTTCGACAGCGTCCATTCCGGCGGCACGGTCATGCCGTTCTTGATGTCGGCATGGCGCTGGCCGATCACCTGCAGGTCGACCGTCAGCACCAGCGCGCTGCACTTGGCGGCGATGGCGCGCTCGATCAGCGCCTTGATGAAGCCGCGGTCCTTCATGACATAAAGCTGGAACCAGAACGGCTTCTCGACATTGGCGGCGACGTCCTCGATCGAGCAAATCGACATCGTGCTCAGCGTATAGGGCACGCCGGCCGCCTGCGCCGCGCGGCAGGCGTAGATCTCGCCGTCGCCGTGCTGCATGCCGGTGAGGCCGACAGGGGCGAGGATGAAGGGCATCGCCGCCGGCTCGCCGATGATCGTGGTCTTCAGGTCGCGCTTCGACACGTCGACCAGGATGCGCTGGCGGAATTTGATCTTTTCGAGGTCGCTGCGGTTGGTGCGCAGCGTGTCTTCCGTATAGGAGCCGCGGTCGGCGTAATCGAAGAAGGCTTTCGGCACCCGCTTCATGTGCAGGAGGCGCAAGTCTTCGATGCAGGTGATATGTTTCATGATGTTTTTTCCCGCTGCCGCCCGCGCGGGGAGCGCGCGCGCCTCGCACTGGTAAAGGACCGCAGACTGCATATCTTCCCCTCGGGAACACGGCAAGGTTCGCTCGCTCTCAAGGAGATGTTTGATGTCGGGAAAACCCAGTCGCCCGCATGGGCAGGCCACCCGCGCCGCTGATCGGGGCGTTGATCGGGACGCCGAGCGGCGCCGGCGCGAGGAGGCGCTGGACGAGGGCCTGCGCGGAACCTTCCCGGCCTCCGATCCCGTCAGCGTGACCCAGCCGTCGCCGGCCCCCGCCGCTCGCCGTTCGCCGGAGGACTAAGCCCGTGCCGCCCGCGGGGGGCGCGGTTGGAACGGGGTCGTCCCGGCGACGTTGTCGTCCCGTTGCAGCGGAGGACCGCATGAACGGGCATCACACGCAGAATGAAGCTAAAAAGCAGGCACGCCGGCACGCCGAGGCGGCCGACAAGCGCAAGCTGGACAAGGCGCTTGATGAGGCGCTGGAGGAATCGTTTCCGGCCTCCGACGCCGTCAACCTGACGCAGCCGCCGCCCTCAAAGCACGATCAGGAGATCAGGCGGAAACCGTAAGGGTTCCGGCTCATCAGAATACGTTCAATAATGTCATGTACTTAGCGTGGCGACGCGCGCTTGCGTAATGATTTATCATATTTTTTGAAAACCCTCGCTGAGCGAACCTACTATAAGTGGTGCCAGTCTATAGTGGTGTGCGCCCCGGCTGGGCGGCGGCGCAGGGGGTCTTATGGCACGCAAGTATTTTGGCACCGACGGGATTCGCGGCCGCGCCAACGGCGTCATCACGCCTGAACTGGCGCTCAAGGTCGGGCAGGCGGCGGGGCTTCTGTTCCAGCGCGGCGAGCATCGCCACCGGGTGGTGATCGGCAAGGACACCCGGCTGTCCGGCTACATGATCGAGAATGCCTTGGTCGCCGGCTTCACCTCGGTCGGTATGGACGTGCTGCTGCTCGGGCCGATCCCGACGCCGGCGGTGGCGATGCTGACCAAGTCGATGCGCGCCGATCTCGGCGTGATGATTTCCGCCTCCCACAATCTGTTCGACGACAACGGCATCAAGCTGTTCGGCCCGGAGGGCTACAAGCTCTCCGACGAGGTGGAGGGGCAGATCGAGGATCTCATGGGCGAGAACCTCGACCGCAAGCTGGCCGCGAGCGCCCAGCTTGGCCGCGCCCGCCGTATCGACGGCGTTCATGACCGCTACATTGAGTTCGCCAAGCGCACGCTGCCGCGCACCCTCAACCTCGAAGGATTGCGCGTGGTGGTCGATGCGGCCAACGGCGCGGCCTACAAGGTGGTGCCGGAGGCACTGTGGGAGCTGGGCGCCGACGTGGTGGCGATCGGCGTCGATCCCGACGGCTTCAACATCAACAAGGAGTGCGGCTCGACCGCGCCGGAGGCGATGAGCGCCAAGGTGCGCGAGATGCGCGCCGATCTCGGCATTGCGCTCGATGGCGACGCCGACCGCGTGATCATTGCCGACGAGCGCGGCCACGTCATCGATGGCGACCAGCTGCTCGCCGTCATCGCGCAAAGCTGGCTGGAGGATGGCCGCCTGACCAAGCCGGGCGTGGTCTCCACCGTGATGGCCAATCTCGGGCTGGAGCGCTACCTGAAATCGCACGGCATGGAACTGGTGCGCACTCCGGTCGGCGACCGCTATGTGCTCGAACAGATGCAGGCGCAGGGGTTCAATGTCGGCGGCGAGCCGTCCGGTCACATCATCCTGTCCGACTACGGCACCACCGGCGACGGCTTCGTTGCGGCGTTGCAGGTGCTGGCGGTGGTGCAGAAGCTGGGCCGGCCGGTCTCGGAGGTCTGCCACCGTTTCGAGCCGATGCCGCAGGTGCTCAAGAACGTGCGCTATGGTGCCGGCAAGCCGCTGGACAATCCGAGCGTACGGTCGGCCATCACCGCCGCCGAAAAGCAGCTCAACGGCTATGGCCGGCTGCTGGTGCGGCCGTCCGGCACCGAGCCGGTGATCCGGGTGATGGGCGAGGGCGACGACCGCGAGCGCGTCGAGGAGGCGGTGGAGATGATCGTCACCGCGCTGGGCCACACCGCCGCGGCGTGAGGTCGGGAGCGCGGCAACGCGATCCCTGCAATCCTGCTATGGTTATTCGGCGCTGGCGACCGGCCACCGGCTCGCTTACGTCGTGATGTTTGAAGCTTGGAAGGTTGGCCTGCGCGCCGCGCGCGGCCGGTTCTGCCCGTGAGAATGACGTGAACAAGCCTGTCATCGTTGACGACCAAACCGCCGCCCGGCCGCTGCCGGGCGCGGCAGCGCAAGGCGTGTCCGCCGGCCCGGTCTATGTCGTGCTCGGCGGCATCAGCGTGTCGCACTTCCTCAACGACACCATGCAGTCGCTGATTCCGTCGATCTATCCGATCCTCAAGGAAAATTACGCGCTCGACTTCACCCAGATCGGGCTGATCACGCTGACCTTCCAGATCACCGCCTCGCTCCTGCAGCCGGTGGTCGGCGCGCTGACCGATCGCAAGCCGCAACCGTTTTCGCTGGCGATCGGCATGGGGTCGACCTTCATCGGGCTGTTGCTGCTGTCGGTCGCCCATGCCTATGCCGTCATTCTGCTGGCCGCCGGGCTGGTCGGCCTCGGCTCGGCGATTTTCCACCCCGAATCCTCACGCATCGCCCGGCTCGCCTCGGGCGGCCGCTACGGCTTTGCTCAATCGGTATTCCAGGTCGGCGGCAATTTCGGCTCGGCCATGGGGCCGATGCTGGCGGCGCTGATCGTGGTGCCGTTCGGCCAGCCGAGCGTCGCCTGGTTTTCGGTGATCGCGGCCACCGCGATCGTGATCCTGTGGCGGATCGGGCGCTGGTACAAGCCGCGGATCGTGCCGCGCGCCAGCAAGGCGATGGCGCGCCACCCCAACGCGCCGTCGCCGCGCCGCACGGCGCTGGCGATCGCCATCCTGATCGTGCTGGTATTCTCGAAGTTCATCTACATGGCGAGCCTGACCAGCTACTACACGTTCTTCCTGATCCACAAGTTCGACGTCTCGACGCAGACCTCGCAGATCTTTCTGTTCATGTTTCTGGCGGCAACCGCGGTCGGCACCTATTTCGGCGGCCCGATCGGCGACCGCATCGGCCGCCGTTATGTGATCTGGTTCTCGATCCTCGGCACGCTGCCGTTCACCCTGATGCTGCCGTTCGCCAACCTGTTCTGGACCGCGGTGCTGAGCGTCGTCATCGGCTTCATCATTTCCTCGGCGATGCCGGCGATCATCGTCTATGCGCAGGAACTGATGCCGCATCGCTTCGGCATGATCTCCGGGCTGTTCTTCGGCTTCTCGTTCGGTGCCGGCGGCATCGGCGCGGCGTTGCTAGGCATTGTCGCCGATCATCGCGGCATCGACTTCGTGTATGGCGTGTGCGCCTTCCTGCCGGCGATCGGGCTATTGGCCTTCTTCCTGCCGAAGATGCCGCGGCTCGCCTTGCGTTGAGGCGGCCAGACGCCGGTTCCGTTTTTACGCTTCGTTAGCAGGTGTGGCGCGGCGGCGACCAATCGCATTCGCGCGCTCCTCGCAACGCAAAATCAACCTTAATTATTAGGGTTAAGCGACGCTTAAACATTTGCTGCCATCGTCGCCTCACGAGTTTCCCGGCGTGGGGTTTCGCCTCACCACACAAGAGGGCACGACGATGCGTAGCGTAAAATTCCTGCTGGCCGCCGGAGCGGCCTCCCTGATGTCGGGCGCGGTGTTTGCAGCCGATCTGCCGATCGCGCCGCCGCCGGCTTATCTGCCGCCGCCGCCGATGGAATTCGGCGGCTGGTATCTGCGCGGCGATATCGGCATGAGCAACCAGCGGGTCAAAAGCCTTCATAACGCTCTTTATAACGACCCAGGCATTTCGGTCGAGCACAAGGGGCTGGGCTTCGACAGCGCCGGTATCTACGGCGTCGGTCTCGGCTACACCTTCAACAACTGGCTGCGCGGCGACATCACCGGCGAGTGGCGCGGCAAGGCCAACTTCCACGGCACCGACATCGTCTACTTCAACGGCGCGGCGCTCGGCACCGACATCTATACCGGCAGCAAGTCGGAGTGGCTGGTGCTGGCCAACGCCTATGTCGATCTCGGCACCTGGTGGCACATCACCCCGTTCGTCGGCGCGGGCGTCGGCATGTCGCGCAACACCATCTCCAGCTTTACCGATATCGGCGGGCCGGTCTACAGCGCGGCTTTCGGCGACGAGGCCTCCAAGTGGAATTTCGCCTGGGCACTGCATGCGGGTCTGGCCTACCAGGTGTCGCCCGGACTGACGATTGAACTGGCATACCGCTACGTCAATCTCGGCAATGCCGCGAGCGGCGATCTCTACACCTATGACGGCACCAACAATGTGTACAATCCGATGGAATTCCGCGACATCACCTCGCATGACGTGAAACTGGGCGTGCGCTGGTCGCTCAACCCGACGCCGGTCTATCTGCCGCCCCCGCCGCCGCTCGTGACCAAGGGCTGACGCAATCTTTCTTCGGCAATTGTCTTGACGGCGCGGGGTGCTTCCCGCGCCGTTGCTTTTTTTACCAGCATGATGCTTGCAAAGTTGCGTCGGCCGATTGCGTGACAACGAATGATTAAGGTTAACGAGGGATGATCGTGCGCGAGGCCAATCGGGCACGGGAGCGTAACATGCGTCGGATTCTGGTAGCAGCGGCATTGACAGTTGGGATGGCGCAAGCCTCGTTCGCGGCTGACCTGCCGGTGCTGCGTGGCGGTTTTGTCGATGACTACGCCGGACCCGGGGTCGTCGACTGGCAGGGCGTCTATGTCGGCGGGCATGCTGGCTGGGGTTCGATCGACATCAAGCCTAAGGCGAACATCAATAGCGACTTGGCGGCGTCCTTCGCCGCGCTCAATCCGGGCGTGCCATTCTCTTCCGGTTCGCCGGGCAACTCGCATGGCACACGCACGGGTTATGGTGCCTTCATCGGCTACAACACCCAGTGGGACGACGTCGTCATCGGCCTCGAAGGAAATTACTTCAACAGCAGGTTCGGCTCGCTGTCGTACTGGGAATCGACGGCTGCGGTCCCGACCTCGTTTTCGTCCGTCGCGGTCACGGTGAAGGATTTCGGCACGCTGCGCGCCCGCGCCGGTTACGTCTGGGGCGCATTCCTGCCGTATGTGTTCGGTGGCGTGGCGCTGGGACGCGCGGATGTCGTGCGCACCGTCGGTGTTAACGATCCGACTGTCCCCGGCGTGATCGCGACCCAGAACGATCGCTTTATTTACGGCTATACCGCCGGTCTCGGCGTCGATGTCGCCCTGTATGCCGGGTTGTTCCTGCGCGCGGAGTGGGAATACATCCGCTTCACCAGCGCGATTGATACCAACATCAACACGGTGCGGGCGGGGCTGGGCTACAAGTTCTGATACGGGCGCGGTTGGAAAGAAAAAAAGCCGGGGTCTACCCCGGCTTTTTTCGTTTCAGGCAGAGGTTTTGGCAGGGGTGGGGGCCGGTCCCGCGCATGGCCGCCCATCGGCCCTGCCGGCCCTCATCCCAAAATAGCCCTTGACGGTCGTGCCCGCGCTGCCTTATCCCCCGCGGCGGGACACCTCCCCCCAACGGGAGGCTTACTATCTGGAAGGATAGACAATGACCGTCGCGAAGCCCGACAAGCGGCCGACCGTGCCGCATTTTTCCTCCGGCCCCTGCGCCAAGCGCCCCGGCTGGTCCCCCGAAAACCTGAAAGACGCCCCGCTCGGCCGCTCGCACCGCGCCAAGATCGGCAAGGCCAAGTTGAAGGCCGCCATCGATCTGACGCGCGAGGTGCTTGAGGTGCCGGCCGACTATCGCATCGGCATCGTGCCGGCGTCCGATACCGGCGCGGTCGAGATGGCGCTGTGGTCGCTGCTCGGCGCACGCCCCGTCACCATGATCGCCTGGGAGTCGTTCGGCGAAGGCTGGATCACCGATGTGGTCAAGCAGCTCAAGCTCAAGGACGTCACCAAGCTGACCGCCGGTTACGGCGACATTCCCGACCTCGCCAAGGCCGACCCGGCCTCCGATATCGTTTTCACCTGGAACGGCACCACCTCCGGCGTGCGCGTGCCGAACGCCGACTGGATCAGCGCGACCCGCGAGGGGCTGGCGATCTGCGACGCCACCTCGGCGGCGTTTGCGCAACGCCTCGACTGGGCCAAGCTCGATGTCGTGACCTTCTCCTGGCAGAAGGCGCTCGGCGGCGAGGCCGCGCACGGCATGCTGATCCTGTCGCCGCGCGCCGTGGCGCGGCTGGAGAGCTATACGCCGGCCTGGCCGCTGCCGAAGATCTTCCGCATGACCAAGGGCGGTAAGCTGAACGAGGGCATCTTCGTCGGCGAGACCATCAACACCCCGTCGATGCTGTGCGTCGAGGACTATCTCGATGCGCTGAACTGGGCGAAGTCGGTCGGCGGCCTGAAAGGTCTGATCGCCCGCGCCGACGCCAACACCAAGGTGCTGACGGACTGGGTCGCCAAGACGCCGTGGATCGATTTCCTCGCCGCCGATCCGGCAATCCGCTCCAACACCTCGGTCTGCCTCAAGGTGGTCGACCCGGTGGTGACGGCGCTTGCCGCCGACGCGCAAGCAGCCTTCGCCAAGGCGTTGGTCGCAGCGGTCGAGAAGGAAGGCGCCGGCTACGATCTCGGCCACTACCGCGACGCCCCTCCGGGCTTACGCATCTGGTGCGGTGCCACGGTGGAAGCCGCCGACGTCGCGCTTCTCACGCAGTGGCTCGACTGGGCCTTTTCCGAGGCCAAGGCGTCGCTCGCCAAGGCAGCGTAGCTTTTCTTTCCCTCTTCCCGTGTGGGAGAGGGTGCTGAGCGGCGGAGCCGCGAAGCGGATGAGGGGGTTTGATCCCTTACCGCTTCACCCCTCATCCGGCTCAATCTCGTTTCACTCGATTTCGCCACCCTCTCCTACAAGGGGAGAGGGTAGGCCGCCCCGATCACTGTTTCAGGTTCAGGATCCAACTCCCATGGCCAAGCCCAAAGTTCTCATTTCCGATGCCCTGTCCCCCGCCGCCGTGCAGATCTTCAAGGATCGCGGCATCGAGGTCGATTTCCAGCCGGCGCTCGGCAAGGACAAGGACAAGCTCGCCGAGATCATCGGCAATTACGACGGCCTCGCCATCCGCTCGGCCACCAAGGCGACCGCGAAGATTCTCGCCAACGCCAAGCGCCTCAAGGTGATCGGCCGCGCCGGCATCGGCGTCGACAATGTCGAGATTCCGGCCGCGACCGCGCGCGGCATCATCGTGATGAATACGCCGTTCGGCAACTCGATCACCACCGCCGAGCATGCCATCACCCTGATGCTGGCGCTGGCGCGCGAAATCCCGCAGGCTGACGCTTCGACCCAGGCCGGCAAGTGGGAGAAGAACCGCTTCATGGGCGTCGAGATCACCGGCAAGACGCTCGGCATCATCGGCTGCGGCAACATCGGCGCCATCGTCGCCGACCGTGCGCAGGGCTTGAAGATGAAGGTGATCGCGTTCGATCCGTTCCTGTCGCCGGAGCGTGCCAAGGATCTCGGCGTCGAGAAGGTTGAACTCGACGACCTGTTGAAGCGCGCCGACTTCATCACGCTGCATACGCCACTGACCGACAAGACCCGCAACATCATCGACGCCGCGGCAATCGCCAAGATGAAGAAGGGCGTGCGCATCATCAACTGCGCGCGCGGCGGGCTGGTCGACGAACAGGCGCTGGTCGATGCGCTCAATGCCGGCCATGTCGCCGGCGCCGCGTTCGATGTGTTCACGGAAGAACCGGCCACCAAGAACGTGCTGTTCGGCCATGCCAAGGTGATCTGCACTCCGCATCTCGGAGCTTCCACTACCGAGGCGCAGGAGAACGTGGCGCTCCAGGTCGCCGAGCAGATGTCCGACTATCTGCTGACCGGCGCCATCACCAACGCCATCAACTTTCCGTCGATCACGGCGGAAGAAGCGCCGAAGCTGAAGCCATTCGTCGAGCTTGCCGAGAAGCTCGGCTCGTTCGCCGGCCAGTTGACCGAGACCGACATCGTCAAGGTGACGATCACCTATGAAGGCGCGGTGGCGCAGATGAAGATCAAGGCGCTGACCTCGGCGGCGCTGTCGGGCTTGCTGCGGCCGATGCTCGGCGACGTCAATGTCGTCTCCGCCCCGGTGGTCGCCAAGGAGCGCGGCATGGTGGTCGACGAGGTGACGCGCGCCGCCCAAAGCGACTACGAGAGCCTGATCACGGTGACGGTGGCCACCGCCGACATGGAGCGCTCGGTGTCCGGCACGGTCTATGCCGATGGCCAGCCGCGCCTGGTCGACATCAAGGGCATTCGCGTCGACGCCGCGTTCGGTCCGTCGATGATCTACGTCACCAACGAGGACAAGCCCGGCTTCATCGGCAAGTTCGCCTCGATCCTCGGCGCGGCCGGGGTCAACATCGCGACCTTCAATCTCGGCCGCAAGGCGCAAGGGGGCGATGCCATCGCGCTGGTCGAGGTCGATGGCGCGGTGCCGGCCGGCGTGCTCGCCGAGGTGCAGGGATTGCCGCAGGTCAAGCAGGTCAAGGCACTGTCGTTCTGAGCCGTCCACGCAACGATCGTTAAGATCGGCCGAAAGCCCGCGGGTGCCCGCGGGCTTTTCCGTCATTGGTGCGTGGCTGGCGCCTTGTGCCTGGCCGGGGAGCGCGCGGCGACGATGACGCCGGAAAACACCAGCGCATAGCCGACCAGGTGAAACAGCCGTGCCTCCTCGCCGAGCAGCCCGATCGCCATGATCGAGCCGAATACCGGAATGAGGTGGGAGAACGGTGCGGCCCGATTGGCGCCGATCAACTGGATGCCGCGGTTGTAGCAGAGGTAGGCCAGCGTCGCCGGAAACACCACGATATAGGCGGCCGACAGCACGCTCTCGGCCGTCACCACCATGACGCGGCCGGCGGCATGTTCCCAGATCGCGAACGGGATCAACAGGGCGCCGCCGCAGCCGAAGGTGACGGCGATGAACGAAAACGGGTGGATCGGCGGGCTTTTGACCGTCAGCGTCGTGTAGAAGCCGAAGATCGCGAAGGCGACCACGAAAATGACGTCGCCGCGGTTGAACTCGATCGCCGCCAGCGCGGCGGGGTCGCCGCGCAGCAGGATGGTGACGACGCCGGCCATCGACACCAGAACGCCGAGCGCCTGCGCCAGCGTCAGCCGCACGCCGAGCAGGATCAGCGACCATAGCGCGACGAACAGCGGCGTCGAGGATTGCAGCAGCAGGCCGTTGAGCGCCTGGGTGTATTCCAGCGCCCAGTAGGCCATGGTGTTGAAGGTGGTGATGCCGCTGACCGACAGCAGCAGCAGGATGCCGAGGTGGCGGCGAATGATCGGGCGGTCGCGCTTGAGGTGCGGCCAGGCGAGCGGCAGGATCAGCAGAAAGCCGCCGCTCCAGCGGATCAGCGCCAGCAGGATCGGCGGGACCTGGCCGACGACGTGGCGCCCTACAATAATGTTGCTGGCCCAGAACAGCGCCGTCAGGCTGAGCAGCAGATAGGGCTGGTTAACGAGGCCGAAGCCCCGGGTCTTCTCCGCTGGCTGGGGTGCGTGCATGGCTGTAAGGGTCACGGAAAAGGAGCGGCGGCAACCGGCCGCCGGCATTGGAGCGGCGTCGGCGCGGGCCTGCAAGGTGCGCGGAAAATGGCTGATTTTCCTGTCTCGCTCAATAGCTTGCCGACATTCCTCGCATGCGCGGGCCAGCGGTCACGCTTGCGTCCGCCGCCGTCATCCGTTATCGGGTTGCATGCCTCGCCTGAGCGCGATGCCGCGCCGCCAGGCCCGCCCTGAATTTTGTATGATGTTGACCTGAACGGCCGTCTACGCGGTCCGTTCTGGAATGCTGCCGGATGGCTGCCGCCCGGACCCGTGACGGAGTTCGGGGTTGCCTCAGCCTCGGGCGGCGATCGCTGAAGAGGCAAGATATGAAAAGGACTGTCTCGGCATGACCAACGTTGTCGTCGTCGGCGCCCAGTGGGGCGACGAAGGGAAGGGCAAGATCGTCGATTGGCTGTCGGAACAGGCCGACATCGTCGTGCGCTTCCAGGGTGGGCACAATGCCGGCCATACGCTGGTCATCGATGGTCAGACCTACAAGCTGGCGCTGATGCCGTCCGGCGTGTTGCGGCCCTCGAAGCTGTCGGTGATCGGCAACGGTGTGGTGTTCGACCCGCAGGCGTTTCTGGATGAACTGACCAAGCTGCGCGGGCAGGGCGTCGAGATCACGCCGGCAAACCTGCGCGTCGCCGAGAACGTCACGCTGATCCTGCCGCTGCACCGCGAACTCGATTCCTTGCGCGAATCGACCAACGAGCGGACCGCGATCGGCACCACCCGGCGCGGCATCGGCCCGGCTTACGAGGACAAGGTCGGCCGCCGTGCCATCCGCCTGATGGACCTCGCCGATCTCGCGACGCTGCCGCACAAGGTGGAGCGCCTGCTGGCGCATCACAACGCCATCCGCCGTGGCCTGCGGCTGGCCGAGATCGAGGCCGACGGTGTCATTCGGGAATTGACGGCGCTGGCGCCGCAACTCTTGCCGTTCGCCGAAACGGTGTGGATGCTGCTCGACCACAAGCGGCGCGAGGGCAAGCGCATCCTGTTTGAAGGCGCGCAGGGCGCGCTGCTCGACGTCGATCACGGCACTTATCCTTACGTCACCTCGTCGAACACGGTAGCGGCGCAGGCAGCGACCGGCACCGGCATGGGGCCGGGCGCGGTCGGTTATGTGCTCGGCATCTGCAAGGCGTACACCACCCGTGTCGGGCAGGGGCCGTTCCCCACCGAACTCAACGACGAGATCGGCGAACTGATCGGCCAGCGTGGCCAGGAGTTCGGCGTCAATACCGGGCGCAAGCGGCGCTGCGGCTGGTTCGACGCGGTATTGGTGCGCCAGACGGTGCGAACCTCCGGCATTTCCGGGCTGGCGCTGACCAAGCTCGACATCCTCGACGGCTTCGACGAGATCAAGGTTTGTGTCGGCTACAAGCTCGACGGCGAGGACATCGATCACCTGCCGGCGGGCGAGGGCGCGCAGGCCCGTGTCACGCCGGTCTATGAGACCATCGAAGGCTGGAAAGAGCCGACGGCGGGGGCGCGCTCGTGGGCCGACCTGCCGGCGCAGGCGATCAAGTATGTTCGCCGCGTCGAGGAACTGGTCGGCTGCCCGATCGCGCTGTTGTCGACCAGCCCCGAGCGGCAGGACACGATCCTGGTGCAGAATCCGTTCGAGGCGTAAGCAGGCAGCGCTGTCGCCGCGTGCGTTGACGCGCTGTCGCCGCGATCATGCTTAATCAATTATTTGCCGTAAGGATCGATCCTGCGGACAACTTAGGGGAGGCGAGGGGCGTGCCGTGCTTGCCGGGGGTGCGATTGCCTTCCGGCCGCCCGGAAAAGATCGCGTTTTCCCAACACGATAGATCGATTGCCCTTCATTTCCGGGCAAGCCTGGGCTAAACAGCAGCGAGACTGGACGAGGATGGCAGACTACTACCCGCTCATAGCCCGTGCCGTCGCCGGCCTGGACCCCAGTGCCACCGGCGAGAGCCGGCGTGCGCTTTACGAGCGGGCACGCTCGGCGCTGATCGCCCAGCTGCGCGGCGTCGATCCGCCCCTGAGCGAATCGGAAATCACCCGCGAGCGGCTGGCGCTGGAAGAGGCGGTGCGCAAGGTCGAAGCCGAGGCGGCGAGCCGTGCCCGCGGCGAACGCCCGCGTTCGGATACCCCCGCGGCCGCCCGTCCCGGCGATGCCCTGCGT
>JBARWE010000150.1:0-8896 GCA_049646625.1 Xanthobacteraceae bacterium
GGTGCGGCCGACGCCGCACCAGATCGGCCTGTCGCGGGCCGAGCGCGCCGCCAACGTGCAGAATGCCTTCCGGGTGCCGCTCGACGCGGCGGCTGCCCTTGCCGGGCGCCATGTCGTCCTGATCGACGACGTGCTGACCACCGGTGCCACCGCGGAAGCCTGCGCGCGGGCGCTGACCCGCGCCGGCGCGGCGAGCGTCGATGTGCTGGTGTTCGCCCGGGTTGTGGACCCCCGCGACGGCCCCATATAAAGGCGGATCGTTTCTGATCGGACCGGCCATGACCGCCATCGACATCTACACCACGCCGACCTGCGGCTACTGCCGCGCCGCCAAGGCCCTGCTGGAGCGCAAGAATGCCGCGTTCCGCGAGATCGATGTGTCGCGTGATCCGGTGCTGCGTCAGGAGATGATGGCGCGGGCGCCCGGCAGCATGACGGTGCCGCAGATTTTCATCGGCGCGACCCATGTCGGTGGCTGCGACGATCTCTATGCGCTGGAGCGTGCGGGCCGTCTCGATGCGCTGCTGGCCGGCGAGGATGCGCCTTCATGAGCGAGCCACGCCCCTTCACCGCGGCCATGGTGCAGATGCGCACCACGCTGTCGCCGCAGGCGAGTTTCGATCAGGCCGAAAGCCTGATCCGCGAGGCGGTGGCGCAGGGCGCCAGCTATGTGCAGACGCCCGAGGTCTCGAACCTGATCCAGCCCGACCGCGCCGCGCTGTTTGCGCTGCTCGCCTCGGAGGACGACGACGCCTCGCTGAAGGCCTATCGCCGGCTCGCGCGCGACCTCGCCATCCATCTCCATGTCGGCTCGCTGGCGTTGCGGGCGAGCGCCGCGCGCGCCGTCAACCGCTCGTTCCTGATCGGACCCGACGGCGAGGTGATGGCGCGCTACGACAAGATCCATATGTTCGACATCCAGCTTGCAGGCGGCGAAAGCTATCGCGAATCGGCAAGCTACCAGCCTGGCGACACCGCGGTGTTCGCCGATCTGCCATGGGGTCGGCTCGGCCTCACCATCTGCTACGACATGCGCTTTCCCGCGCTCTACCGCGCGTTGGCCGAACGCGGCGCGATCTTCCTTGCCGCGCCGTCGGCGTTCACCAAGAAGACCGGCGAAGCGCACTGGCACACGCTGTTGCGGGCGCGCGCCATCGAGAACGGCGCTTATGTATTCGCGGCGGCGCAGGGCGGCACCCACGAGAGCGGCCGCGTCACCTACGGCCATTCGCTGATTGTCGATCCATGGGGCGAAGTGCTGGCGGAAGCCGGCACCGAGCCGGGTGTCATTCTGGCAGAGATTGATCCGGCGCGGGTTGCGAGCGTGCGCAACAGCATTCCCTCGCTGCAACATGGCCGCCGCTTCGGCATCGTCGAGCCGCATGACGGCGACCGCCTGTCGCTGGTCCGGGGTACGGCATGATCAGATATACGCTGCGCTGCGCGCGTGGCCATGGTTTCGAGAGCTGGTTTCAGAATTCCGGCGCCTATGACAGCCAGCGCCGCCGCAAGCTCGTCACCTGCCCGGTGTGCGATTCGGCCGAAGTCGAGAAGGCGCTGATGGCGCCGCAGGTGGGGCGCAGCAGCCGCCGGCGCGAGGAGGCGCCCGCGCCGCAGGCCGAGGCGCAGCCCCAGCCGCAAGCGCCGCTGATGACCGGCGAGGCCGGCGAGTTGCGCGCAAAGCTGCGCGAACTGCGCGACTTCGTGAAGAACAACGCCGATGACGTCGGCGAGCGGTTTCCCGCCGAGGCGCGCAAGATGCACTACGGCGACATCGAGCACCGCGCCATCTACGGCAAGGCGTCGTCGCATGAGGCGCGCGAACTGGTGGAAGAAGGCATCGACATCACGCCGCTGCCGCCATTGCCTGACGACACGAACTAGGCGGCTTCAGCCGCCCTGACCGCCGCCTGCCAGGCAAGCTCCGTTCGCAGCGAATCAATCCTCTTGCAGGACCGAGCTGCCGAGGCCTAGTCTTGCGGCTGCCTGCCGCGCATCGCGCGCCGGGCTAGCGTCTGCCGCGAAACGCGCGAGCGAGCCGCCTACCGGAGCCGCCGGCGCCCTTGCGACAGGGGCGGGCCATCGGCCCCTCCGATATCCGCGACCCCCGCGCGACCTGACACAACAATCATAACGACAGCAGGGAGGATCAGATGTTTCTCCAGTCTCTTTACGGATTGCTCGGGGCGGCCGCAGCGGCGGCGCTCCTGGCGGCCACGCCCGCCGTGGCGCAGAGCGCGTCGCCGGACCGCAACCTCGACACGCTCGGTGCGTTCAAGGCGACCGGCGCCACCGACATTCCCACCGTGCCGCAGAACGGCCGCAAGGCCGAGGCCATCAGGAAGCACCTTACCAAGATCAAGCTGCCCTCGGGCTTCAAGATCGACCTCTATGCGCTGGTGCCGGATGCACGCCACATCGCGGTCGGCCCGCAAGGCGTCGTGACCTTCGTCGGCACCCGCAAGAGCAAGGTGTACGCCGTGACCGATCGCGGCAAGACCGGGGTTGCCGAGGAGGTCAAGGAATTCTCGCCATCGGTCAGTTTCCGCATTCCGAACGGCGTCTGCTTCTCGCGCGACGGCGTGCTGTTCATTGCCGAGCAGAATCGCATCCTCAGCTTCCCCGCCGCCGAGTTCTTCTATGAAAGCCCGGACGTTGCCGTCGGCACGGTGATCGCGCAGGGCGAACTGATCCCGAAGGAGGACGAAAGCTTCAACCACACTGCGCGGGTGTGCCGCGTCGGCCCTGACGGCAAGCTCTACGTCACGCTCGGCCAGCCGTTCAACGTGCCGGCCAAGAACAAGCTCGAAGGCTTTGCCAAATACGGCATCGGCGGCATCATCCGTGTCGATCTCGACGGCAAGAACCGCGAGGTCTATGCCAGCGGCATCCGCAACTCGGTCGGCATGGACTTCAACCCGAAGAACGGCCAGCTCTGGTTCACCGACAACCAGGTGGACGGCATGGGCGACAACATCCCACCCGGCGAGTTGAACCGCATCGCCCAGGCCGGGCAGAACTTCGGCTTCCCCTGGTACGGCGGCGGCAAGACCCGCACAGTGGAATACAAGAGCGATACGCCGCCGGCCAATGTGGTGTTTCCCGAGGTCGAGATGGACGCCCATGCCGCCGATCTCGGCATGATGTTCTATTCCGGCCGGGCGTTTCCGCAAAAATATCGCGGCGGCATCTTCTCGGCGCAGCACGGGTCGTGGAACAGGACGGAGCCGGTCGGCGCGCGGATCATGTTCACCTCGCTCAAGCCTGACGGCGGCGCCGACAAGACCGAGGTGTTCGCCTCCGGCTGGCTGACCGGCGATGGCGAGTATCTCGGCCGGCCGGTCGATGTGGCGCAACTGCGCGACGGCTCGCTCCTGATCTCCGACGACCTTGCCGGCGCGCTCTACCGCATCACCTACGAGGACAAGTAGGGCCGATGCAGGTGACGGCGCGCCGTCTGGCGGCGGCAGGAGTGCTGGCGGTCGCGACGGTGGCGTCCGCCGGCTCCGCACAGGCTGACGGCGACCCCGTGGCCGGGCGCAAGAAGGCGGTGCAGTGCGTCGCCTGCCACGGTCTCGACGGGCTGTCGAAAATGCCGATCGCCCCCAACATCGCCGGCTCGCCGGCGATGTATCTGGAAAAGCAGCTCAAGGCGTTTCGCGACGGCGTGCGCAGCGAGGAGAACATGAACGTGGTGGCGAAGCCATTGTCGGACGCCGATATCGCCGACCTCGCGGCCTGGTATTCCGGCATCGAGGTGGAGGCGACGCCGCCGCAGTAGCGGGGCGGTGCGGTGTGCACCGGTCAGGCTTTGCCGCGCGGCGCCTTGCGCGTCAGCTTTTCGACCGCGCGAAACTGGTCGCGGGCCGACACATAGGCGGTATCTTCGATGGCGTGGTAAAGCTCGATTAGTTCGGCCCCGGCCGGCGTCAGCGCCGCGCCGCCGCCCTGCCGGCCGCCCGGCGCCGCAGTCACCGCCGGCTGTGCCAGCGCCTCGTTGATCTGTTCGACCAGGAGCCAGGCGCGGCGGTAGGACATCCCGATCCGGCGCGCGCCGGCGGAGATCGAGCCGGTCTCGCGGATCGCCTCCAGGAGTGCGATCTTGCCGGGGCCGATGCGATCCTCGCTGGTGAGGTCGAGGCGGATGCTCAGGCGCGGTTGCGACATCGACGGCTTTGCCACTTGACAGGACTGACGCGGATCAAAGGGCAAATTGCCGCGCCGATCAATAGAGCGTTTGGCGATGGTTGGGCGCGGGCAGGGAAGGCGGTCGCGTGCCAGCGGTCCGTCGGCGCTAGCCGTCCACCTTCAGCGCGGCGATGAAGGCTTCCTGCGGGATTTCGACCTTGCCGAACTGCCGCATCTTCTTCTTGCCTTCCTTCTGCTTCTCCAGAAGCTTGCGTTTGCGGGTGATGTCGCCGCCGTAGCATTTCGCGGTGACGTCCTTGCGCAGCGCCCGCACCGTTTCGCGCGCGATCACCTTGCCGCCGATCGCCGCCTGGATCGGGATCTGGAACATATGCGGCGGGATCAATTCCTTCATCTTCTCGACCATGGCGCGGCCACGCCCCTCGGCGCGCGTGCGATGCACCAGCATCGACAGCGCATCGACCGGCTCGCCGTTGACCAGGATCTGCATCTTGACGAGATCGGCGGCGCGATAGTCGGCAAGGTTGTAGTCGAACGAGGCGTAGCCTTTCGAGACCGATTTCAGCCGGTCGTAGAAATCGAACACCACCTCGTTGAGCGGCAGTTCGTATTTCACCATGGCGCGGGTGCCGACGTAAGTCAGCTCCTTCTGCACGCCGCGCCGATCCTGGCACAGTTTCAGCACGCTGCCGAGATACTCGTCCGGCGTCAGGATTGTGGCCTCGATCCACGGCTCCTCGATTTCGTCGATCTTGACTACGTCCGGCATGTCGACCGGATTGTGGATCTCGAGTCTCGTGCCGTCGGTCAGCCGCATCTTGTAGATGACGGAGGGTGCGGTCGCGATCAGGTTGAGGTCGAACTCGCGCGACAGCCGTTCCTGGATGATTTCGAGGTGCAGGAGGCCGAGAAAGCCGCAGCGGAAACCGAAGCCGAGCGCGGCCGAGGTCTCCATCTCGAAGGTGAAGGAGGCGTCGTTGAGCCTGAGTTTGCCCATCGCCGCGCGCAGCGTCTCGAAATCGGCGGCATCGACCGGAAACAGGCCGCAGAACACCACCGGGATCGCCGGGCGAAAGCCGGGCAGCGCCTCGCTCACCGGTCTCTTGTCGTCGGTCATGGTATCGCCGACGCGGGTATCGGCCACTTCCTTGATCGCAGCGGTGATGAAGCCGATCTCGCCGGGGCCGAGTTCGTCGACGTTGACCAGCTTCGGCGTGATGTAGCCGATCCGCTCGACCTCGTAGGCGGCATTGGTGCCCAGCATGCGGATGCGCTGGCCCTTGTGCATCACGCCGTCGACGATGCGAACCAGCACGACGACGCCGAGATAGACATCGTACCACGAATCGACCAGCAGCGCCTTGAGCGGCGCGTTGCGCTCGCCTTTCGGCGGCGGCAGCCGATGCACGATGGCTTCGAGCACGTCCTCGATGCCCAGCCCGGTCTTGGCCGAGATCATCACCGCGTCGGAGGCGTCGATGCCGATCACGTCCTCGATCTGCTGCTTGATCTTGTCCGGCTCGGCCGCCGGCAGGTCGATCTTGTTGAGCACCGGCACGATCTCGTGGTTGTTGTCGAGCGCCTGATAGACGTTGGCGAGCGTCTGCGCCTCGACACCCTGGCTCGCGTCCACCACCAGGAGCGATCCCTCGCAGGCGGCGAGCGAACGCGACACCTCGTAGGCGAAATCGACGTGTCCGGGCGTATCGATCAGGTTGAGGATGTAGGTCTGGCCGTCCTTGGCCGGATAGGTCAGGCGCACCGTCTGCGCCTTGATGGTGATGCCGCGCTCGCGCTCGATATCCATCGAATCGAGCACCTGTTCCTTCATCTCGCGCGCCGCCAGCCCGCCGGTTAACTGGATCAGCCGGTCGGCCAGCGTCGACTTGCCATGGTCGATATGGGCGACAATGGAAAAGTTGCGGATGTTGGAAATGGGAATTTGCGCCATGGGCGCGGGGATTACCATCGGGGCCTGTCCCTCGCAAGCGAACCGGTGACGCAAGCCCCGCTTTGGTCTTGACCGGCAGCGGGGGTTCCGGTCTACCCCGTGCGGACGCAAAGGAGAGGTTTCGCTTGGCTGCATCCTTGTCCGAACCAGTGCCGCGCTTGCGCGGCGGTGTTGCCGCGTGGCTCGATCGCCTGCTCGACGGCATGGGCGATCCGGCACGCGCCGGCCGCATGGTTCCGCTCCTGCTCGGCGCTTATGTGGGGGTGTGGACGCTCTATGCGGTGATCGCCAAGGGCAGCCAGGACGTCCATTTCGACATGGCCGAAGCCGTGGTGTGGGCGCGCGAGGCGCCATTCGGCACGCCAAAGCATCCGCCGTTGTCGGGCTGGCTCGCCGGTCTCTGGTTCGGCATTTTGCCGCGGCAGGACTGGGCGTTCTATCTGCTGGCGATGGTGTGCGTCGGTATCGCGCTGTGGTTCGCTTGGCGCCTGATGCGGACCTCGCTCTCGGGCGACAAGCTGGGCGTCGGGCTACTGATGCTGACGCTGGTTCCGTTCTTTAACTTCCAGGCGCTGAAATACAACGCCAACACGGTGATGATTCCGCTGTGGGCGTTCGCGACATGGGCGTTCCTGCGCTCGTTTCAAACCCGCACCGCGGGCTGGGCGGCGTTGGCCGGCGTGGCTGCCGCGCTGGCGATGCTCGGCAAATACTGGGCCGTGTTTCTGCTGGCTGGCTTCGGTGTCGCGGCGCTGATCGATTCCCGCCGCGCCGCCTATTTCCGCTCGTCGGCGCCATGGGTCAGCATCGTCACCGGGCTTGCCGTGCTGGCGCCGCATCTTGTCTGGGTGGCGGCCAACGGGTTCGAGACCTTCGGCTATGCGCTCGCCTCGCACCGCCGCTCGCTGCACGAGGCGCTGACGGCGGCGCCCGAATATCTCACCGGCGCGGCCGCCTATGTCATCCTGCCGATCCTGATCGTGGTGTTCGCCGCCCGCATCGTTCGCGGCGGCGTCAAGGACATGCTGTGGCCGCGCGATGCCGATCGCCGCCTGGCGCTGGTCGTCTTTGCCGTGCCTCTGGTGCTTCCGGTCGCCGTTGCCATCGCCACCCGCAGCGAAGCGGTGTCGCTGTGGGCGATGGGCAGCATGACGCTATTGCCGGTGGTGCTGTTGTCCTCACCCCTCGTCACCATTCCCCGGCCGGCGGCGCGGCGCACCGTTGCGTTCGCTCTCGCCTTTCCGCTGCTGGCGCTCATGGCCGCGCCGGTCGCGGCGATCGTGATCCACCGGCACGGGCTGGAGAACCACATGGCGCATTACCGGCTACTGGCCGGCGCCGCCGAGCAAGCGTGGCGGCGGGTCAGCGAGGCGCCGTTCCGTCTGGTCGGCGGTGAGGATCACATCATCAACGGCGTTGCCTTCTACGCCGCAGACGCGCCCGCGACCTACGACGTGCTGCGGCCGCAGGTGACGCCGTGGACCGACGCCGGCCGCATCGCGCGCGACGGCATCGTGTGGATCTGCCCGAGCACCGACACCGATTGCGTGGCCGTAATCGAGGCGCGGGCGGCAGGCCAGCCCGCGCGCCAGCGTACGGACGTGACGCTGGCGCGCGACTATCTCGGCACGCGCGGCAAGCCCGAGCGGTATCTGCTGATCGCCGTGCCGCCACAGCGGTAGTACTCTGGAGAGATATCAGCCTGTGGCACGCGCAACGCGGTTGCGGCCCGCGTTGCGACGCTGCTAGAGCTTTTTCGCTTCTGATGGAATCAGAAGCGGCGCTCTGGATCGTTGTTTTGGCGCGTTTTCTTAACGCGAACCGGCTTCCACTTCGCTCGAAAACGCTGTTGGTTGGCAGGCGAGAGGGCGTATGGGGCAGACTGATTCGCAGCCGGGCGAGCCGGCGGCGCTGACGCGGCGAAGCGGCGTGGGACGGCTGTTGCGCCGGCTGATCGCATGGAGCGCCGCCGGGATCGGCGAACGACGGACCGCGCGCGCTGTGGCCGCCGGTTTCGTGTTCGCGCATGCGGTGGCGTGGACCGCGATCCTGGTGCTGCTGAAGAGCGGGCAGGACCTGCATTTCGACACCACCGAAGCCTATGCCTGGGGCCGCGCGTTTCTGCTCGGTTACGGCAAGCATCCACCGCTGTCGGGCTGGATTGCCGGCGTGTGGTTTCGCTTGCTGCCGGCGACCGATGCCGCTGCCTATGCGCTGGCTATGGCAACGACCGGTTTCGGCCTGTTCGTCTGCTGGCTGATCGCCGGCCGGGTGGTCGATCGCCGCCGCGCTTTTCTCAGTGTGGTGCTGCTGGCGCTCTGTCCGATCTTCAATTTCAAGGGTTTCAAGTACAATGCCGACCTGGCGTTGGTGGCGGTGCTGCCGCTGATCGTGCTGGCCTATCTCAATGCGTTCGAGAAGCGGGATGCGCGCGCCGGCCTGTGGCTCGGGCTGGCCGCCGCCGCCGGCGTGCTGACGAAATACTGGGCGGTGACGATGATCGGTGCCGTTGGGCTTACGGCGCTGCTGCATCCGCAGCGCGCGGTCTTTCTGCGCAGCCCGGCGCCGTGGGTTGCCGTCGCGGTGTTCGCCGTGGCCATGGCGCCGCATCTTGTCTGGCTGTGGCAGGCGGAGTTCGCGCCGCTCGCCTATGCCGCAGTCTATGCGCAGCACCCGTCGCGGGTCGGCAGCGCGCTCGCCGCCGCCGACTTTCTCGGTCACGGCCTTGCGATGCTGGCGCCGGTGCTGGTGGCCTTGGTGCTGGTGTTGTCGCTGCGTGCGCCGGGCAGCCGGCGG
>JBARWE010000151.1:0-2402 GCA_049646625.1 Xanthobacteraceae bacterium
ACCGGTCCGCAGGCACAGCGCGCGCGCGCATCCAGCGCCGCGGCGAGATCGGCGGCGCTCCAGCGCCCCTCGCCGACCCACGCCAGCGAGCCGACCATCGAGCGCACCTGGCTGTGCAGGAACGAGCGCGCCGAGGTGACGATGTCGATGCGCTCGCCCTCGCGCGTCACGTCGAGCCGGTCGAGTGTTTTCACCGGCGACTTCGCCTGGCACTCGGTGTCGCGGAAGGTGGTGAAGTCATGCTTGCCGACAAGCCGCTGCGCCGCCGCGTGCATCGCATCCGCATCGAGCTTCTTCGGCACGCGCCAGGCGCGGCCGGCATCGAGCGCGAGATTGGCACGGCTGTTGACGATGCGGTAGCGATAGTGCCGGCGCAACGCCGAGAAGCGCGCGTCAAAACTCTCCGGCACGACCTCGACCGAGAGTACGCCAATAGGCGCGGGCCTCACATGCGCATTCAGCGCGTCGCGCAGCCGGCCGGGCGGAAAATCGCGGACGAGATCAAAATGGGCGACCTGCGCCAGCGCATGCACGCCGGCATCGGTGCGGCCGGCGCCCTGCACCCGCACGGTCTCGCCGACGGTCGCCTTGACCGCCGCCTCCAGCGCGCCCTGCACGGTCGGCTGGCTATCCTGCACCTGCCAGCCGTGGAACGGGCCGCCGTCGTATTCGATCACCAGCCGGTAGCGCGGCATCGCTCAAAGCCGCGCCGGCGGACGAAGCGCGGTGCCGCGCAAAAACTCCGCCGCCGCCATCGGCGCCTTGCCGGCGCGCTGCAATTGCGCGACGCGGATCGCGCCTTCGCCGCAGGCAATGGTCAGGCGGTCGTCGAGCAGCACGCCCGGCGCGCCCGCGCCGTCGGCCAGCACGCAGCGCAACAGTTTCAGCCGCACCCGCTCGCCGCCGATCTCGGCCTCGCACCACGCACCGGGAAACGGCGACAGCCCGTGGATGTGGCGCAGCACCTCCGGCGCGGGCCGCGTCCAGTCGATGCGCGCTTCCGCCTTGTCGATCTTGCCGGCATAGCTCGCGCCCGCTTCCGCCTGCGGCGTGAGCTGCAACTGGCCGCGCTCCAGCGCCCCGATCGCCCGCACCATCAGGTCGGCGCCGATGCGCGCCAGCGCATCGTGCAGATCGCCGGCGGTCATCGTCTCGGTGATGGCGATGCGTTCGGCCATCGCCACGTCGCCGGTATCAAGCCCGGCATCCATCTTCATCACCATCACGCCGGTCTCGGCGTCACCCGCCATGATCGCGCGATTGAGCGGCGCCGCGCCGCGCCAGCGCGGCAGCAGCGAGGCGTGCAGATTGAAGCAGCCGAGCCGCGGCGCATCGAGGATATCCTGCGGCAGGATCAGACCATAGGCCACCACCACCGCGGCATCGGCGCCGAAGGCGCGCAGCGCCGCCGCGGCATCCTCGGTGCGCAGCGTCTTCGGCGTCAGGACCGGCACGCCGAGGCGCAGCGCGGCCTCGGCCACCGGCGTCGGCTGTGGTTTCATGCCACGGCCGGCCGGCTTGGCCGCGCGGGTATAAACGGCCGCAATCTCGTGGCCGTGGCTTGCGAGTTCCAGCAGCGTCGGCACCGCGAAATCGGGCGTGCCCATGAAGATCAGGCGCAGCGGCATGGGATCATCGTGGTCCGCCCGGCCAGCCGGGCGCGGGGTTACTCGGCGGCGCGCTTGGCCGCCTTGGCGAATTTCTTCAGCACGCGGTCGCGCTTGAGCTTGGACAGGTAATCGACGAACAACACGCCGTCGAGGTGGTCGATCTCGTGCTGGATGCAGGTGGCATAGAGGCCCTCGGCATCCTCCTCATGCGGCTTGCCGTCGAGGTCGAGATAGCGCACGCGCACGCGCGCCGGACGCTCGACCTCGCCGTAATATTCGGGGATCGACAGGCAGCCTTCCTCATAGACCGACAAGTCGTCGGACCGCGCCACGATCTCCGGGTTGATGAACACCCGCGGGTTGGGCGCGCTGTCCTCGTCCTCCTTGCGGGCAAGGTCCATGGTGACGATGCGCAGCGGCTCGGCCACCTGGATACCGGCGAGGCCAATGCCGGGCGCCTCGTACATGGTTTCCAGCATGTCGTCGGCAAGCCGGCGAATTGCCGGCGTCACCGCCTCGATCGGCACGGAGACCACCCGCAAACGCTTGTCGGGCAGGATGATGATATCGCGTAGGGCCATGGCGGCGATGTAATGCGCGCGGGGAACGCGGTCAATCGCGCCGCCGTTCCATTTTTGTTCCAGATCGTCGAATCGTGCTAGAAACGCTGCGATGATCGCCGCCGACACCCTGTTTTCCGTGAACGGCTTCGCCGTCAGCGCCGGCATGGCGCTGGCCGCGTTCGGCGGGCTTGCGCTCGCGCTGCTCGTCGTCATCGCCATCGTGCTGGCG
>JBARWE010000152.1:0-3287 GCA_049646625.1 Xanthobacteraceae bacterium
CCGCACGCGACCGCATTGCCGCATGCGTCGCGCGGGATTTCGCCCTCGCCGAGAGCGAGGTGATGGCAAAAAGCCGTGGCGCGCCGCGCGCCGCGCTGGCGCGGCAGGTTGCGATGTATCTGGCGCATGTGGCCTGCGGACTGGATTTCGCCGCGGTCGGCCGGCTGTTCCGCCGCGACCGGACCACGGTGTCGCACGCCTGCCGGGTGGTGGAGGATTTGCGTGACGATGCCTGGTTCGACCGCCGCGTGGCGGCTCTGGAGCGGGCCTGTCGCGCGCCGGCCGTGGCCGGGCGGCGGGAGAGGTGCCGATGAAACGCCCCCGTTTACCTGCCGGCGCCTCTGCGCCCGAGATCGGCGCCGCGCGCGCCCGCCACCTGCGGTTGGCCGCGCGTGAATTGATGACCGAGACCGGGCTTGCCACGGTGACGGTCAACGACGGCGAAAGCCCGCTCGCCTGGCTCGCGCGGCGCAAGGGCCGCGATGGCCAGCCGCTGATCGCGCCGGTGCAGTTTCTGGCCGGCGAGCGGTTGCGGGCGGATTTCACCCGCGCCAGCCTGGGGCCGCGCGTCACCGCATCGTGGGCCGCGCCAGTGTCGCGCGGCAGCGGGGCAAGCGGTGGCCCGGGCCAGGCGACCGACGCCATGGTGGCGGCACGGCAACGGTTTCAGACCGCGCTCAAAGCGTGCGGGCCGGAATTTTCCGGGCTGCTGACGGATGTCTGCTGTTTCCTGCAGCGGCTGGAGGATGTCGAGGCCGCGCGCGGCTGGCCGGCGCGCTCGGCAAAGGTGGTGCTGCAGCTCGCGCTTGACCGGCTTGCCCGCCACTACGGCCTGCGCGGCGAAATCCACGGGCCGGCGCAGGCACGGCTGCGGGCGTGGGCGGCGGCCGACGAGGAGGCGGGGTAAGTCAGGCGGCGGAGGCCAGCACGTCGTGAGCGTCGCGGCGGATGCGCTCGACCATCGCGCGCAGCCCGTTGGAGCGTTGCGGCGTCAGGTGCTCGCGCAGGCCCAGCGCATCGAACTCGGCCAGCGCATCGGTCGCCAGGATCGTGCGGGCGCTCTGGCCCGAATACAGCGTTAGCAGGATCGCAACGAGGCCGCGCACGATGTGCGCATCGCTGTCGCCGACGTAATGCAGCACCGGCTCGCCATCGGCATTGCGCTCGATCCGGCGCGCCAGCCACACCTGGCTGGTGCAGCCCTGCACCTTGTTGGCGGCGTTGTGGTCGGCCTCCGGCATCGGCGCCAGCGCGCGGCCAAGCTCGATGACATAGCGATAGCGATCGTCCCATTCGTCGAGCAGGGCGAAGTTGTCGCGAATGTCGTCGATCGTCGTCACCGGCCAGTGTCCGTTGTCGTGATGACCCGGGATATAGGCTATTGGCGCGGCGAAAGCGAGGGCGGGCGGCGAATTTCGTGCCGGCGGCGCTGCGCCGGTCAGCCTTGATCGGTGCGCAGCGGTGCCGGCATGTGCCAGGGAATGCGGCGGTCGGCGGTGGTGAGTGTATCGTGACCGGGCGCCGTCACGGCGACCGGAAGCGTGATTGAGCCGGTGCGGTCGCCGGCCTTGTCGTTCTTCCCGGTCTTGTCGTCGTGGTCGTTCTGCTCGATCAGGAACTGATAGACCTTGCGCGCGCCGCCCTGCGCGCGTTCGCCGATCAGCGCTGCCGCATGGCCGCCGGCCTCGCAGGCGGCGGGCTGGCGTGTGCAGAACTGCGCCATGTCCGACACCGCGGCCGTTGCCGCGGAGATGGCTTGCGATGCGTCGAGTTGCGTCGCGGTCGGTGCTTCGGCCTGCTCGCGCGGCAGCAGCACCAGCACCAGCCCCAACCAGAACGTCAAGCGAAGCAGGAAAAACATGATGACCCCGTCCCGTCTCGTCACATGTCGCGATTTGGTTTCGCGATCTCGGGTCCAGCTGTAGCAGCCGCGATTAAAGGTCAGGTGTGCCAATTGCAGAAAATTTGAACGATCGGCTTCGGGATCGTTTTGCGATTGAGGCAAGCAATTGCGCGGGCCGCGGATTTGCCGCGTGGCCGATCGGGCCGTGCACGATTTCGAAACCATATTCGCGCGCATTTGAAACTTCGTGTTCACCATCTTGCGCAAATGGCGTCGTCGCGCGCGCCGTTTTTCCGGCGAGGCGCAGGTTGCAGCCGCGCCGCCGCACTCCCCTTAGCGTTCGTTTAATCTCGCTCCGACATGATCGGCCAACCAATAACGGAGGCGTTCCGGCACGTCTTCCCAAACGGCAGGCCGCGGCGCGAAAGACGTGACAGTGTTGAGTATCATCGGCGATCACCTCGATGCCCTGCTGCATCCGTCGGCACGGAACGATGCACTGACGCGCGCACGGCATCGCGCCTTCATGGCACCGCGGCTGTTCGGCAGCCTGGTCGCGCTCGGCACCTTTCCGGTCTATCTGGCGCTGCGCGGCGCGCCAGGTGCACTGGAAGTCGCTGCGTTCGCCTGGCTGATCACGCCGATTCTTCTGTCCTATTTCCTGTCGCGCACCGGGCATTACGAGGGCGCCCATGTGCTGTCGTCGCTGTCGCTGACGGCGCTGGTGATGCTGGTCGCACTCAACACCGGCGGCATTCAGTCGTTCGCCGTGGTCTGGCTGGTGCTGATCCCGCTGGAGGCGGCGCTGAGCGGCTCGCGGCGGGTCGTCGGCTTTGCCTCGGCCTTGGCGATCGGTGCCGCGCTGTTGCTCATTGTGCTCGACCACCAGGGCCTTGGGCCGCATGCGACGTTCGACGCCGCGACCCATGCGGCGCTGATCGGCTTTGGTGTGATTTCGGCCGCGCTTTACGCCGCCGGCCTTGCGGTCGGCGCGCAGCTTATCGCGCGGATGAGCGGCGTGCTGTTATCGCAGGAAGAACAGCGTTACCGCCTGCTCGCCTGTCACATGAGCGATGTGATGGTGCGTCATCGCCGCGACGGCGCGGTGGAGTTCGTCTCGCCGGCGGCCGAGAGCCTGTTCGGCGTCGCGCCGGCGCTGCTCGCCGGCCAGCGCCTGTTTGAGCGCGTGCATGTCGCCGATCGCCCGGCCTATCTCACGGCGCTGTCGAGCGCGGCGCGCGGCAGCGAAGAAGTGAGCGTCGAGTTCCGCATTCGTCGCGATCGTTCGGACGCGGCGGCAGGCGCGGTTCGCATCGCGCCGGACTTCATCTGGATCGAGATGCGTTGCCGTCCGCTCGCGGGCGCCGACGGGCATGGCGTCACCGAGGTCGTGTCGGTGCTGCGCGACATCACCGGCCGCAAGCTGCAGGCCGAGGCGCTGGAG
>JBARWE010000153.1:0-3939 GCA_049646625.1 Xanthobacteraceae bacterium
GTGCAGCGCCGGCGCTTCGAGGCGCTCGGGCTGCCACAGATCCGCACCAACGGCGAGGCGCCGGCCGCGCTTCTCGACGAGATCGCCCGATGCGATACCGACAGCGCGGCACTGCTGCAGGACGCCGCCAGAGCCATGCGGCTGTCCGCGCGCGGTTATCATCGCGTGCTGCGGGTGGCGCGGACCATCGCCGATCTTGCCGGCGCCTCGACCATCGGCCGCACCCACCTCGCCGAGGCGCTGTCGTACCGGATCGGCAGCGACGACATGCGCCGCGCCGCGTGATCCGTTACAGCCGCCGCAGCGCCACCGTCTCGACGACGTGATCCGGCCCCTTCTTGAGAATCAGCGTAGCGCGCGGCCGGGTCGGCAGGATGTTGTCCTCAAGGTTGGCGAGGTTGGTGCGCTCCCAGATCGACAGCGCGGTGGCGATCGCCTCCTCGTCCGACAGCACCGCATAGCGGTGGAAGTAGGAGCGCGGATCGGCGAACGCCGTGCCGCGCAGCGACAGGAAGCGGTTGACATACCAGTCGCGCAGCACCGCCTCGTCGGCGTCGAGATAGACCGAAAAGTCGAAAAAGTCCGACACCACCGGCACCGCCTTGCCGTCGCGCGGCAGGCGCCCGGTCTGCAATACGTTGAGGCCCTCGACGATGAGAATGTCGGGCCGATCCACCTCGACCCACTGGTTCGGCACGATGTCGTAGGTCAGGTGCGAATAGATCGGCGCACGCACCGGGCTGCGGCCGGCCTTGACGTCGCTGAGAAAGGCAAGCAGCGCCGGCAGATCGTAACTTTCCGGAAAGCCCTTCTTCTGCATCAACCCCTGGCGCTCAAGCACCGCGTTCGGAAACAGGAAGCCGTCGGTGGTCACCAGCGCCACCGTCGGCTTCGGCGACCAGTGGGCGAGCAGTGCCTGCAGCACGCGCGCGGTGGTGGACTTGCCGACCGCGACCGAGCCGGCGACGCCGATGATGTAGGGCACCTTGCGGTCGTGGATGCCGAGGAACTGGCGCTGCGCCAGAAACAGCCCCTGGGTCGCCGCCACATACATCGACAGCAGCCGCGACAACGGCAGGTAAATTTCCTCGACCTCGCGGAGGTCGAGACGGTCATGCGTCGAACGCAGCGCTGCGACTTCCTCGGCGGCGAGCGTCATCGGCATATCGTCGCGCAGCTTGGCCCAGTCGCCGCGTGAGAAGACCCGATAGGGATTGTATTGCTGCTCGATCCGCATATCCATGACGCTCTCCCCGGCCTGTTGCCTTCAGTCGGGCGGCCGCGATGCCTTTTCTTCCAGCCCCGACATCTTGGTCCGCGCCGCCAGCGCCGCCTCGACCTCGGCCAGCGGCACGCCGCGCGCCTTGAGCAGCACCATCAGGTGGAACAGCGCGTCGGCGGCCTCGGAGACGAAGCGGGCGCGATCCTCGCCAACCGCCGCGATCACGGTCTCCACCGCCTCCTCGCCGAACTTCTTGGCGCAATGCGTCGTGCCCTTGTCGAGCAGCTTGCGGGTGTAGGACACCTCGGCGCTGCTTTGCGCGCGCGCATCGATGATGGCGGCGAGATCGTGCAGGGTGAAAGGTGGCATCGCGGGCATGTCCTGTCGGAGAAGGTTACGGGTCGAGGCGCACGGCAAGGCCGGCGCGCCGCATATGGTCCTTGGCCTGACGGATGGTGTACTCGCCGAAGTGGAAGATCGAGGCGGCAAGCACGGCGCTGGCATGGCCCTCGCGCACGCCTTCGACGAGATGATCGAGGCTGCCGACGCCGCCCGAAGCGACCACCGGCACGGTGACGCCGTCGGCCACCGCGCGGGTCAGCGGAATATCGAACCCGGCGCGGGTGCCGTCGCGGTCCATCGAGGTCAGCAGCAGCTCGCCGGCGCCGAGCGCAACGACCTCCTGGGCATACTCCAGCGCATCGATGCCGGTCGCCTTGCGGCCGCCATGGGTAAAAATCTCCCAGCGCTCGCCGCCACCGCTGCGGGCCACGCGCTTGGCGTCGATGGCGACGACGATGCACTGGTCGCCGAACTTTTCCGCCGCCTCCTTGACCAGTTCGCGGCGGGCGACCGCGGCGCTGTTGATCGACACCTTGTCGGCGCCGGCGCGCAGCAAGGCGCGGATGTCGTCGAGCGTGCGCACGCCGCCGCCGACCGTCACCGGCATGAAGCAGGCTTCCGCCGTGCGCCGCACCACGTCGAGCATGGTGCCGCGGTTCTCGTTGGTGGCGGCGATGTCGAGGAAGCACAGTTCGTCGGCGCCGGCGGCGTCGTAGGCCACCGCCGCCTCCACCGGATCGCCGGCGTCGCGCAGATTGACGAAGTTGACGCCCTTGACAACTCGGCCGTCCTTGACGTCGAGGCAGGGAATGACGCGCACCTTGAACATATCCGCCCCGCTCATGCCGCTCGTCCGCGACGGATCAGATCAAGCGCCGCCGCCGGATCGAGGCGGCCATCATACAGCGCGCGGCCGGCGATGGCGCCGGCGAGTTTTTGCGCACGCGGCGCCAACAGCGCCTCGACATCGGCCAGCGAGGCCAGCCCGCCGGAGGCGATCACCGGAATCGAGATGGCGTCGGCCAGCGCGATGGTGGCGTCCCAGTTGATGCCCTTGAGCAGGCCGTCACGGGCGATGTCGGTGAAGATGATGGCGGCGACGCCGGCATCCTCGAAGCGCCGGGCGATATCGAGCGCGGTCACTTCGGAACTCTCGGCCCAGCCCTCGACCGCGACCTGGCCGTCGCGCGCATCGAGGCCGACGGCGACACGGCCGGGGAACTGCCGCGCGGCGGTCTTGACCAGCGCCGGGTCGCGCACCGCCGCGGTGCCGATGATGACGCGGGCCACGCCCTTGCCGAGCCAGCCCTCGATGGTGGCAAGATCGCGGATGCCGCCGCCGAGCTGCACCGGCATGTTCACCGCCGCCAGCATCGTCTCCACCGCCTGCGCATTGACCGGCCGCCCGGCAAAGGCGCCGTCGAGATCGACGACGTGCAGATACGCGAAGCCTTGGGCGGCAAAGCTTCGCGCCTGCGCCGCCGGATCGGTGTTGAACACGGTGGCGCGGGCCATGTCGCCCTGTTCGAGGCGGACGCACTGGCCGCCCTTGAGATCGATCGCGGGAAAGAGAATCACGGCGTCCACTTCAGAAAACGGGCGATCAGCGCCAGCCCGAAGCGCTGGCTCTTCTCGGGATGAAACTGGGTGCCGATCATGGTGTCACGGGCGATCATCGCGGTGATCGGCCCGCCATAGTCGGCGCGCGCCACCACGTCAGCCTCGTGGGCGGCGCTGAACTGGTAGGAATGCACGAAATAGGCATGGCGGCCGCCCGCGCCAAGCGGCAGGCCGTCGAGCACCGGATGCTCGCGCAGGGGTTGAAGCGTATTCCAGCCCATGTGCGGGATTTTCAGCCGCTCGTCGCGCGGGGCGATCTTCTCGACGTCGCCGGCGATCCAGTCGAGGCCGGGCGTGACGACGTATTCCTTGCCGCGTGTCGCCATCAACTGCATGCCGACGCAGATGCCGAAAAACGGCCGCGCCTTGTCGCGCACCGCTTCCGTCATCGCCTCGACCATGCCGTCGAGCGCATCCAGCCCCTTGCGGCAATCGGCGAAGGCACCGACCCCCGGCAGCACGATGCGGTCGGCGCGGAACACGGCGTCGGGATCGCGCGTCACCACGACCCGGTCGGGCCGCTCAAGACTGCGCGCCGCCCGCTCGAACGCTTTGGCGGCCGAGTGCAGGTTGCCGGAGCCATAGTCGATGATGGCGATGGTCACCGCGACAACCCCGGATCGGGAAACAGGCCCAGCACCGTCGGCTCGGCCGGGCGCAGCGGCGGCGGCGCACCACGATCGACGCTTCGAGGATCGGTCTCAAAGTCGCGCCGGCCGGCCCAGCGGGCGAAGAAACGCCGCTCGGCCGCCTCC
>JBARWE010000154.1:0-5414 GCA_049646625.1 Xanthobacteraceae bacterium
CTGATCCACTGCTACCGCGAGGCCGGCAAGGTGGTCGAGCACGGTTTCTCGCCATGGTGGCGGGCAAAACTCCGCCATGCGTTCCGGGTGCCTGGGATCGCGGATTGATCATGACCAAAATCGTTCTCACGGTCGGCGGCTATGTGCTTGGCAATATGCTGCTGCCCGGTCTCGGCGGTGCAATTGGTGGTCTGGTTGGCGGCTATGTCGGCGGCATGGTCGATCAGCAGCTGTTCGGCGGTACGGCCAGCCAGACCGTTTATGGTGCACGTATGCAGGATCTGCGCGTGCAGTCGTCGAGCTACGGCGCGGTGATTCCGCTGCTCTACGGCAAGGGCCGAATGGCTGCGAACGTGATCTGGATGCGCGGCTTCGACGAGGAGGTTCGCACCGATACGCAGACGGTTGGTGGCGGCGGCAAGGGTGGTGGCAGTGGCGGCCAGACCGTTACCAACGTCACCTATCACTATTATGCCGATGTCGCCGTCGGGCTCTGCGCCGGGCCGATCGCTGCGGTGCGTCGCGTATTCGCCGACGGCAATGCCTTCGAGACCGATAAGGTCGGCGACATGCGGGTCTATCTCGGGAATGAAACGCAGGCACCCGACCCGCTCATTCAGGCCGTTGAAGGCATCGCTCGCACGCCGGCCTATCGCGGGCTCGCCTATGTGATGATGGAGCGGCTCTCCATCACACCGTTCGGTAACAGGCTGCCAAACCTCACCTTCGAAGTCGAGACGTGAACCGTGGCCCAGCTTGTTCTCACGCTCGCCGGCGGAGTGCTCGGCGGCGGCATCGCGGGAGGGCTCGGCCAATCGCTCGGGGCGCTGTTCGGCGCCTATGTCGGTGGCATTCTCGACCGCGAGCTGTTCGGACCGCAGCAGGATCGTCGGACGGTCGAAGGCACACGGCTCACTGAACTCAACCTGTCGGGATCGGCCTATGGCCAAACCATGCCGGTGGTTTGGGGCCGCATGCGGGTGCCTGCCAATATCATCTGGGTCCGCGGTATTCGTGAAATCGTCCGCACCGAAACCGAGACGGTCGGCGGTGGCGGCAAAGGCAGCGCCGGTGGTGGGGGAGGAACGCAAACCATCACGCACACCAGCTACCATTATTATGCCGATGTTGCGCTCGGCGTCTGTGAGGCGCCGATCACTTCGATCTATCGCATCTGGCTCGACAAGATGCCGCTCGATCCCGAGCATGTCGATGATATCCGCACCTATTACGGCGACGAGACACAATCACCCGATCCGCTGATCCAGGCAGTTGAAGGCGCCGACCGCACACCAGCGTTCCGCGGCCTGTCCTACGTCGTCCTCGAGAACCTCTATCTCACGCCCTACGGCAATCGTTTTCCGAACTTCGAGATAGAAGTCTATCGCGGCTCGGACGCCGATGTGGCCGATGCCCGCCATCTCGTTCGCAGTGTCTGCGTGATGCCGGCGAGCGGCGAATGGGCCTACGAGCCCGATGTGGTGCGCAGTCGCGTGCGCGATTCCAACATTAACAGCAACACAGGACGCAAGGTGGCCGACTTCACCGTCTCGATCGACAACCTGCGCCGTGAAGTGTCGAATGTTGAGTGGATCAGCCTGGTCTATGCCTGGTTCGGCACCTCGCTAGATGCCGCGACCTGCACGATCCGGCCCGCAGCCGAATACGCTATCACCCCCGACCGACTGCCCGACACCGCGCCATATTCGTGGTCGGTGATGGGAAGCGGCCGGCCGGTTATCGGCTGGCCGGGCGGGTGGCCGCTCGTTTCCTCCTACACCAGGCCGGACGGCTCGACCGGATTATCCTACGGCGGAACGATCAGTGACGGATCGATCGTCCGGGCGATTCGGCATCTGCATAGCCTTGGCTACAAGGTGATGCTCTATCCATTTCTGATGATGGATATTCCGCCGCCGGCCGCATCGCCCTTTCCCTGGCGCGGCCGTATTGCTGGCGCCGCGGCCGATGTGCCGGGCTTTTTCGAGCGCAACGACGGGTATCTGCGCTTCATCCGTCACTGCATGGCGCTGGCCGAGCAGGCCGGCGGGGTCGATAGCTTCGTCATCGGCTCCGAGCTGGTTGCGCTCAACCGCATCCGGGACGGCGCCGGCGGCTATCCGGCGGTGCCATTCTGGCGGCAGATTGCATCGGAGGCAAAGATCCGGCTCGGGCCGCGTTGCATCGTCACCTATGCGGCGGACTGGTCAGAATATCGCTACCACGACCGCGGTGGCGCCAATGTCGATTTCCCGCTCGATGCGCTATGGGCCGACCCCAATATCGATGTGGTTGGGATCGATGCCTATTTTCCGCTCACCGACCGGCCGCGCGCCGTCTATGACAAGGCAGCGATCGCAGCCGGGTGGGCATCGGGCGAACTGATCGACTACTACTATGCGACGCAAGATGACCGCGATCTCGGACGTCGCGGCCTCGATCAGCGGCGCATGCCGATCGACGATCCGTTCTGGATGATAAAGAACATCCGCTGGTGGTGGGAGAACGAGCATGGCCCGCGCGTCGGCGGCGTGCCGACCGGACCTGCCACGGGCTGGGTACCACGCGGCAAGCCGATCTGGTTCACTGAATACGGCTTTCCGACGGTGAACTGTGCCACCAATCAGCCCAACGTCTTCATCGACCCGAAGTCGATCGAGAGTTTTGCGCCCTATTACTCCAACCGTGCGGTCGACCACGTCGTTCAGCGGGTGGCGATCGAAGCCACGGAACAGTTCTGGAGCGATCCGGCTAACAATCCGACCTCGCCACTCTATGACGGGCCGATGGTCGACCGACGTTTCGTCTGGTGCTGGGATGCGCGGCCTTATCCGTTCTTCCCAACGCTCACCAAGGTGTGGTCGGACGGCGAGAACTTTCGGCTCGGCCACTGGATCGAAGGGAAGATAGGCAACATGCAGCTTGCCGGGATCGTTCGGGACCTCTGCCTGCGGGCCGGTCTCGCCGCGAGCGAGTTCGATGTCACCGCGCTTGACGACGAGGTCGTCGGCTATGTCGTGACCGAGCGCAAGCCGGTGCGCGACATGATTGCAGTGCTGCAGACAGCGTATTTCTTCGACGCGGTCGAGCGCGATGGCGTGCTGGTGTTCGTCAAGCGTGGAGCAGGTTCTCCGATTACTATCGACCCGAACGACCTCGGTGCCAGCGAGAACGACAGCGATCGCTCCCGCGTCAAGGTCGAGCGCACCCAGGACACCGAACTGCCGATCGCGGTCGATATCGTCCATCTCGACGAGGGCCGCGACTACCAGTCCTCGACGGTCACGGTGCGCAAGCAGATCGGTCAGTCGGAGAGCGTCAATACGCTGAGCTTGCCCGTCGTGCTTACCGTCGAGCAGGCGCAAGAGATCGGCCAGCGCGCGCTGCGCGAGATGTGGCAGGGTCGCGAGGCGGTCGACCTGCGGCTGCCGACGCGCGCCATCAGATGCGATCCGACCGACATCGTGGCGGTGCCGATCGACGGCGTCTGGCGTCGCATCCGCCTCACGGCTGTCACCTACGGTAAGCCTGGGCTGGTGTTGCTGCGTGGTGTGGCGACTGATGGCGGTGTCCCGGAGTTCTATACCGCGCCAACCGGCAGCGGCGTGCTGCCGCCCTCAGCACCCGAACCGGTCGCGCCGGTCCGCGTCGAACTCCTCGACATGCCGATCATGATCGACAACCACGACGCCTCGGCATCGAGCTTCTATGTTGCAGCCTACCCGGTCGGTATCGGCCGCTTCCGCGGCGCGACGCTGTTCCAGCCGACCGCCGATGCGCTGGATTACACGGTTGCGGCCGCGGCGAGCCTGCCATCCATCATCGGCACGACGGTGACAGAACTGGCACCCGGGCCGGCTTGGCGCTGGGATCGCGCCAACGCGGTCGAGGTACAGCTCGATTATGGGGCGCTGCAGAGCCTCGCCGACGAGCGGGTGCTGGCCGGCGGCAACGCCGCTCTGATCGACGACGAGGTGATCCAGTTTGCCAGTGCCGAGCTGATCGCCGAGGGCCGCTATCGGCTGAGCCGGCTGTTGCGCGGCCAACGCGGCACTGAACATGAGATCGCGGCCCACCCGGCCGGGAGCCGGTTCATCCTGCTCGATCCGGCACGCCAGCCGCGCCCAAACGTCTCGGTCTCGCGCATCGGAATCGAGATTACTTGGCGAACCGCGCCGGTTCCGCAGGGGCCGAGCGGCGACCTCTCCGGCGAGATCGTCTTTACCGATAGTGGCAAGGGCTTAAGGCCGTTCGCGCCGGCGCATCCAAGGGCCACCCGCGAGCGGGCTTCGGGAGACATTCAGCTGTCGTGGATACGCCGTACACGTATCGGCGGCGATTCCTGGCTAAACGAGGTACCGCTCGGCGAGGAGACCGAGGAATATAATGTACAGATCCTCGATGGCGCGAATGTCGTGCGCCCTCTTCGCGTGGCCGGCCCAAGCGCGCTCTACACCGCAGTTCAGCAGATGACCGACTTTGGTGTGCTACCAGCCTCGCTGGCATGGCGCGTTGCGCAGGTCTCACGGGTGCTCGGCCCGGGCGCCAGCACCGAGATCACCAGCACGTTCTGACCTTCCCACCCCAATGACGGGAGCTACCATGTCGACGACCAATCTCGGTCTGCCGCAGCTCGCGGCCGATCAGGCGCAAAAGCACGTCACCGTCAATGAAGCGCTGCAGCTTCTCGACGGCATCGTCCAGCTCTCGGTCAGGGGTCGCGGCATGACCGTGCCGCCGGCCAGCCCCACCGATGGCGATCGCTATATCGTCGCATCTGGCGCAACCGGCGCGTGGATGGGCTGGGATGGTCGCGTCGCACTTTACACCGATGGTGCTTGGCTGCAGCTGCCGCCGCGCACGGGCTGGCGGGTATGGGTTGAGGACGAGGGGGCGCTGCTCGTCTACGATGGCTCCGGCTGGATTGGAACCACGCCGTCAGCGTTGCAGAATCTGGCGCGGCTCGGTATCGGCACCACAGCGGATATGGCGAACCCGTTCTCGGCCAAACTCAACGCTACGCTCTGGACGGCAAGGTCGGCGGCCGAGGGCGGCACAGGCGATCTATTTTACACAATGAACAAGGAGGCTGCAGGCAACGATCTCGGCTACGTCTTCCAGACCGGTTATGTCACCAAGGCGCTGGTTGGCCTATTCGGTACCGACAGATTCCGGCTTGCGGTCTCGGCTGACGGTTCGAGTTTCTTCGACGCCTTAAGTGTCGACAATACGACCGGTATCGTCGATCAGCCCCGGCTGTCGCGCTTCAAGGGCTACACCAACTATGACAACTACGTCGCTGTTGATAGCTGGACCAAAATCGTCATCAACAACACCGACTATAACGACCAGGGGTCGTTTGACACTGCCAATAATCGCTTCGTTGCCCCCGTTGCCGGCACATATCTCTTTGG
>JBARWE010000155.1:0-43097 GCA_049646625.1 Xanthobacteraceae bacterium
CGACGAAGCGGCGCGCGCGCCCCGGCCCCCATTCGGCGGCGATGGTCGCGGCAAGGCTGCCGGCGTCGGGGTAGCGGCCGCCGCGGGTGCCGTCGAGGCCGACGAAATCGGTGTCGCAGAAGGTGCAGGCGGCACCGGGGCGATCTTCCTCGCGGCCCGACCACAGGTTGCAGCCGGCGAAGCGGCAGAACACCGCCGCGCGCCCGGCGTGGGCGCCTTCACCCTGCAGCGTCAGGAAGATTTCCTTGACCGCGTAGCTCACTTCACTCCTCCGCAAGCCGCCTGCCGGGCCTGGCGCAGCACCTCGCCGGCGACCATCGCCGCCGCCATCGCGATGTTGAGCGAGCGCAGGCGAGGGGCCATCGGGATGGTCAGCCGCACGTCGGCTGCCGCCATGACGGAATCGGGGACGCCCGCGCTTTCGCGCCCGAACAGCACGATATCGGCGGCCGTATACCGTTCATCCAGATAGGAGCGGGTCGCCTTCGTCGACAGCAGCGCCAGCCGCAGGCCCGCCTCGCGCCGCCAGGCCTCGAAATGGGTCCAGGACACATGGCGCGTCAGCCGCACCAGATCGAGGTAATCCATGCCGGCGCGGCGGAACAGCCGGTCGCTCAAGGGGAAGCCGGCCGGCTCGATGATGTGCGCCTCCGCCCCGAGGCACGCGCACAGCCGCAAGATCGTGCCGGTATTCTGCGGAATGTCAGGCTGATAGAGGGCGATGCGCAGCATGGCGGCAGGCAGTCTCCGGCGGCGGACGATCGGGTTCGCCCGGCGTTTTCGCGGGCGGCGCCGGGCCATGCCGGCGCGCCTGCCGATAGCGGGCTTGCACTCCTCCGGCAAGGGTGCCAATAGAACGATTCTGGACTGTAAGGCCGTGCCTTGGGGCGGGATCGGGGCGGTTTTACTGCCGTGCGCATGGCAGTTCCGTTGTATCATGCTCCCGCACAGAACGGCTCGACAGCGATTGGGGCGGGGCCGTTCCCGTATGGCCTTGCGCACTGCGGTTGATGAGAAAGGTTTGGGATCGTGACGACAGCGTCTTCGGCGAATCCGACACGCCGTGATTTTCTCTACGTTGCAACCGGTTCGATCGCCGCCGTGGGTGCCGCGGCGGTGGCGTGGCCGCTGATTTCCCAGCTCAACCCGGATGCCTCGACGGTGGCCGCCGGCGCGCCGATCGAGGTCGATCTGGCCCCGATCGCGGAGGGCCAGGACATCAAGGTGTTCTGGCGCGGCAAGCCGATCTTCATCAGCCACCGCACCAAGAAGCAGATCGATGACGCCCGCAACGTCACCGTCACCAGCCTGCCCGATCCCGAGAGCGATCAGGCGCGCGTCAAGGAAGGCCATGACCAGTGGCTGGTGGTGATCGGCATCTGCACCCACCTGGGCTGCATCCCGATCGCCCATCAGGGCGCTTATGACGGCTTCTTCTGCCCCTGCCACGGCTCGGTCTACGACACCTCCGGCCGCATCCGGCAGGGTCCGGCGCCGACCAATCTGCCCGTCCCGCCTTACGCCTTCATTTCCGACACGAAGATCAAGATCGGCTAAGCGCGAGCGCCTCGCATCGTCCTTCTTCGCCGATCGTTTCGTAATACCTGCCAGGATTGCATCATGAGCGGACCATCGACCTACCAGCCGCAGAACAAGGCCATGAACTGGATCGAGCGGCGTCTGCCGATATTCGGTTTCATGCACGCCTCGTTCGTCGCCTACCCGACGCCGCGCAACCTCAATTACTGGTGGACCTTCGGCGCCATCCTGTCGTTCATGCTGGCGGCCCAGATCGTCACCGGCATCATCTTGGCGATGCACTACACGCCGCACGTCGACATGGCCTTCAACTCGGTCGAGCATATCGTCCGCGACGTCAATTACGGCTGGCTGTTGCGCTACCTGCACTCCAACGGCGCCTCGATGTTCTTCATCGCCGTCTACATCCATATGTTCCGCGGCATCTACTACGGCTCGTACAAGGAGCCGCGCGAGGTGCTGTGGATTCTCGGCGTCATCATCTACCTGTTGATGATGGCGACCGGGTTCATGGGCTATGTGCTGCCGTGGGGCCAGATGAGCTTCTGGGGCGCCACCGTCATCACCAACCTGTTCTCGGCCATCCCGTTCGTCGGCGAGAGCATCGTGACGCTGCTGTGGGGCGGCTACTCGGTCGGCAACCCGACGCTGAACCGCTTCTTCTCGCTGCACTACCTACTGCCGTTCGTGATCGCCGGCGTGGTCGTGCTGCACGTCTGGGCGCTGCACGTCGCCGGCCAGAACAATCCGGCCGGCGTCGAGCCGAAGACCGAGAAGGACACGGTGCCGTTCACGCCCTACGCGACGATGAAGGACGCCTTTGGCATCTCCTGCTTCCTGATCTTCTTCGCCTGGTTCGTGTTCTACCTGCCGAACTTCCTCGGCGAGGCCGACAACTACATCCAGGCCAACCCCGGCGTAACCCCGCCGCACATCGTGCCGGAGTGGTACTATCTGCCATTCTACGCCATCCTGCGCTCGATCCCGAGCAAGCTCGGCGGCGTGGTGGCGATGTTCGCCGCCATCCTGGTGCTGGCCTTCCTGCCGTGGCTCGACAGCGCCAAGGTGCGCTCCTCGCGCTACCGGCCGCTCGCCAAGCAGTTCTTCTGGATCTTCGTGGTGGTCTGCATCCTGCTCGGCTGGCTCGGCTCCAAGCCGGCGGAAGGCGGCTATGTGCTGGCCGCCCGCATCCTGACCTTCTGCTACTTCGCCTACTTCCTGCTGGTGCTGCCGATCCTGAGCCGGATCGAGAAGACGAAGCCGGTGCCGAACTCGATCGCCGACGACGTGTTGGCGAAGGGTGGCCGCAAGGCGACGGTCTCGGCCGCAGTGGCGCTGCTGGCGGCGGTGTCGCTGCTCGCTGCCGGTGCCCAGGAGGCCAAGGCGGCCGGCGAGGCGCCGCAGCCGCCGGGGGTGAAATGGTCGTTCGCCGGCCCGTTCGGCACCTTCGATCGCGGCCAGTTGCAGCGCGGCTACAAGGTCTACAAGGAAGTCTGCGCCACCTGCCACGCGATGGAGCTTCTGCACTATCGCAACCTCGCCGAGCCGGGTGGTCCGGGCTTCTCGACGGCACAGGCGCAGGCCGTGGCCGCCGAGGCGACCGTCAAGGACGGCCCGAACGACGAAGGCGAGATGTTCGATCGCCCCGGTCGGCTGGCGGACAAGTTCCCCTCGCCGTTCCCGAACGAGCAGGCGGCGCGGGCCGCCAATGGCGGCGCCCATCCGCCGGATCTGTCGCTGATCGCCAAGGCGCGCTCTTATTCGCGCGGCTTCCCGCAGTTCATCTTCGACTTCGTCACCCAGTATCAGGAACAGGGGCCGGATTATCTGCACGCTCTCCTGGTCGGCTATCAGGAGAACCCGCCGGCCGGCTTCGATCTGGCCGAGGGGTCGTACTACAACACCTACTTCCCCGGCCACGCCATCAAGATGCCGAAGCCGCTGTCCGACGATCAGGTGACTTACGATGACGGCTCGCCGCAGACCGTCGATCAGTATGCCCGCGACGTCACCGCGTTCCTGATGTGGGCGGCGGAGCCGCACATGGAAGCGCGCAAGCGGCTTGGCTTCCAGGTCATGATCTTCCTGATCGTGCTGACCGGCCTGTTGTACTTCACCAAGCGCAAGGTCTGGGCCGACGCGCACTGACCGGCAGGCTTCTTCCGATCGAACCCCGGCGCCGAGCCTCGGCGCCGGGGTTTTTTCTTTGCGGGCGCGCGCTGAGCTTTGCTTTGATGTGTTTTCTTCACGCGAACCGGTTTCCACTTCGCTCGAAAACGCTATACGCCCCGCCCTTGCTCTTGCGCCCTGATGGTGCATTGTGTGGCGGCAAAATTTAAGGGTGCGGCGCGTGCCGTGCCCGGCGCGGCCGAGCAAGACGAGGAGAGCACCATGGGAACCACGATCACCTTCAAGCGCCCGGACGGCAAGGACGCGACCGGCTATCTCGCCAACGCCGCGCAAGGCAATGCGCCGGGAGTGGTGGTGATTCAGGAGTGGTGGGGGCTGTCCGAGCAGATCAAGGGGCTGACCGACCGCTTCGCGCTGGCGGGCTTCGACGCGCTGGCGCCCGATCTCTACAATGGCGTGGTGGTGCCCTATCACGACACCGAATTAGCCAACAAGGAAATGACCTCGCTCGACTTCATGGACGCCACCACGCAGACCGTGCGCGGCGCCGTGCAGTATCTCAAGCGCAACTCGGCCAAGGTCGGCCTCACCGGGTTCTGCATGGGCGGCGCGGTGACGATCATCGGCGCGGCGAAGGTGGCGGAGCTGAGCGCGGCGGTGGCGTTCTACGGCATTCCGCCCGAGCAGGCCGCCAAGCCTGCCGACGTCAAGATTCCGCTGCAGGGCCATTTCGCCAACCGCGACGACTGGTGCACGCCCGCCGTGGTCGATGCGTTCGAGAAGGGCTTGAAGGCCGCCGGCAAACCGGCCGAATTCTTCCGCTACGAGGCCGATCATGCCTTCGTCAACGAGCAGCGCGCCGCGGTGCATGACCGCGAGGCGGCCGAACTGGCCTGGGACCGCGCCACCGCGTTCTTCCACAAGCATCTCGGCTGAGATCCTGCACCGCGCCCTCGGGCACCCGTGTCCCGGGCGCGGTGCGGCGTGCAACGCTGCGCCGCAGACCTGGGACCGTCGCGGGATGCCGGGGTCGGAACGGTCCCGGATCAGCAGCGCGGCATTTTATGCCGCGCAGCATCCGGGACACGGAAGCCGAGAGCGTTTTTGCTAGAAGCTGAGCCGCTCCAACGGCGGAGGAGGGGCAGGAGTAACGGCGCAGCGACAGCCTCGCCGGTCAGGCACGGTAGCCGCTACGCGGCGCAAGTCGCTTGACATCGGCCCGGCGCAATGGTGTTTTGCCGGGCATGAGCACCGTGTCCTGCCCCGTCCGTCTGTGGTGGCCCACCTTCTAACAGGTGGCCGGTGCGATGTTGTCTTTCATTCCTTCATCCGGGGCCGCCATGCAGAGGCGGCCTTTGTTTATGTCCTGTGTGGCGTCCTTCTTCCAAGTCTCGTAAGAGGATCACATGAACAGGACCGTGTTTTCGCTGCCCGCGCAGAGCGACTATGTGACCGCGAGCGGATTGGCCATCGCCCGCACGGCGGAGCCGTTCAGCGGCGGCGCCGCGCTCGACGACCTCGTCGACCTGCTCGACCGCCGTCGCGGCGTCATGCTGTCGTCGGGCACCACCGTGCCGGGCCGCTATGAGAGTTTCGACCTCGGCTTTGCCGATCCGCCGCTGCGGCTGGAATCGAAGGGTTTTGATTTTTTCATCGATGCGCTGAACGCGCGCGGCGAAGTACTGGTCGCCTTCCTCGCCGACGTGCTGAACGAGCCGTGCGTCGTCATCAGCGACAAGACCGCCACTCGCCTGACCGGCCACATCGTGCGTGGCGAGGCGCCGGTCGAGGAGGAGAACCGCACCCGCCGCGCCTCGATCATGTCGCTGGTGCGCGCCATCGTCGCGGCGCTCAAGGCGCCCGACGACCCGCTGCTCGGCCTGTTCGGCGCCTTCGCCTATGACCTCGTGTTCCAGATCGAGGACATCGTCGAGAGGCGCCCGCGCGAGGCTGATCAGCGCGACATCGTCCTTTATATCCCCGACCGCATGCTGGCCTACGACCGCGCCGCCGGCCGCGGCGTGACGCTCGCCTACGAGTTCGCCTGGCAGGGCCGCGCGACGGAAGGGCGCCCACGCGAGACCGGCGAAAGCCTCTATCGCGTCACCGCCCGGCAGGGTTTTTCCGATCACGCGCCCGGCGAATACCAGGCCACGGTGGAGAAGGCACGCGCGGCATTCGCGCGCGGCGACCTGTTCGAGGCGGTGCCGGGGCAACTATTCGCCGAGCCGTGTGAGCGCTCGCCGGCGGAAGTATTCCGACGGCTGTGCCGCATCAATCCCTCGCCATACGGCGCTCTGATGAATCTCGGCGACGGCGAGTTTCTGGTCGCCGCCTCACCGGAGATGTTCGTGCGCTCCGACGGGCGGCGCATCGAGACCTGTCCGATTTCCGGCACCATCGCGCGCGGCGTCGATTCGATCGCCGACGCCGAACAGATCCGCGAACTGCTCAACTCGAAGAAGGACGAGTATGAGCTGAATATGTGCACCGACGTCGATCGTAACGACAAGGCGCGCATCTGCATGCCCGGCTCGATCAAGGTGCTGGCGCGGCGCCAGATCGAGACCTACTCGAAACTGTTTCACACCGTCGATCACGTCGAGGGCGTATTGCGCCCCGGCTTCGACGCGCTCGATGCCTTCCTCACCCATGCCTGGGCGGTGACGGTGACGGGCGCGCCGAAATTGTGGGCGATGCAGTTCGTCGAGGACAATGAGCGTTCGCCGCGGCGCTGGTATGCCGGCGCCATCGGCACGGTGTCGTTCGACGGCGGGTTGAATACCGGCATCACCATCCGCACCATCCGCATGAAGGATGGCCTGGCCGAGGTGCGCGTCGGTGCGACGCTGTTGTTCGACAGCGATCCGGTGGCGGAGGAGAAGGAGTGCCAGACCAAGGCGGCAGCGCTGTTCCAGGCGCTGCGCGGCGATCCGGCCAAGCCGTTGTCGGTGTCGGCGCCCGATGCCACCGGCTCCGGCAAGCGCGTGCTCCTGATCGATCACGACGATTCCTTCGTGCATATGCTGGCGGATTACTTCCGCCAGGTCGGCGCGGACGTTATCGTGGTGCGTCACACTCATGCGCTCGCCGTGCTGGCGCGCGAGCCGTTCGATCTGCTGGTGTTGTCGCCGGGACCGGGTCGGCCGGAGGACTTTGCTATCGCGCGCTCGATCGAGGTGGCGCTGCAAAAGAAACTGCCGGTGTTCGGCGTCTGCCTCGGCGTGCAAGGCATCGGCGAGTATTTCGGCGGAACGCTCGCGCAGTTGCCGACGCCGGTGCATGGCCGCCCCTCGCGCGTCGCCGTGCGCGGTGGCCGGCTGACGCGCAACCTGCCGAACGAGATCGTCATCGGCCGCTATCATTCGCTGCATGTGGCGCGCGACAGCGTGCCCGACGTGCTTGAGGTGACGGCGACCACCGAGGACGGCGTGGTGATGGCGCTGGAGCACAAGACGCTGCCGCTCGGCGGCGTGCAGTTTCATCCCGAGTCGCTGATGTCGCTCGGCGGCGATGTCGGCCTGCGCATTGTTGAAAATGCGTTCCGGCTCGGTCAGCCGCTATGAAGGGGGCAAGATGAACGGCGACGACGATCTCAAATCGGTCATCCGTAGCATTCCCGACCATCCGAAGCCGGGCATCGTGTTTCGCGATATCACCACGCTGCTCGGCGATGCGCGCGCCTTCCGCCGCGCCGTCGATGAACTGGTGCATCCGTGGGCCGGCGCAAAAGTCGATCAGGTCGCCGGCATCGAGGCGCGCGGCTTCATCCTTGGCGGTGCGGTGGCGCACCAGCTGTCCGCCGGCTTCGTACCGATCCGCAAGAAGGGCAAGCTGCCGCACGCCACGGTGCGGATGGCCTATGCGCTGGAATACGGCCTCGACGAGATGGAAATCCACGTCGATGCGGTGCGCCCCGGCCAGCGCGTCATCCTGGTCGACGACCTGATCGCCACCGGCGGCACCGCCGAGGGCGCGGTCAAACTGCTGCGCCAGCTAAAGGCCGAGGTGGTGGCGGCCTGTTTCATCATCGATCTGCCGGATCTTGGCGGCGCCGCCCGTTTGCGCGCCATGGACGTGCCGGTGCGCACGCTGATGGCCTTCGAGGGGCATTAGAGCGTTTTCAAGCGAAGTGAGAACCGGCCTTCGCCGGGCCAGAGCCGGCTTCGGCCCGGCTTCGGCCGGTTCGCGTGAAGAAAACGCGACCAACAAAATACAAAAGCTACGACCGCGCCGCGCGGGCAGGCGTGCCGCCCCGGCCGCTGTCGTTGCGCAGCATGTCCTTGAGGTAGGCGACGTTGGCCGCGGCTTCCTCGGCTGGCAGGTCGCGCGCGGCGATGTCCTGCGCTTCGGCGAAGCGGCCTTGCAGCCCGATCACCAGCGCCAGGTTCTGCCGCACCCGCGTATCCGCCCGGCCGTTGGCGTAAGCCTGCCGCAGCACTCGCTCGGCCCGGGTGAGATCGCGCGTCAACAGATACGACATGCCGAGGTTGGACAGTACCGTCGGCTCGCCCGGAGCGATCTTCAGCGCCGCTTCATAGTAGCCGCGCGCATCCTGATGGCGGCCGAGCTGGTCGAGCGCGGCGCCCTGCACCGAGAGGATGCGCCAGTCCGGGTTCTCCGGCGTGTGGGCGCGGCTCAGGGTGTCGAACGCCTGCTGAAAATTGCCGTTGTCGGCCAGCGCCCGACCGTAGGCGGCGAGCAACGCCTTGTTGCCGGGGTTGGCGATGGTAGCCTGTTCGAGCACGGCCACGGCTTGCGCGCGCTGGCCGTTGGCGCGCAGCGCCTGCCCGTAGCGCAAGCCTGCGTCCACGTTGCGCGGGTTGGCGCGGTAGCGCTCGCCGAGCGCGGCAATGGCCCGGTGCGGATCGGCGTCGGCGGTTGCTGCGCGCGGCCCAAGCGACCCGGTGACGTCGGACAGGTTGGTGGTTTTGCAGCCGGCGAGGCCTGTCGCCAGCAGCACCACGGTGGCGACGCAGGCAACGGATCGGGCGGCGGATCGCACGCGCATGGAGAAACCCGTAATTTGCCGCTTGAGCAGCGTCATGGCTGTTCGTAATAGACTGTTAACCCTAACGCACCGTTAACGCGCCGCCGTGGCGTTTGACGAAGGGTCTGCCCGAGAGCACAACCACCTCATGCCGTCCGTCTTCGCCGACCCGTCAGCCGGGCCTGTCACGCCCATCGTGTTCGTCACCCGCTCGACCTGGGAAGCCGAAGCCGCGCGGCTCACCGCACCGCAGCGGCGCTTCGCCGACGCCAACGCTTTCTCGGCCAAGGCCGGGCAATATCTGGCGCTGCCTGACACCGACGGCGGAATTGATACGGTGCTGTTCGGGCTGGATGACGACGACAGCCGGTGCGACCCGTTCCGCGCCGGGCAGTTGCCGGGCTTGCTGCCGCCCGGCAGCTATCGCTTCGCGGGCGCGCCGCACGATGCGCGCCTTAGCGCGCTTGCCTTCGCGCTCGGCAGCTACCGCTTCACCCGTTACCGCGCGGACGATAAGCCGGCGGCGCGGCTGGTGCCGCCGGACGGCGTCGATGTCGCTTCGCTTACGCGCATCGCAGACGCAGTGACGCTGGCGCGCGACCTCATCAACACCCCGGCCAACGACATGGGGCCGGAGGAACTGGCCGCCGTGGCGGCGCAACTGGCGCGGCGTTTCGGCGCGGCGTTCCGCTGCATCATTGGCGACGAGCTGGTGCGCGACAATTTTCCGCTGATCCATGCGGTCGGCCAAGCGTCGCCGCGCGCACCGCGGCTGATCGACATGACGTGGGGCGATCCGGCGCACCCGAAGATCACGCTGGTTGGCAAGGGTGTGTGCTTCGACACCGGCGGTCTCGATCTCAAGCCGTCGAGCGCCATGCTGCTGATGAAGAAGGACATGGGCGGCGCCGCGAATATCCTGGCACTGGCGCAGATGGTGATGGATGCGAAACTGCCGGTGCGGCTGCGCGTGCTGATCCCGGCCGTGGAGAACGCCGTCGCCGGCAATGCCTTCCGCCCGCTCGATATTTGCGCCTCGCGCAAGGGCGTAACCGTTGAGGTGGGCAACACCGACGCTGAGGGCCGGCTGGTGTTGGCCGACGCGCTGGCGCTGGCCTGCGAGGACACCCCCGACCTGGTGATCGACCTCGGCACGCTGACCGGTGCCGCACGGGTCGCGCTCGGCCCGGACCTGCCGCCGTTCTATACCCGCGACGATCGGCTTGCCGCCGATCTCGCCGCCTGCGCCGCGCGCGAGAACGATCCGCTATGGCGGCTGCCGCTATGGGCGCCTTACGACAAGTGGCTCGACTCCAAGGTCGCCGACCTCAACAACGCGCCGTCGAACGGCTTTGCCGGCTCGATCACCTGCGCGCTGTTCTTGCAGCGCTTCGTCGCGCCGACGACGCCGTGGCTGCACGTCGATATCTACGGCTGGACGCCGACGGCAAAGCCGGCGCGGCCGGAGGGCGGCGCATGCCAGGCGGCGCGCGCCATCTTCGCGCTGTTGTGCGACCGCTATGGCTGATCCCCGCCTCACCCCGGCGCGGCCTGACCTCGCCGCACGCTATCTCGAAGGCAGAATCGAGGCGGCGCGTTTTGTCGATGGCATCGTGCATGAGGTGATTGCCGCCGCGGCGCCGCTGCGCCGCGCGCCCGCACACGACGCCGCACTCGACACCGAGGCGCTGAAGGGCGAGCGCGTCACCGTCTATGATCGGCGCGAGGGCTGGGCGTGGGGGCAGCTCGTCGGCGACGGTTATGTCGGTTGGCTGCCCGACGCGGCGCTGGCAGCGCCCGGTCCGGCACCGACGCACAAGGTGGCGACACTGCGCACTTTTGCCTTCCCTGGCCCCTCGATCAAGCTGCCGCCGGTTGCGACGTTCAGCCTGGGTGCCGCGCTGGCGGTGACGCGCAGCGACGGCGATTTCGCCATCACTGGCGAGGGGCATTATATTCCGGCGCGGCATGTGGTGCCGCTCGATCAGTGCGAGCGCGATTTCGTCGCGGTGGCCGAGCGCTTCGCCGGCACGCCCTATCTGTGGGGCGGCAAGACCAGCCTCGGCATCGACTGCTCAGGGCTGGTGCAAGTCAGCCTCACCGCCGCCGGCATCGCCGCGCCGCGCGACAGCGACATGCAGCAGGGCGCCCTCGGCGCCGAGGTGCCGCTGTCGGAGGTCGGCCGGCTCAAGCGTGGCGATCTGATTTTCTGGAAGGGCCATGTCGCCATTGTGCGCGACGCGCAAAGCATTGTCCACGCCAACGCCTTTCACATGGCGACCGCGATCGAACCAACGCGCGAGGCGCTCAGCCGCATCAAGGCTGCCGGCAGCGAGGTCGTCACGATCAAGCGGCTGTAAAAATCAGCCGGCTCCGGGCGCCGCTTCGGCGTGGAAGGCGGCGGCAAACAGCGCGCGCGTATAGTCGCTCTGCGGCGCGGCGAACAGTTGTTGTGCTGCGCCTTCCTCCACCACCTTGCCCTGACGCATGACGATGAGGTGGCTGGCGAGCGATGCGACCACCCGCAGATCGTGCGAGATGAACATGTAGGTGAGGTCGCGGCGGCGCTGCAGGTCGCGTAAGAGATCGACCATCTGCGCCTGCAACAGCATGTCGAGCGCGCTGGTCGGTTCGTCGAGCACGACGAAGCTCGGCTCCAGCACCACCGCGCGGGCGATGCTGACACGCTGGCGCTGGCCACCGGAAAATTCATGCGGGTAGCGGAAGCGCGTCTCGGGATCGAGTCCGACCTCGCCCAGCGCCCTGACCACCCGTGCCTCGCGCTCGCTTTCAGTAAGCGCGGGTTGGTGCACGCTCAGGCCCTCGGCGATGATGTCGGAGATCGACATGCGTGGGCTGAGCGAGCCGAACGGGTCCTGAAACACGATCTGCATGTCGCGGCGGATCGGCCGCATCTCCTTGAAGCGCAGGCCCTGGATGTCGCGGCCGAGAAACACGATCGGCCCGTCCGAGGAGATCAGCCGCAACAGCGCCAGCCCCAGCGTGGTCTTGCCCGAACCGGATTCGCCGACGACGCCGAGCGTCTCGCCCTGCCGCACCGCCACCGAGACGCCATCCACCGCCTTGATGTGGCCGACCGTGCGTCGCAACAGGCCGCGCCGGATCGGAAACCAGACACGTACGTTGTCGGCGGCCATCACCTGCGGCGCCTCGGGCCGAGGCGGCGCCGGATCAGGCCGTGGCTCGGCCGCGAGCAGCGCGCGGGTGTAGGGATGCTGTGGCGCGGTGAACACCTGTTCGACCGGCCCCTGCTCGACGATTCTGCCCTTGTTCATGACGCAGACCACGTCGGCGATGCGGCGCACGATGGCGAGGTCGTGGGTGATGAACAGCAGGCTCATGCCGAGCCGGGCGCGGATGTCGGCCAGCAGCTTGAGGATCTGGGCCTGCACGGTGACATCGAGCGCGGTGGTCGGCTCGTCGGCGATCAACAGGTCCGGCTCGTTGGCGAGCGCCATGGCGATCATCACGCGCTGGCGCTGGCCGCCGGAGAGCTGATGCGGGTAGCTCGCAAGCCGCGTTTCCGGCTCGGGAATGCCGACCTGGGTCAACAGTTCGACGATGCGCGCACGCGCCTTCGCGCCGCGTACGCCGCGATGCAGCGCGAGGATTTCACCGATCTGCCGCTCGATGGTGTGCAGCGGATTGAGCGAGGTCATCGGCTCCTGAAAGATGATCGAGATATCGTCGCCACGGATGGCGCGCATTTCGCGCTCGCCGAGCGTCAGGAGATCGCGGCCCTTAAACAGGATTTGTCCGGAGGGGTGCGAGGCCGCCGGGTAAGGCAGCAGCTTCAGCACCGACAATGCGCTGACCGACTTGCCCGAGCCGGATTCGCCGACCAGCGCCACGCATTGGCCGCGCTCGATCCGGAACGAAACGTGATCCACTGCGAGCGCCGCCGCACCGTCGTTGCGGAAGGCAACGGAAAGGTCGCGCACGTCGAGCAGGGGCTGGTCGTTGTCCGCCATCGCCGTCACCCAAACGTCTTGCGCGGATCGAAGGCGTCGCGCACCGCTTCGCCGATGAAGATCAGAAGCGACAGCATGATCGCCAGCGAGAAGAAACCGGCCAGTCCCAGCCACGGCGCCTGCACATTGGCCTTGCCCTGCGCCAACAGTTCGCCGAGCGAGGGCGAGCCGGGCGGCAGGCCGAAGCCGAGGAAGTCGAGCGCCGTCAGCGTCATCACCGAGGAGGAGACGATGAACGGCAGGAAGGTCATGGTCGCCACCATGGCGTTCGGCAATAGATGGCGGAACATAATGACGCGGTCGGACACGCCAAGCGCCCGCGCCGCCTGGATGTACTCGAAGTTGCGTCCGCGCAGGAACTCGGCGCGCACCAGGCTGACCAGCGCCACCCACGAGAACAACAAAAGGATGCCGAGCAGGACAAAGAATCCGGGCACCAGCACCGACGACAGGATCAAGAGCAGATATAGCGAAGGAATTGCGGTCCACACCTCGATCAGCCGCTGGAAGGTGAGATCGACCCAGCCGCCGAAATAGCCTTGCACGCCGCCGGCGATGACGCCGACCACCGATGAGGCCACCGTCAGGATCAGGCCGAACAGCACCGAGATGCGGAAGCCGTAGATCAGCCGCGCCAGCACGTCGCGGCCCTGGTCGTCGGTGCCGAGCCAGTTGTATTCGAGGTCGCGGCAGCCGGTCAGACCCTTGCGCTCGACCACGTTTTTGCACTCGGCTTCGCTCAGCATCCAGGTCGGCTTGGAGGGCGCCGGCGTCGGCAGGTCGAGGTTGTGGGTGTCGTAGGAATAGCGGATCGGTGGCCACAGGACGGTGCCGCCCTTGTCGGCGATCTGCTTCTGCAGATAGGGGTCGCGATAGTCGGCCGTGGTCTCGAAATCGCCGCCGAAGGTGGTCTCGGAATAGTTGACGAGAGCCGGCCAGTACCAGTGCCCGTCATAGTCGATGAAGAACGGCCGGTCGTTGGCGATCACCTCGGCGAACAGCGTCACCACGAACAGCACGGAGAAAATCCACAGCGACCAGTAGCCGCGCCGGTTGGCCTTGAAGTTCTGCCAGCGGCGGCGATTGAGCGGCGATGGCGTCAGGCTGCGCCGCGACGGTTGCACGGCCTCGCCGAGCGGGGTCACCGCCTCGGTCTCGACCGGCTTCGGCGCAGCGAGGTCCATCACGCTTCCCTCGCCTCGAAATCGATGCGCGGATCGATCCACATATAAGTGAGGTCGGACACCAGGTTGATGACGAGGCCGACCAGCGAGAAGATGTACAGCGTGCCGAACACCACCGGATAATCGCGGTTGAGCACGCTCTCAAAACCGAGCAGGCCGAGACCGTCGAGCGAGAAGATGGTTTCGATCAAGAGCGAGCCGGAAAAGAACGCGCCGACGAAGGCGGCGGGAAAGCCGGCGATGACGATCAGCATGGCGTTGCGGAAGATGTGGCCGTACAGCACCTGGCGGTCGTTGCAGCCCTTGGCGCGCGCGGTCATGACGTACTGCTTGCGGATCTCATCGAGGAACGAGTTCTTGGTCAGCAGCGTCATGGTGGCGAAGGCGCCAAGCGCCATCGAAATCAGCGGCAGCGTCAGGTGCCAAAAATAATCGATGATCTTCCAGTACCAGGGAAAATTCGCCCAGCCGTCCGAGGTCAGCCCGCGCAACGGAAAGATGTTGAGGAACGAGCCGCCGGCGAACAGCACGATCAGCAGGATCGCGAACAGGAAGCCGGGGATGGCAAAGCCGACCACGATCACGCCCGAGGTCCACACGTCGAAGCGCGAACCGTCGTCGATCGCCTTGCGGATGCCGAGCGGGATCGAGATCAGATAGGTGATCAGCGTCATCCACAAGCCGAGCGAGACCGAGACCGGCAGCTTTTCCTTGATCAGGTCGATCACGCTGATATCGCGGAAATAGCTCTTGCCGAAATCGAAGCGGGCAAAGTCCCACACCATTTTGAGGAAGCGCTCGTGCGCCGGCTTGTCGAAGCCGAACTGCTTTTCCAGACTCTTGATGAACTCGGGATCGAGGCCCTGGGCGCCGCGATATTTCGAACTGGTGGCGTCCATCGCGCCGCCCGGCTGCGGCCCGCCGCTGAAATCGGCCCCGCCGCCCGAGATGCGCGAACTGGCCCCGGTATCGGCGCCGGACAGTTGGGCGATGACCCGCTCGACCGGGCCGCCCGGCGCGAACTGCACCACGACGAACGACACGAACAGGATGCCGAGCAGCGTCGGCACCATCAACAGCAGTCGGCGGAGGATATAGGCGCCCATCGGCTATTTCCCGGCGTCGGTCGCGCCGGCCGCCGCGCCCGGCTTCGCCCACCACAGGTCCGGCGTGCCGACGCCGGAGAGATAGCGCGGCAATTCGGGCGGATGGTCGAACACGTCCCAATAGGCGATTGGATGGTTGTCGCGATACCACTGCGGCACCCAGTAGCGACCGGCGCGGAACACGCGGTCGAAGGCGCGGCAGGCGGTGGTCAGCGCCTCGCGGCTGTCGGCGGCAATGATGCGGTCGATCAAGGCGTCGAGTACCGGGTCGGCGATGCCGGAGAGGTTTTGCGAGCCTTTGATCGCCGCCGCTTGCGAGGAAAAATAGGTGCGTAAGCCATCGCCCGGTGTCGCCGACATGCCGAAGCGCACCACCGTCATGTCGAAATCGAAGTCGTCGAGGCGGGCGCGGTACTGCACCGGATCGACGATGCGCAGGCTCGCCTCGATGCCGAGCGCGCCGAGGTTCTTGATGTACGGCATGTGATGCGGCTCGAACGACGGCTCGTCGAGCAGAAACTCGATGCGGAAGATATCGCCATTCGGCAGGCGCCGCTTGCGATCCTTCACCACGAGGCCGGCGTCGTTGAGAAGCTGCGAGGCGCGGCGGAGCAGCGCGCGGTCCTGCCCGGTGCCGTCCGATACCGGCGGCACGAACGGCGCGCCGAACACCTCTGCTGGCAGCCGCTCGCGAAATGGCTCCAGCAATTTCAACTCGGCCTCCGACGGCGGCCCCTCGGCCATCATGTCGGAGTTCTGGAACGGCGAATGGGTGCGCGCATAGGCGCCGTACATGATGGTCTTGTTGGTCCACTCGAAGTCGAAGGCATGGATCAAGGCTTCGCGCACGCGGGCATCCTTGAACCGCTCGCGCCGCATGTTGATGAACCAGCCCTGCGCGCCGGAGGCGGTGCGGTCGGGCAGGGTCTCGCGCTTGACGCGGCCGTCGTTGACGGCGGGAAAATCGTAGCGCGTCGCCCACACCCGCGCGGTGAACTCCTCGCGGTAGAGATAATTGCGGCTGGTGAAGCCGACGAAGGCGGCATCGCGGTCGCGGTAGTATTCAAAGCGCAGGCGCTCGAAATTGAAGCGCCCGCGTGCCACCGGCAGCTCCGCGCCCCACCAGTCGGCGACGCGCTCGAACTCGATGACGCGGCCGACCTCGACACGCGCCACCTTGTAAGGGCCGCAGCCGAGCGGCACGGCCAGCGTCGATTCTTCAAACGCTTGCGTGGCATAGTAGGCTTTGGAGAAGATCGGCAGGCTGGCGACGAACAGCGGCACGTCGCGGCCGCGCCTCGGTGCAAAGGTCACGATCAGCGTGGCGTCGTCCGCCGCTACGGCGCCAACGACATCGCGCATCTGCTGGCGGATGATGGGGTGGCCCTTTTCCTTCAGGATGTTCAGCGAGAATGCAGCGTCCTGCGCGGTCAGCGGCGTGCCGTCGTGGAAGCGGGCTTCCTTGCGCATCGTGAAGCGATAGACGGTGCGGTCGGCCGAGATCGTCACGCTTTGCGCGGCCAGGCCGTACATCGCATCCGGCTCGTCATAGGCGCGCGCCATCAGCGAGGCGAATGTCAGTTCCATGCCGTGAGCGCCGTCGCCCTTGAGGATAAAACTGTTCAGCGAATTGAAGGTGAGGAAGGTCTGGTTGAAGGCTCGCGTCGAGGGGATGGTCGAGAACAGTCCGCCCTTTGGCGCATCGGGGTTGACGTAGGTGAAGTGGCGGAAATCGGCCGGGTAACGCGGGTCGTCGAAGGCCGAGATGCCGTGCGCCTCGATCTCCCGCGCGTCCTCGGCCCTGGCACCCGGCCACCGCGCCGCGAGCGCCACCGCGCCAAGCCCCAGCACGCTCCGTCGCGACCATCGGCCGGTCATCGCGCGGCTCAAGAGCGCCGGCCGATCTTGGCGGCCTTGGCCTCGTCGTACCACCACAGCGAGGGCAGGCCGGAGACGCCGTATTTCGGCAGCGGCTCGGCGTGGCTGAAGCGATCCCAGCGTGCATAGCGCGCAAAACCGTAGGTGTATTGCGGCACGACGTAGAAATTCCACAGCAGTACGCGGTCAAGCGCGCGGGTGGCGGCGACCAGCGTGGCGCGGTCCTTGGCGAAGATGACCTGGTCGATCAGCGCATCCACCGCCGGGTTCTTGATGCCGATGGTGTTCTGCGAGCCGGGCCGGTCGGCCGCGGCTGACCCCCAGAAGTCGCGCTGCTCGTTGCCGGGCGACAGCGACTGGCCCCACAGGTCGGTGATGATGTCGAAATCGAAGCTGCGCAGGCGGTTCTGGTACTGCACGTCGTCGACGGTGCGGATAGTGACGGTGACGCCGAGCCGTTCCAGCGACGGCTTGTAGAACAGCGCGATGCGTTCCGACGACGGGTCTCGCAGCAGCATCTCGACGATCACCGGCTTGCCGGCCGGGTCGATCAGCTTGCGGTCGCGGATCTCGAACCTGGCCTCCTTCAACAGCCGCATCGCCTCGCGCAGGTTGGCGCGCATCGCTTCGGCGCTGCCGCCGACCGGGTTGGTGTAGGGCGTGGTGAACACCTCCGGCGGCACCTTGTCGCGCACGGTTTCGAGAATCTCCAGTTCCTGCCCCTCGGGCAGGCCGGACGAGGCCAACTCCGTGCCCTCGAAATAGCTCTTGATGCGCGTGTACTGGCCGTAGAAAAGCTGGCGGTTCATCTCCTCGAAATCGAAGGCGAAGTTGAAGGCGCGGCGCAGCCGCGCGTCCTTGAACACGTCACGACGCAGGTTGAGTACGAACGCCTGCATCCGCCCCGAATTGCGGATCGGAAATTCCTCAAGCAGCACGCGCTTGTCCTGCACCGCGGGAAAATCGTAGGCCGTTGCCCACGACTTGGCGCGCCGCTCGATGAACCAGTCGGCCTGGTCGGCCTTGAACGCCTCCAGCGCCACCGTCTCGTCGCGGAAGAACTCGTAGCGCAGTTCGTCGAAGTTGTGCTGGCCGACCTGCGCCGGCACCTTGGCGCCCCAGTAGTCCTTGACCCGCTCGAAGGTCACGGAGCGCCCGGCGACGAACTCCCTGATCCGGTAGGGGCCGGAGCCGAGCGGCCTCTCCAGCGTGGTGACGCTGACGTCACGCTTGCGGCCCTGTTCGTCGGTGCCCTCCCACCAATGCTGCGGCAGCACGATGAGCTGGCCGACGATGTGCGGCAGTTCGCGGTTGCCGGGCGCATCGAAGGTGAACAGCACGTCGCGCTCGCCGACCTTCTCGGCCTTGACGACATGGCGGTAGTAGCTCGCATACATCGGGCTGTGCTGCTTGAACACGCCGAGCGACCAGATCACGTCTTCCGGCGTCACCGGACGGCCGTCGTGCCAGCGTGCCTCGGCGCGCAGCCGATAGGTCGCCGAGGAAAAATCCGCTGGATGGCTCGCCGCCTCGGCCAGCAGGCCGTATTCGGCCGACACCTCGTCGAGCGAGGGCGTCATCAGCGTTTCGTAGACCAGCATTACCGAGGAGGCGATCGACCCTTTCACGCCGGCAACCGCGATGTTGAAGTTGTCGAAGGTGCCGATTGAAATCTGCCGCGCCACGCCGCCCTTCGGTGCATCGGCGCGTACATAGTCGAACTGCGCAAAGCCTTGCGGATATTTCAGGTCGCCGAACAGCGACAGGCCGTGATGCCAGCCGCCGCCGGCCGCCGCGGCGGTGTCGGCGCGGGCCGTGGCCGGTGCGAGAAACGGCATGAGTGGCAGCGCGGCGGCGATGGCGCTGCCCTGGAGCAGGCGGCGGCGGGAAAGGGTCAAGCGTGAAAATTCTGTCAAAGCCATACGCCCGATCGTAATTGCCTTAACCCATATCAACGGTACGACTGCGGCAACGATTCGACCGATTATGTCGGTTTTTGACCCTGACGCCACCCCTCGCGCCGGCCCCGTGCGACGATACGCCCCGACGTGGGCGGGCGGCGGGCGCCGCAACGGAAACGGCCGGGCAAGGCCCGGCCGTCATGCGATGCAATCGTTATGATGCGCGGAAGGGGTGCCGGCGCCTACTTGGCGGCGGTCGGCAGCGGCTCCGGGTTGTCGGACAGCGAGTTCAGGTAGGCGAGAACGTCGGCCCGCTCGCTGTCCTTGGAGATGCCGGCAAAGCCCATCGAGGTGCCGGGGATGAATTTCTTGGGGCTTTGAATGAAGTGGTTGAGGTCTTCGAGGGTCCACTTGCCGCCCTTGGCCTTCATCGCCGCCGAGAAATTGAACCCGCCGCGGCCTTCGCCGCGCGGCTCGTTGACGATGCCATAGAGGTTCGGACCGACCCGGTTCGGGCCACCCTTCTCAAAAGTGTGGCAGGCGGCGCACTTCTTGGCGGCGGTGGCGCCGCGCTCGGCGTTGGCGCTTGCCAGCAGCGTCTCGATCGGAACGGCGGCGGCGGCTTCCTTGGCAGCGCCGGCGCCGGCGCCGGCCTCGGCCTCTTCCTTCACGGCGATGTCGAAGCCCGGCTTTTCCGGGTTGTGCGGCGCGAAAATCGCGTTGGCGGTAATGTTCAGCGTCAGCAGAACCAGGCAGGTGCCGAGCACGGCGCCGAGAATCTTGTTGAGTTCGAAGGAGTCCATGTCCGCTCAGGCCCCTAGCCGGGAGGCCGGCATCAGGCCGGCGCGGCGAAAGTGAAGCAAAGGCAGCATTCTCGAACCTTTCCAGGCGCGCTGCCGCCGCGATGGAGATAACGGTTTGCCCCGGCTCTGGCAACCCGTATAAACGCGCCGGCGCGGCAAAACCCGCCGTGTCATCATCCCCCGACACGCCCGCGTGCAGGCCACGCCGCCCATGCCTCGTCCTCGCATCCTGGTCCTGATTCCCGCCCGCATGGCCGCCACCCGCCTGCCCGGCAAGCCGCTGGCCGACATCGCCGGGCTGCCGATGATCGTCCATGTCGCGCGGCGCGCGGAAGCCGCCCGGCTCGGCCGCGTGGTGGTGGCGACCGACGCTCCCGAGATCGCCGCCACTGTTACCGGCCATGGCGGCGAGGCGGTGCTGACGCGGGCCGATCACCCCTCCGGCTCGGACCGGATTTTCGAGGCGCTGACCCTGCTCGACCCCGGCGGCGAGGTGGACGTCGTGGTCAACGTGCAGGGCGACGTGCCGGCGATCATGCCGGCCGACATCCGCGCCGCGCTCGACCCACTGGCCGACCCGGCAGTCGATATCGCAACGCTGGCGGCCCCGATCGCGACCGACGAGGAAGCAACCAACCCCAACGTCGTCAAGGTGGTCGGCACGATGCTTGGTGAACGCCGCCTGCGCGCGCTGTATTTCACCCGCGCTACCGCCCCTTACGGCGACGGCCCGCGCTATCACCACATCGGCCTTTATGCCTACCGCCGCGCCGCGCTTGAGCGCTTCGTCGCGCTGCCACCCTCGCCGCTGGAGAAGCGCGAGAAGCTGGAGCAGCTCCGCGCATTGGAGGCCGGCCAGCGGATCGACGTTGCGCTCGTCGACCACGCGCCGCGCGGGGTCGATACCCCCGCCGATCTCGATCTGGCGCGGCGGCTGATCGCCGCCTCGCCCATCCCATGAAACGAGCACAGCCATGAAAATCGCATTCCAGGGCGAACCCGGCGCCAACTCCCATATCGCTATCACCGAAGCCTATCCCGACGCCGAGGCGCTGCCCTGCGCCACCTTCGAGGATGCGCTGACAGCGATTTCGTCGGGCGAGGCCGATCTCGGCATGATCCCGATCGAGAACTCGCTGGCCGGCCGCGTTGCCGATATCCACTACCTGCTGCCGCGTTCGAACCTGTTCATCGTCGGCGAGTGGTTTCTGCCGATCCGGCATCAACTGGTGGCGCCGCACGGTGCGACGCTTGACGGCATCAAGACGGTTGAAAGCCACGTCCACGCGCTCGGCCAGTGCCGCCGCATCATCCGTCAGCTCGGCGTCAGGCCGATCGTCGCCGCCGATACCGCCGGCTCCGCCCGCGCTGTCGCCGAGCGCGGCGATCCGCGCTGCGCGGCGCTGGCCTCAAAGCTTGCCGCCGACATCTACGGCCTCGACATCCTGGCCGAGGATGTCGAGGACGAGGCCCACAACACCACCCGCTTCGTGGTGCTGGCACGCGAAGCGGTGTGGGGCGCGCGCGGTAGCGGGCCGCTGGTGACGAGCTTCGTGTTTCGCGTCCGCAACCTGCCGGCGGCGCTGTATAAGGCGCTCGGCGGCTTCGCCACCAACGGCGTCAACATGACCAAGCTTGAAAGCTACATGGTGGACGGCAATTTCTTCGCCACCCAGTTCTTCGCCGACGTCGAGGGCCACCCGGAGGACCAGAGTCTGGTCAATGCGCTGGAGGAACTGGCGTTCTTCTCCAAGGAACTGCGCATCGTCGGCGTCTACCCGGCGCACTCCTTCCGCGCCACTTTCAGCGAGCAGAAGGACTAAGCGGTCCTCGGCAGCTTCAGATCATAAGCCTCGGCCAGCAGGCTGTAGGAGGTTTTGCGCGCGGCGTGGTCGAACACCGGGGTGATCACCATCACCTCGTCGGCCTCGCAGGCCGCGATCAGCGGATCTAGCCGCTCGCGCACGGTCGCCGGGCTGCCGACGAACACTTTCTCACGGTAGCGCGCAAGGCGCGATCGGTCGGCCTCGGTGTAGGGATAGGCCAGCGCCTCCTCCGGGCTTGGCAGTGGCAGGTACTGGCCATGGTCGCGGCGCAGGCGATTGAGGTCGTAGGGGGCGGCCAGATGCTCGGCCTCGGCATCGGTCGCCGCCATGATCACCGCCACCGCGAGGATGGCGTAAGGGGCCTTGCGCCAGCCGGAGGCGCGGAAGTGCAGGCGATACTCGCTCATCGCCACCGCGGCGTCGTAGGACGCGAAGTGATGGGCGAACGCAAACCCCATGCCGATCTGCGCGGCCAGTTGCGAACTGTAGTCGCTCGATCCCAACAGCCAGATCGGCGGCAGCGGCGTGTCGTTCGGCATCGCCATCACGGCGTTGAACGGATGGCCGGGCGGGAAGGCGCGGGTCTCCCACAGGATCAACTCATGTAGTCGCTCAAGAAAATCGTCGCCCTCGCGGCCCTGGGAACGCTGGCGCAGCGCCACCATGGTCGGCTGGTCGGTGCCCGGCGCACGGCCTAGCCCAAGGTCGATACGGCCGGGAAACAGCGCCTCCAGCATCTTGAAGCGCTCGGCCACCATCAGCGGCGCATGGTTGGGCAGCATGATGCCGCCGGCGCCGACCCGCAGATGGCGGGTCGCGGCGGCGATCTGGCCGATCATCAGATCGGGGGCGGGGCTTGCCACCGAGGCGAGGTTGTGGTGTTCGGCCAGCCAGTAGCGGGTGTAGCCGAGGCCATCGACATGGCGGGCGAGGTCGATCGAGTTGCGCAGCGCGGCGGCAGGCGGCGTGGCGGTGGTGACGACCGAAAGGTCGAGGACGGATAGCGGCAGCATGGGGGCATGCTATCGCGTTTCCGCACGGGGCCGCCACCGCCCGCCTGGCAAAAACGCATGGCGCGCCGGTTGGCCCGCCCGTGATGCGCCGATCCGTCTGCGCCGCGCGCCTCGCATCCGGTGTCGTCGGAAGCGAAGAGCCGGAGCCTTGCCCGCGCGTGGTCAGCCTTGCTGCGGCGGCCAGCAGTGCTCTTTGTCAGGCTCTTGGCTACCTGAGTGGGCAGAGACGTGGTTAGCGGTGTTTGCATGGAGGATGAGCGGGCAGGGCAGGGGGAGGCTTTGCCTCCCCAGCAGGGCTGGCGAGGACGTTTATTATCGCGGAATGTCACAATGATCTGCTGTATTTACCGAACGACGCGGAAGATATGACCGTGCGCATGTATGTCCCACTGGCATGCATTCTCCTGCTAAATCTAGTCCCATTTCCCAGGCGGTGGGCGATTTCCCATGAGCGTCGCCCATGAATGGCGGTATAATTGGCCAGTTTACCAGCCGCGCTTAGGACGGAGGGCAACGCGCGGCGCGGCAGGCCGCCGCAGGTCGTTGTCCGCTTTGCGTCAGGCCCTTGTTGCTTTTGGAGTTCGTCCGCCGATGAGCGAAGCGTCATCCATCCTTTCCCACCGCGTGCCGGCGCGCCCGGCGATCTCGTTCGAGTTCTTTCCGCCCAAGACGGAAGACATGGAGCGAAACCTGTGGGAGGTGGTGAGCCGGCTCGCGCCGCTGGCGCCCGACTTCGTCTCGGTCACTTACGGCGCCGGCGGTTCGACCCGCGAACGCACCCATTCGACCATCGCCCGTATCCTTGGCGAGACCGACCTGACGCCGGCGGCGCACTTGACCTGCGTCGGCGCCGCGCGCCATGAGATCGACGAGGTGGTGGCGCGCTATCACGCCCTCGGCGTGCGCCACATCGTGGCGCTGCGCGGCGATCCGGTGGGTGGCATCGGCAGCACCTACACGCCGCATCCCGATGGCTATGCCGGTTCGGTCGAGCTGGTCGCCGCGATTCGCAAACGTTACCCCGGCATCGAGGTCAGCGTCTCCGCCTACCCGGAGAAGCACCCGGAGAGCAAGGATCTCGACGCCGATCTCGACATGCTTAAAGCCAAGGTCGATGCCGGCGCGACGCGCGCCATCACCCAGTTCTTCTTCGATAACGACCTCTACTTCCGCTACCTCGACCGCGCCCGCGCCCGCGGCATTATGATCCCCATCGTGCCGGGCATCCTGCCGGTGCAGAATTTCCGGCTGGCGAAAAATTTTGCCGAGCGCGCCGGCGCCACCCTGCCGGATTGGGTCGCCGACAAGTTCACCGGCCTCGACGACGATGCCGACACCCGCCGGCTGGTGGCCGCCACCGTCGCCGCCGGGCAGGTGCAGAAGCTCGCCAAGCACGGCGTCGAGGCATTCCATTTCTACACCATGAACCGCGCCGACCTGGTGTTCGCGATCTGCCATCTGCTCGGCATCCGGCCCAAACCGGCGCAGCAGGCCGCCTGACATGACACTGACGATTTCGCCGCAGGATGCTCGCCTGCGCACGCTTGCGCGCGAGCGCATTCTCGTTCTCGACGGTGCCATGGGCACCATGATCCAGGCGCTGCAATACGACGAGGCGGCGTTTCGCGGCGTGCGCTTCAAGGAGTTTCACCGCGACCTGCGCGGCAACAACGACCTGTTGATCCTGACGCAGCCGCAGGCGATCGAGGACATCCACGCCGCTTACTTGCGCGCCGGCGCCGACATCGTTGCCACCAACACGTTTTCTTCCACCTCGATCGCGCAGGCCGACTACGACCTGAGCGACCTCGCCTATGAACTGAACCGCGAAGGCGCGCGGCTGGCCCGCGCCGCCGCCACGCGAGTCGAGGCCGAGGATGGTAGGGCGCGCTTCGTCGCCGGCGCTATCGGCCCGACCAACCGCACCGCCTCGATCTCACCGGATGTCTCCAATCCGGGCTTTCGCGCGGTGACCTTCGACCAGTTACGACAGGCTTACGGCGAGCAGGTGCGCGGCCTGCTCGATGGCGGCGCCGACATCCTGCTGGTCGAGACCATCTTCGACACGCTCAACGCCAAGGCGGCGATCTATGCCATCGCCGAGATTTGCGAGGAGCGCGGCACGCGCGTGCCGGTGATGATCTCCGGCACCATCACCGACAAGTCGGGCCGCCTGTTGTCGGGCCAGTTGCCGGAAGCGTTCTGGAATTCGATCCGCCACGCCGAGCCGTTCTCGGTCGGCTTCAACTGTGCGCTCGGCGCCGAGGATCTGCGCGCCCATGTCGCCGACATCGGCCGCGTCGCCGATACCCTGGTGTGCGCCTATCCCAATGCCGGACTGCCGAACGCCTTTGGCGGCTACGACGAAAGCCCCGCCTATATGGCGAAGCTGATCGGCGAATTCGCCGCCTCCGGCCTCGTCAACATCGTCGGCGGCTGCTGCGGCACCACGCCGGAGCACATCGCCGCGATTGCGGCTGCGGTCGCCCCGCACAAGCCGCGCGCCGTGCCGACGATTCCGCCGCGGCTGCGGCTGTCGGGACTGGAGCCGTTCGAGCTGACGCCGCAGATTCCCTTCGTCAATGTCGGCGAGCGCACCAATGTCACCGGCTCGGCGCGCTTCCGCAAGCTGATCAAGGACGACAACTTTACTGCCGCGCTGCAGGTGGCGCGCGATCAGGTCGAGAACGGCGCGCAGGTCATCGATGTCAATATGGACGAGGGCCTGCTTGAGTCCGAGCAGGCGATGGTGACCTTCCTCAACCTCGTCGCCTCCGAGCCGGACATCGCCCGCGTGCCGGTGATGATCGATTCCTCGAAGTTCAACATCATCGAGGCCGGCCTCAAATGCGTTCAGGGCAAGCCAATCGTCAATTCGATCTCGCTCAAGGAGGGCGAGGAGCCGTTCCTGCGTCAGGCCAAAATCGCCCGCCGTCATGGCGCGGCGGTGGTGGTGATGGCGTTCGACGAGACCGGGCAGGCCGACACGTTCGAGCGCAAGACCGCGATCTGCAAGCGCGCCTACGATCTGCTGACGCAGAAGGTCGGCTTTCCGCCGGAAGACATCATCTTCGATCCCAACATCTTCGCCATCGCCACCGGCATCGAGGAGCACAACAACTACGGCGTCGATTTCATCGAGGCGACGCGCTGGATTCGCCAGAACCTGCCGCATGTGCATATCTCCGGCGGCGTCTCCAACCTGTCGTTTGCCTTCCGCGGCAACGAGCCGGTGCGCGAGGCGATGCACTCGGTATTCCTCTATCATGCCATCAAGGCCGGCATGGATATGGGTATCGTCAACGCCGGCCAGATGGCCGTCTACGACGATCTCGACGCCGAGCTGCGCACCGTCTGCGAGGACGTGGTGCTCAACCGCGACTCAGGCGCCGCCGAGCGGCTGTTGGCGCTTGCGGAAAAATTCCGCGGCCAGGAGAAGCAGGCCAAGGAGGTCGATCTCGCCTGGCGCGAATGGCCGGTGGACAAGCGCCTGTCGCACGCGCTGGTGCACGGCATCACCGACTATATCGAGGCCGACACGGAAGAAGCGCGGCTCAAAGCCGATCGCCCGCTGTCGGTCATCGAAGGTCCGCTGATGGCCGGCATGAATGTGGTCGGCGACCTGTTCGGCTCCGGCAAGATGTTTCTGCCGCAGGTGGTGAAGTCGGCGCGGGTGATGAAGCAGGCGGTCGCCTGGCTGTTGCCGTTCATGGAAGAGGAAAAGGCGCGCAACAAGGCCGCAGGCAGCGCCCAGGCCAACAGCTCGGCCGGCAAGATCGTGCTCGCCACCGTCAAGGGCGACGTTCACGACATCGGCAAGAACATCGTCGGCGTCGTGCTCCAGTGCAACAATTTCGAGGTGATCGATCTCGGCGTGATGGTGCCGGCCGCAAAAGTGATCGAGACGGCGAAGCAGGAAGGCGCCGACATGATCGGCCTGTCCGGGCTGATCACGCCCTCGCTCGACGAGATGGCGTTCCTCGCCGCCGAGATGGAGCGGCAGGAGATGACGATGCCGCTGTTGATCGGCGGCGCCACCACCAGCCGCGTGCATACCGCGGTGAAGATCGACCCGAATTACCGGCGCGGACCGGTGGTGCACGTCAATGACGCGAGCCGCGCCGTCGGCGTCGCCGCCTCGCTGCTCTCGCCGGAGCGCCGCGGCGCCTACATCGCCGAGGTGCGGCAGGAATACGACAAGATCGCCGCCGCGCATTTGCGGGCGCAGCAAAGCAAGAAGCGGCTGACGCTGGCTGCCGCACGCGCCAATGCGTATCCCATCGACTGGAGGCAGGCGCGCCCGGTGAAGCCTTCGTTCTTCGGCACGCGCAGCTTCCACAATTATCCCCTCGCCGAACTCGCAGCCTGCATCGACTGGACGCCGTTCTTCCAGACCTGGGAGTTGAGCGGGCGCTTTCCGGCGATCCTCGACGATCCGAAATCGGGCGAGGTGGCGCGCTCGCTCTATGACGATGCGCGCGCGATGCTCGATCGCATCATCAAGGAGAACTGGTTCACGGCCTCGGCGGTGATCGGCTTCTGGCCGGCCAATACGATCGGCGACGACATTGCCGTCTACAGCGACGAGACCCGCACGACGCAGATCGCCACCCTCCACACGCTGCGTCAGCAGCTTGAAAAGCGCGCCGGCCGCAACAACGTCGCGCTGGCCGATTTCATCGCGCCGCGCGACACCGGCGTACTGGATTATATCGGCGGCTTCGCGGTGACGGCCGGGCTTGGCGAGGACGCCATCGCCGACCGCTACAAGAAGGCCAACGACGACTATTCGTCGATCCTGGTCAAGGCGCTGGCCGACCGGCTGGCCGAAGCCTTCGCCGAGCGCATGCACCAGCGCGTGCGCATGGAGTTCTGGGGCTATGCGCCGGACGAGGCGCTGTCCAACGACGATCTCATCTTTGAGAAGTATGACGGCATTCGCCCCGCGCCCGGCTATCCGGCCCAGCCCGACCACACCGAGAAGGCGACGCTGTTCCGGCTGCTCGACGCCGAGCGCGCCGCCGGCGTCAAGCTGACCGAAAGCTATGCGATGTGGCCCGGCTCGTCGGTGTCGGGGCTTTATTTCAGCCACCCGGACAGCTTCTATTTCGGCGTCGGAAAGATCGAGCGCGACCAGGTCGAAGACTATGCCGCGCGCAAGGGCGTCGATGTCGGCGAGATGGAGCGCTGGCTGGCGCCGGTGCTCAACTACATTCCTTCAAGTGATATGAGCGTGGCCAAGACGCCGCTGCCGGAGCCGGCCAACGATGTCTCGAACCATCCGCCGGGCTGCACCTGCGCGGTCCATCTGCGCTATCAGCCGAAGACGGCCGCGAAGGGCTAGAGCGTTCTTCGTCATGGCCGGGTTCATCCCGGCCATCCACGTCTTAACGGCGAAGTTGTTATTCAAGACGTGGATGCCCGCGAACCAAGTGCGGGCGTGACAAGAGGAGACGGGAGGTTTTTTACTTCGCCTCGCCGCCGGAATCGGAGGCAAGCGTCGCCTTCACCGCGCGCGCCCAGCCGGCAAGTTTTCGCGTCCGTGTGGCCTCGCTCATGGCGGGTCGGAAGCGGCGCTGCAATCGCCAGCTATCGGCAAAGCGTGCCGGCTCGGGATAAAGCCCGGCGCTGAGGCCCGCGAGATAGGCCGCGCCCAGCGCGGTGGTCTCAAGGATTTCCGGGCGATCGACCGGCACGTCGAGCAGATCGGCGAGCCGCTGCATGGTCCAGTCCGATGCCGTCATGCCGCCGTCGATGCGCAGCACCGTGTTGGCCTGTGCCGCCTCCGGCCAGTCGGCGCGCATCGCGGCCCACAGATCGTAAGTCTGGTAGCAGACACTTTCCAGCGCCGCGTGCACCAGTTCGGCCGGGCCGGTGGCGCGCGTCAGGCCGAACAGCGCGCCGCGCACGTCGGGATTCCAGTACGGCGCGCCAAGCCCAACGAAGGCCGGCACCAGATAGACCGCCTGCGTGGGATCGGCGCGCGCCGCCAGCGCGTCGGATTCATTGGCCGCCGCGATGACGCCAAGCCCGTCACGCAGCCATTGCACCGCGGAGCCGGCGACGAAGATCGAGCCTTCCAGCGCATAGGTGCGCCGGCCGCCCAACTGATAGGCGATGGTGGTGATCAGCTTGTGGCGCGAGGCGACTGCGGTGCCGCCGGTGTTGAGCAGCGCGAAGCAGCCGGTGCCGTAGGTGGATTTCATCATGCCGGGGGCAAAGCACGCCTGCCCGATGGTTGCGGCCTGCTGGTCGCCGGCAATGCCGCGAATGGCAATCGTGCCGCCAAACAGGCTCGGTTCGGTCTCGCCGAACAGGGTGGAGCAGTCCTCGACCCGCGGCAGCATGGCGCGCGGCACGCGCAGCATGCGCAACAGGTCGTCGTCCCAGTCGCCGGTATGGATGTTGAACAACAGCGTGCGCGAGGCGTTGGTGGCGTCGGTGGCATGCACGCGCCCGCCGGTCAGCCGCCACAGCAGATAGCTGTCGACCGTGCCGAACAGCAGGTCGCCGCGTTCGGCGCGCGCCCGCGCACCCGGCACCTCGTCGAGCAGCCAGGCGATCTTGGTACCGGAGAAATATGGATCGACGATCAGCCCGGTGCGGGCCGAAATCATCGGCTCGCAGCCCTCCGCCTTGAGGCGCGCGCAGATCTCCGCGGTGCGGCGATCCTGCCAGACGATGGCGCGATGCACGGCGCGGCCGGTCGCGCGATCCCACACCACCGTGGTCTCGCGCTGGTTGGTGATGCCGATGGCGGCGACGTCGGCAGCACCGGCGCCGACCCTGCGCATTGCCTCGCGGGCGGTCGCGAGCGTCGAGGTCCAGATATCCTCCGGCTCGTGCTCGACCCAGCCGGAAGCAGGGAAATGCTGCGGAAACTCCTGCTGCGCCTGCGCGATCACCCGGATATCCGGACCGAATGCGATGGCGCGCGACGAGGTCGTGCCCTGATCGATCGCCAGGATGACCGGTTCCATTTGCCCGCGCCCTGCTTCAGTCGTTCAGTAGGCCGCCCTGTTCGCTCAGGCGCCGCAAGTGATAGTCGGTGTCGCCGAACGTGCTCTCGATCATGGTCAGCCGCTTGAAGTAGTGGCCAATCTTGAACTCCTCGGTCATGCCGACGCCGCCGTGAAGCTGGATCGCCTGCTGCCCGACGAAGCGTGCCGAACGGCCGATCTGTACCTTGGCGGCGGCGACTGCCGCGGCGCGTTCCTTCGCATCCTCGAAATCGCCGGCCATGGTCGCATACATCGCCATGCTGCGGCCCTGCTCCAGCGCCACGAACATGTCGGAGGCGCGATGCTGCAATGCCTGAAACGTGCCGATGGCGACGCCGAACTGCTTGCGCGTCTTGATGTATTCCACCGTGGTCTTGAGGCACTCATCCATCAGCCCGACCGCTTCGGCGCACAGCGCGATGCGCGCGTCGTCGACCACGCGCTCGACCAGCGGAAGCCCGTTCTCGGGATCGCCGATCGCGGCATCGGCGCCGACCGCGACGCCCTCGAAGGTGATGTCGGCGGCGCGCAGGCCGTCCTGCGTCGGATAGCCCTTGACGCGAACGCCCTTGGCGGTGCGCGGCACCAGGAACACGCCGATGCCGCCATGGTCGCGCTGGCCGCCGCTGGTGCGCGCCGTCACCACCAGCGTGTCGGCGCTGTCGCCGTGCGTTACCACGAACTTTTCGCCGTCGATGACGAAGCCGCCGCCGTTCTTTTTCGCGGTGGTCGACACATCGGCGAGGTCGTAGCGCGAATCGCGCTCCAACTGCGCAAAGGCCAGTGTCTGGTTGCCGTCGATCAGGCCCGGCAGGTGCGCGGCGCGCTGCGCGGCCGAGCCGCCGCGGCGCAGGAAGCCGCCTCCCAGCACCACGGTGGCGAGATAAGGCTCGACCACCAGCGCCCGGCCAAGCGCCTCCATCACGATCATGGTCTCGACCGTGCCGCCGCCGAAGCCGCCGTCGTCGTCGGCGAACGGCAGCCCGAGCAGTCCCTGCTCGGCGAACTTGCCCCAGATCGTGCGGCTGAAGCCGTCCTTCTCGGCGCGGTAGTGCTTGCGCTGCTCGAAGTCGTAGGCGTCGCCGAGCAGGCCGTCGATGCTTTCCTTGAGGAGGCGCTGCTCCTCCGACAGGTCAAAATCCATCACTGTTCCTCAGATCACAAACCGAGCACGGCCTTGGCAATGATGTTGCGCTGGATCTCGTTGGAGCCGCCGTAGATCGTCACCTTGCGGTTGTTGAAGTAGCTCGGCGCGATCTGCATGGTCCAGTCGCCCGGTTCGTTGCTGCCGTCGTTCTCGCCCGGATCGAAGGGTGCGGCGAACGGGCCGATCACGTCGAGCATCAATTCCGTGGTCGCCTGCTGGATTTCCGAGCCTTTGATTTTGAGGATCGAGGAGGCCGGGTCCGGCTTGCCCTTGCCGTGGCGGCCCTCAGTGGCGACGACGCGCAACTGGGTCATCTCCAGCGCCTTCAACTCGATCTCGACCGACGTCAGCTTCTCACGGAAGCGCGGGTCCTCGATCAGTGGCCGGCCGCCCGCCTTGACGCCCGAAGCCAACTGCTTGATGCGGCGGATGCGCTCCTTCGACATGCCGACGCGGGCGATATTGGTCCGCTCGTTGCCGAGCAGGAATTTGGCGTAGTCCCAGCCCTTGTTCTCCTGGCCGACGAGGTTCGCCACCGGCACCTCGACATCGTCGAAGAACACCTCGTTGACCTCGTGGCCGCCCTCGATGGTGATGATCGGCCGCACGGTGATGCCGCGTGACTTCATGTCGATCAGCAGGAACGAAATGCCCTCCTGCTTCTTCACCGCCGGATCGGTGCGCACCAGGCAAAAGATCCAGTCGGCATGCTGGGCCAGCGTGGTCCAGGTCTTCTGGCCGTTGACGATGTAGACGTCGCCCTTGCGCTTGGCGGTGGTTTTCAGCGAGGCGAGGTCGGAGCCGGAGCCTGGCTCGGAAAAGCCCTGGCACCACCAGTCGTCGAGATTGGCGATGCGCGGCAGGAAGTATTTTTTCTGCTCGTCGTTGCCGAAAGTGTAGATCACCGGCCCGACCATGTTGACGCCGAACGGCAGCGGCGCCGGCGCCGGAGCCAACTGCATCTCCTCGTTGAAGATGTACTGCTGCGCCGGCGACCAGCCGGTGCCGCCGTATTCGACCGGCCAGTGCGGCACGGCCCAGCCCTTGGCGTTGAGGATGCGCTGCCACTGCACCAGATCGTCCTTGTCGACGTGGCGGCCGTCTTCGATGCGCTGCCGGGTCGCCGGCGGCACGTTGTCCCTGAAGAAGGCCCGCACCTCGTCGCGGAAGGCCAGTTCTTCCTTGGTGAAGCTGAGATCCATGGGATACTCCCGGATAGATTGGGGGGCCGCATTGCGGATAACCTCCCTCAACCCTCCCCCTTTCAGGGGGAGGAGGCCATTTCAGTGAACGAACTCGAACAGGCCGGCCGCACCCATGCCGCCGCCCACGCACATGGTGACGACGCCATATTTAGCCTTGCGGCGGCGGCCTTCAATCAGAATGTGGCCGGTCAGCCGCCCGCCGGTCATACCGTAGGGGTGGCCGACCGCGATCGAGCCGCCGTTGACATTGAGCTTCTCGGGGTCGATGCCGAGCTTGTCGCGGCAATAGATCACCTGCACGGCGAACGCCTCGTTCAGTTCCCACAGATCGATGTCGTCGATCTTCAGCCCGTGCCGCTTCAACAGGCGCGGAATGGCGAACACCGGGCCGATGCCCATCTCGTCCGGCTCGCAGCCGGCGGCGACGAAGCCGCGGAAGATGCCGAGCGGGGTGAGGCCGCGGCTGGCGGCGAGCTTATCGCTCATGATCACCGAGGCGCTGGCGCCGTCGGAGAGTTGGCTGGCGTTGCCGGCGGTGATGGTGAAGCCGTCGCCGCGCACCGGCTTCAGCCCGGCCAGCCCCTCGGCAGTGGTCTCCGGGCGCGGGCCTTCGTCCTGGCTCAGCGTCACCTCCTTGGTGGACACCTCCTTGGTCACCTTGTCGGTCACCGCCATGGTGGTGGTGATCGGCGCGATCTCGTCGTTGAAGCGGCCACCCTGCTGGGCGGCGGCGGTGCGGCGCTGGCTCTCCAGCGAATAGGCGTCCTGCTGCTCGCGCGAAATGCCGTAGCGCTTGGCCACCACCTCGGCGGTGTCGAGCATCGGCATGTAAACGTCCTTCTTGATCGCCACCAGCGCGGGATCGACGGCATGGAAGGTATTGGCGTGGTCGTTCTGCACCAGGCTGATCGACTCGCCGCCGCCGCCGACCGCGATCTCGACACCGTCGAACAGCACCGAACGCGCGGCGAGCGCGATCGCCTGCAGGCCGGAGGCGCACTGGCGATCGATGGTGGTGCCGGCCACCGTCACCGGCAGGCCGGCGCGCAGCAACGCCCTGCGCGCCACGTTGCCGCCGGTGGTGCCCTGCTGCATGGCGCAGCCCATCACCACGTCCTCGACCTCGGCGCCCGCCACCTTGGCACGCGACAGCGCATGCGAAATGGCATGGCCGAGCAGGGTCGGCCCCTCGGTGTTGTTGAGGGCGCCACGATAGGCCTTGCCGATCGGCGTGCGGGCGGTGGCGACAATAACGGCCTCGGTCATCACAATACTCCTGTGGTGGCGGTAGTGGGGTTGGTGGATGCAGCCTGACGGCGCAGCTCATGACGCGACAACTTGCCGACCGGTGTGCGCGGCAGTTCATCGACGAAAGTGACGGCGGCTGGCAGTTCGTGCCGGCCAAGTTTGTCGGCCAGGAACGCGCGCAGTTCGTCCAGTGTGAACGGCGCGGCGCCGGGGCGCAAGGTGACGAAGGCTTTGGCCACCTCGCCGCGATAGGCGTCGGGCACGCCGATCACCAGCACCTCGTGCACCGAGGGATGCTCGTAGATCGCCTGTTCGATCATCTGGGGGTAGACGTTGAAGCCGCCGGAAATGATCAGGTCCTTTTTGCGATCGACCAGATAGAAGTAACCATCCTCATCCATAGTGCCGATGTCGCCGGTGAGAAAGCGGTCGCCGACGAACGCCTCGGCGGTCGCTTCGGGCCGGTTCCAGTAGCCCGACGTGACATTGGGGCCGCGAATCCGCAGCTCGCCGGTTTCGCCCGGTGCCAGCACATGGGTCGGCTCGTCAAGCGCGACCACGTCAAGCTCGATGCCGGGCAGCATCAGCCCGATCGATCCCGGTTTGTCCGGCCCCTCCGGCGGATGGCTGGTTCCGGGCGAACAGGTTTCGGTCATGCCCCAGCCGCTTTTGAGCGCATGCCCGGTCTTGCGCTTGATGATGCGCGCCACCTCGACCGGCAACGGCGCGCCGCCGGAGCCACAATGGGCCAGCGAGGACAGATCGCGACGCTCCAGCGAGGGATCGGCGGCGAGCGCGATCCACATCGTCGGCACGCCGGGAAAGGCGGTGGCGCGGTTGATCTCGATGTCGTCGAGCACCGCGGTGACGTCGAAGCGCTGATGCAGCGAGATCAGGTCGCCGAGCTTGAGGCAGCGCAGCAGGATTACGGTCAGCGCATAGATATGGAACAGCGGCAGCACGCAGATGACGCGCTCGGCGGCGTGACCGGCGGCGCGCTCCGGCGCGCTCCACGCCTCGTAGATGCCGACCGCCGAGGTCAGGTTGCGGTGGCTCAGCATCGCACCCTTGGGCAGGCCGGTGGTGCCGCCGGTATATTGCAATAGCGCGATGGCGTCGGGGGCGATCGCCGGCCATTGCGCGGGGCGCGGCGCGCCGCCGACGAAATCATGCCAGGCGACGACGGCGGGGTGGTTCGGCAGCGGCGCCAGCGTATTGCCGGCCGCGCCCCAGTGATCGTCGTCGCACACGATCAGGCGGTCGATGAGGCCCTGCTTGCAGAGGCGCTCGGCCGGCGCCATCAGCACGGCGAGGTTGCTGGTGATGAGAACGCGGGCGCCGCTGTCGGTCAGCTTGTGGGCCAGCGCCCGGCCGCCGTCGAGCGGACTCAAATGCACCAGCCGCGCGCCAGCTTTCAGCGCGCCGAAGAACGAGACCGGATGGTCGGGCGTATTGCCGAGAAACAGCGCCACCGTGTGGCCCTGGCCGCAGCCGGCGCGCAGGAAGGCGGCCGCCGCGGCCTCGACCTGTTCTTCAAGCGCGGCGAAGCTGATATTGCGCCCGCGAAAGGCGATCGCCGGGCGCGCGCCGAAATCGGTGGCCGCCTGCGCCATCAGGTCGGGCAGCGTTCCGCACGGGATCGGCGCGTCCCAGCGCACCCCCGGCGGGTAGAATTTTTCGCCGGGATAGACAGGACGGGCGCCGCTCGCGCTCATCGCGATCACGCCGTCGCGGTCAGTGACGCAAAGGTCTTGCCCTCGGTGGCCAGCCGCTTGAGCAGCGGCGCCGGCTCAAGCGAAGGGTCGCCGACCGCCTTGGCATAGTGGGCGAGCCGCTCGGCGACCTGTTTGAGGCCGACCTGATCGGCATAATACATCGGGCCACCGCGATAGACCGGCCAACCGTAGCCGTAGCGCCAGATCACGTCGATATCGCTCGGCCGCGCGGCGATCTTCTCCTCCAGAATACGCGCGCCCTCGTTGATCATCGGGTAGATCATGCGCTCAAGAATTTCCTGATCGTCGATCGTGCGCCGCTTCAGGCCAAGCCGCGCGCAGGTCTCCTCGATCAGCTTCTCGACCTCGGGATCGGGCAGCGGGCTGCGCGAGCCGGCTTCATATTTGTAGTAGCCCTTGCCGGTCTTCTGCCCGAAGCGGCCGGCTTCGCACAGCGCGTCGGCGATCTCCGAGGTGATGCCGCGGTCCTTGCGCGAGCGCCAGCCGATATCGAGGCCGGCAAGGTCGCCCATCGCGAACGGCCCCATCGGCAGGCCGAACTTCGTCAGCACCGCATCGACCTGCTGCGGCAGCGCCCCCTCGAACAGGAATTTTTCCGCCTGCTTCGAGCGCGCCGCCAGCATGCGGTTGCCGACGAAGCCGTCGCAGACACCGACCACCGCCGGCACCTTGCCGATCCGCTTGGCGATCGCAACCGCGGTCATCAGCACGTCCGGCGCGGTCTTGGCGGCGCGCACGATCTCGCATAGCCGCATGACGTTGGCCGGGCTGAAGAAGTGCATGCCGAGCACATCCTGCGGCCGTTTGGTGACGGCAGCGATCTCGTTGATGTTGAGATAGGAGGTGTTGGAGGCCAGCACCGCGCCCGGCTTGGCATGCTGGTCGAGCTTGGTGAACACCTCTTTCTTCACCGCCATGGTCTCGAACACCGCCTCGATCACGAGGTCGGCGTCCTTGACGTGGTCGAGGCCGACGGCGCCGGTGATCAGCGCCATGCGCTTGGCCGGCGCGTCAGCCGGGATGCCGCCGCGCGCGGCGGTCGCCTCGTAATTCTTGCGCATGATGCCGAGGCCGCGCTGCAACGGTTCCTCGGCGGTCTCGATCAGCGTTACCGGCACGCCGGCGCTGGCAAACGACATCGCGATGCCGCCGCCCATGGTGCCGGCGCCGATCACGGCGACCCGCGCGATATCGCGTGGCTTGGTGCCGGCCGGCACGTCGTCGACCTTGGCGGCGGCGCGCTCGGCGAAGAAGGCGTAGCGCTGCGCCTTCGACTGGTCGCCGGCAACGAGGGTGCGGAATGCTTCGCGCTCTTTCTTGAGCGCCTCGTCGAACGGCACGTCGAGCGCCCAGCTCACCGCCTCCGCGCACACCAACGGCGCTTCCAGGCCGCGGTTGCGCTTGTTGGCGGCGGCTGCGGCGTTGGTGAAGATCGAGCGGTCGGCGCGGGCTGCTGCAAGTTTCTCGTCGTCGTCGCGCAATTTGCGCAGTGGCCGCCTCTCGGCCAGCACCTTGCGCGCGAAGGCTTCGGCGCCGGCCGCCGGCTCCTCGACGATCTCCTCGATCAGGCCGTGCGCCAGCGCCTCGGCCGCCGGGATCGGCTCGCCGGTGACGATCATCTTCACCGCCAGCTCCGGCCCGACCGCGCGCGGCAGCCGCTGCGTGCCGCCGGCGCCGGGCAATAGGCCGAGCTTGACCTCGGGCAGTCCGAGCCGGGCGTCGCGGGTCGCGACGAGATAATGGCAGCCGAGCGCCAGCTCCAGCCCGCCGCCGAGCGCGGTGCCGTGAATGCCGGCAACCACCGGCTTGGGACAGCTTTCGATGGTGGCGATCACCTCGCCGAGGGTCGGCGATTGCGGCGGCTTGCCGAACTCGGTGATGTCGGCGCCGGCGACGAAGGTGCGGCCATCGCAAACCAGCGCGATCGCCTGCACGCCGGTATCGTTCGCGGCCTGGGTGACCGCATCGCTGATACCTTTACGCACCGCGGCGCTGAGCGCATTGACGGGAGGATTGTTCACCGTGACGATGGCGATGACATCGTGACGCTCACACCTGACCACGTCGCTCACGGCGCTCTCCTTTTCAGGTCGATCCGGTATTCCGCTCTGCGAAATTCAATTTCGCACCTTGACAGCGAGGGATATTTTGAAGAGCGTTTGTTGTCAACGAGAATGGCCGACACATGAAGCGCCCAGCCAGGAAGGTCGCGACGGATCGTAATTTCGTCATCGCGCTGTCGCGCGGGCTTGAGGTGCTGCGCGCGTTTCGTCCGCATGACGGCCTGCTCGGCAATCAGGAACTCGCCGCACGCACCGGCCTGCCCAAGCCGACCGTATCGCGCCTCACCTATACACTGACCAAGCTTGGTTATCTCGCGCAAATTCCGCGCTTCGAAAAATATCAGCTGACGCCGGCGGCGATGGCGCTGGGCTATGCCGCGCTCGCCAATCTCGGCATCCGCCATCTGTCGGAATCCTTTCGCGAGAAAGTGATGCGGGAGACCGGCGGCGCCGTCGCGGTCGGCGGCCGCGACCGGCTCAGCATGATCTATTTCGGCCAGAGCCGCGACGGCCTTGCGCTCGGCGTGCAGCTCGATGTCGGCTCGCGCGTGCCGATCGCAACCACCGCGATGGGCCGCGCCTATCTGTGGGCGCTGCCGCCGGACGAGCGCGCCCTGTTGATGCGCGATCTGCGCGACCATTACGGCAGCCGCTGGCCCAGGATCCGCGACGGCATCGCCCGTTCCGGCGAGATTGTCGCCAGGCACGGGTTTGCGATCTCTGTCGGCGAGTGGCAGGATGACGTGCATGCGGCTGGCGTCGCGCTCAGCCTCAACGACGGTACCGGGCCTTATGCCTTCAATTGCGGCGCGCCGGCCTTCCGCTTCTCCGAGGATCGCCTGCTGAGCGACATCGGGCCGCGCCTTGTCGCGATGGTCGGGGACATCGAGGCCGCGCTGAACGGCAGCGTCGTAAGACCCGGAACAACGGTCGACAACAAAAAGACGAAAGCAAAAGGAGGGAGGATTGTGCGCGAGGTCGTGGAGATCAAATAACCGCAGCCGCCGGTACCTCGTCGGACCCGAGCCGAGGGCATGCGGCCGATGACGCGGGCCGGTCATGGCGCGCCGGTCGGCTGGCCGCTGCTCGCCGTGCGCGACGTCAGCGTCGTGTTCGGCGGTATCGTGGCGCTGAACGGTGTTTCCTTCGACCTCAGACAGGGGCAGATCCTCGGGCTGATCGGCCCCAACGGCGCCGGCAAGACGACGCTGTTCAATTGTCTGAGCCGACTCTATCAGCCGAGCAAGGGCGACGTGCTGTTCGAGGGCGTGACCATCCTCAACCGTCCGCCGCATCGCATCGCCGAAATCGGTATCGGCCGCACCTTTCAGAACGTGGCGCTGTTTCCCAACCTCACGGTGCGCGACAACGTCCGCATCGGCGCCCACTCCAAAACCAGCGGCGACGTCATTTCGGATGCGCTGAGGCTGCTGCGGGCGCGCCGCACCGAGCAGGAGATCGACGAGCGCGTCGCCGCCATCCTGACCTATCTCGACCTTGGCCGCGTGGCCGATACCGTGACCGCGGGGCTGCCGTTCGGCACGCAGAAGCGTGTCGAACTGGCGCGTGCGCTGGCGGCGCGGCCGAAGATCCTGCTGCTCGACGAACCGGCCGGCGGCCTCAACCATGAGGAGGTCTACCAGCTTGGCGATCTGATCCGCCGCATCCGCGACGAGCAGGAGGTCACCGTGCTGCTTGTCGAGCATCACATGGGGCTGGTGATGACAATCGCCGATCATGTGGTGGCGCTCAATTTCGGCAGGAAGCTGGCCGAGGGCACGCCGACGCAGGTGCGCTCCGACCCGGACGTGATCAAAGCCTATCTCGGGAGCGGCCAAGTGGACAGCAAAGCATGACGACGCTGCTCGCGGTCGATGGCCTCGACGCCTATTACGGCCAGATCCAGGCGCTGCACGGCGTCGCCTTCTCGCTCGCCGAGGGCAGTGTCACCACGCTGCTTGGCGCCAACGGCGCCGGCAAGACCACGACGCTGCGCGCCATCTGCGGCATGGTGCGCACCAGCGGCGCGATCGCCTTCGACGGCAAGCCGATCCTCGCCAAGCCCACCGAAAGCATCGTCAAGCTCGGCATCGCCCATGTACCACAGGGGCGCGGCACCTTCACCACGATGACGGTGGAGGAGAACCTGCAGCTCGGCGCCATCTCGCGCTCCGACAGGGCCGGCATCGCCGGCGATATCGAGCGGATGTATGGCTACTTTCCGGTGCTGCGCCAGCGCAGCCAGCAGCAGGCCGGCACGCTGTCGGGTGGCGAGCAGCAGATGCTGGCGGTGGCGCGCGCCCTGATGCTGCGGCCGCGCCTGATGCTGCTCGACGAGCCGTCGTTCGGGCTGGCGCCGCTGGTGGTGCAGGAGCTGTTCGAGATCCTCGGCACGATCAATCGCGAAGACAAGGTGACGATCCTCGTCGTCGAGCAGAACGCGCAACTGGCGCTGGAACTGGCCGAGACGGCTTACGTCATCGAGACGGGGCGCATCGTGATGACCGGCCGCGCGACCGAGATCGCCAGCGACGACAGCGTTCGCCGCTCGTATCTCGGCTACTAAAGGGGGCACGGGATGGAGCTGTTCTGGAACCAGGTGCTGGCCGGCATTTCGACCGGCGCGATCTATGCCGGCATGGCGCTGGCGGTGGTGATGATCTTCACCGCGATCGACAACTTCAACTTCGCCCAGGGCGAAATGGCGATGTTCTCGACCTTCATCGCCTGGCAGTTGATTCAGTGGGGCATGCCGTTCTGGTGGGCTTTCGTCCTCACCGTGGCGCTATCGTTCGTGGCCGGCATCGCCATCGAACGCGCGCTGTTCAAGCCGCTCGCCAAGGCTCCGGTTCTCACCAACGTCGCCGGCTTCATCGCGCTGTTCGCCATCATCAACAGCGTCGCCGGCTTGATCTGGGATTTCACCGTCAAACCGTTTCCGACCCCGTTCGGCACCGCGCCGTTCCTCGGCAGCGAACTGGTCAGCACCCATCAGGCCGGCATGATCGGCGTCACCCTGGCGATGCTGGCGTTCCTCTATGTGTTCTTCCGCTACACGCGGATCGGACTGGCGATGCGTGCCGCGGCAAGCCTGCCGGAATCGGCGCGGCTCGTCGGCATCAATACGAGCTGGATGATTGCGCTCGGCTGGGGCATGGCGACTGCGATCGGCGCCATCGCCGGCATGCTGATCGCGCCGGTGGTGTTCCTTGAGCCGAACATGATGGGCGGCGTCCTGCTCTACGGCTTCGCCGCCGCGGTGCTCGGCGGCCTCACCAGTCCGCTCGGTGCGGTGGTCGGCGGCCTTCTCGTCGGCGTGTTCGAGAACATGGTCGGCACCTACATTCCCGGCGCCGGCAACGAGTTGAAGCTGCCGATCGCGCTCGCGTTGATCGTCCTCGTTCTCGTCTTCAAGCCGACCGGCCTGTTCGGCCGCACCGTGGTGCAGCGGGTGTGATCATGAAAAGCCTTCGGGACGACATAGCGGCGATCGAGGCGGGCCGCCGCCTCACCCCCGGCAACGTTGCGAGCGCGCTGACGCTGATGGCGCTGCTCGTCGTTCCGCTGTTCGTGAAAAACTTCTTCGTATTCCAGTTGACCATGGTGCTGATCTACGGCCTTGCGGTGCTGGCGCTCAACATCCTGACCGGCGCCAGCGGCCAGTTCTCGCTGGGGCACAGTGCGTTCTACGCGGTCGGCGCCTACACCTCCGGCATTCTGATCGAGTTCGCCGGCATGAACTACCTGCTGACGCTGCCGGTCGCCGGCCTTGTCTGCTTCGTGTTCGGCTTCCTGTTCGGCTTTCCGGCGCTGCGGCTGTCCGGCATCTATCTTGCGCTCGCCACCTTCGCGCTTGCGGTGGCGATGCCGCAACTGCTCAAGATCGGCGCCTTCGAGCATTGGACCGGCGGCGTGCAGGGGCTGGTCATCACCAAGCCCGACGCCCCGTTCGGGCTGCCGCTGTCGCAGGATGTCTGGCTTTATTATGTGACGCTGGCGATCGCGATCCTGATTTACATCGCCTCGGTCAACCTGCTCCGGTCGCGCTCCGGCCGCGCCATGATGGCGATCCGCGACAACCAGATTGCCGCGTCCGCGATGGGGATCGACGTTGCCTTCTACAAGACGATCGCGTTCGGCATCAGCGCCGGGATCACCGGGATCGCCGGCGGGCTTGGCGCCATCGTCGTACAGTTCGTCGCCCCCGACGGCTACACCTTCCAGCTCGCGATCGCGCTGTTCCTCGGCATGGTGGTCGGCGGCGTCGGCTGGCTGCCCGGCTCGCTGGTCGGCGCGGCCTTCATCGTGTTCGTCCCCAACCTCGCCGAAGGGGTCTCGAAAGGGCTGTCGGGCGCGGTGTTCGGCGTATTCCTGTTCGCCGTCATCTTCCTCGTGCCGCACGGCGCGCGGCAGATCGCGATGCTGTTTCAAAACCTGTTCGTCAAGTTCAGGTCAACCCAGGGAGGCCACCATGCGTAACACAATATCCTACGGCGTCGCCGCGCTGTCGGCGATGGCGCTGGCGCTCGTATCGGGCAATGCGCTCGCGCAGAAGAAATACGACCCCGGCGCGACCGATACCGAGATCAAGATCGGCAACATCATGCCCTATAGCGGGCCGGCCTCCGCTTACGGCGTGATCGGCAAGACCGAGGCCGCCTACTTCAAGATGGTCAACGACAAGGGCGGCATCAACGGGCGCAAGATCAACTTCATCAGCTACGACGACGGCTACTCGCCGCCCAAGGCGGTCGAGCAGGCGCGCAAGCTGGTCGAAAGCGACGAGGTGCTGCTGATTTTCAACTCGCTCGGCACGCCGTCGAATAGCGCGATCCAGAAATACATGAACGCCAAGAAGGTGCCGCAACTGTTCGTCGCCACCGGCGCCTCGAAGTGGAACGATCCGAAGAACTTCCCGTGGACCATGGGCTGGCAGCCAAGCTACCAGGCCGAGGCGATCATCTATGCAAAATACCTGCTGAAGGAGAAGCCCGGCGCCAAGGTGGCGATCTTCTACCAGAACGACGACTTCGGAAAAGACTATCTGATCGGCTTCAAGACGGGGCTTGGCGTCAACAACGGCGGCATGACGCTGATTGAAGAGAGTTACGAGGTGACGGAGCCGAGCATCGATTCCCACATCGTCAAGCTCAAGTCGCTTGAGCCGGACGTCATCCTCAACATCGCCACGCCGAAATTCGCCGCGCAGGCCATCAAGAAAGCCGCCGAACTGAACTGGAAGCCGATCCACGTCGTCACCAATGTCAGTACCTCGGTCGGCGGTGTGATGAAGCCGGCGGGCTTTGCGGCATCGCAGGGCGTGCTGTCGGCCGCCTATCTCAAGGATTGGTCCGACCCGCAATGGAAGGACGATGCCGGCATGAAAAAGTATGTCGAGTTCATGGACAAGTATTTTGCCGACGGCAACAAGCTCGATGGCTTCACCGTGTACGGCTATGCGGTGGCGCAGACGCTGGCCAAGGTGCTGGAGATGGCCGGCGACGACCTCACCCGCGCCAACGTCATGAAGCAGGCGGCGAGCCTGAACGGCTTCTCCCCCGACACCGTGCTGCCGGGCGTCAAGCTGACCACCAGCGCCACCGATTTCGCGCCGATCTCGCAGTTGCAGATGATGCGGTTCAAGGGCGAGGCGTGGGAGCGTTTCGGCGACATCATCAATGCCGAGGGCGGCGGAAGCTGATTGCAGTTCCGGTCTCGACACTGCCGCACCCCCGCGATCACGTCGCGGGGGTGTTGATTTCGCGCGCGGCGGCTCGATCTGGCCGGGGCCGTATGCCATAACGCGCGCGATGACAAAGACCGATCACCGCTCCCTGCTGCGCGCGATTTTTGACGCCGCCGTCGCCCGCGCCCATCCCGACCGCGCCCTTTCCGGGCAGTTGCCGGCGCCGCCCGCCGGCCGCGTTATCGTGCTGGCGGCCGGCAAGGCGGCAGCCGCGATGGCGGTCGCGGCCGAGCGCTTCTATCTGGACGAGATGGAGCTTGCGCCGGAGCGTCTTCTCGGCCTCGCCACCACGCGCCACGGCTACGGCCTGCCGACGCGGCGGATCGCCGTGGCCGAGGCCGGCCATCCGGTGCCCGACGAGGCGGGGCTGACGGCGGCCGACGACACGCTGCGGCTCGCCGCCACGGCCGGCGTCGACGATCTGGTGCTGGTGCTGTTGTCGGGCGGCGGCTCGGCCAACTGGATCGCGCCGGTTGCCGGCGTCGGCTTCGCGCAGAAGCAGCAAGTCACCCGTGCGCTGTTGCGCTCAGGCGCGCCGATCGGCGAGATCAATACCGTGCGCAAGCACCTCTCCCGCATCAAGGGCGGG
>JBARWE010000156.1:0-50276 GCA_049646625.1 Xanthobacteraceae bacterium
CCACTATCTCGCCACCGGCTGGCGCATCGGCCGGCCGATGGCCGAGTGGAAGCGATCCGACTTCTATGGCCATGCCGGCGAGCTCGCCGACGAGGCGGCATTCCGCGCCAAGGTCGCGGAGAATGCGGAGCATCAGCGCGAGAAGCGCGCGCTCGGCCGCGGCGAGATCGGCTCGACGGCGAATACGCCGTGGGGGCCGTCGCAGGGCGCGACCGTCTATGCCGAGGGCGTCGTCTGCCATTCGACCGCAGGTCACGGCGGCTTCCACCTCTCCGCCGACCGCAATCGCAAGGTCCACGCCATGCTGCGCTCGCGCGGCGGCTGGTACGAGGAAGATGCGGGCTGGGCGATCGTCGCCCTGACCTTTCCGCATCTCTTTACCAGCTTCGAGCGGCGCTGCGCCGAGCGCACGGTCAAGGATAGCTGGCCCGACGCCTGGGAGGCGATCTTCGGAACGATCCTTCAGCCCGGCGAGTCCCGCGAGAAGGATCGCCGCGCTTTCGAGCGGCAGCATGCCGACGACTGGATCGTCGTGTCGGCGATCACGTCGGATCAGCAGCCGGGCTTTGTCGAAGTCGTCGCCACGCCCGGCGGCCGGCGCGGCACGGGCACCGAGGAGCGGCGCTTTCTCGTACCAGCCCGCGAATACCAGGTCGGTCGCTTTGGCTTCGTCGTCAATGAGGCGCGTCACCCGGTCTATTCCGGCCCGTCGAGCTTCATCGGCTGGCAGGGGAGGGCGCGATGACGCCCTCTTCGCAACGCATCGCGCAGCTCTCGCGCATGGAGGAAGCGCGACGCCAGACGCAGCGCCAGCTCGACATGATCGACCGGCAGATCATCCGGCGCATGACGGCGCTGATCCCCCAGCTCGGCCGCAAGCGTGTCGCATATCGCCGCGGCAGGCCCGCCGATCCGAGCGCGTTCCTCGAACGCTACCGCTCGCACCTCGCCGCCTTCACGGCCGAGCGACAGCCGGAAATCGACGCCCTGTCGCGCAAGCTCGCCCGGCAGGATGCGGCGATCGAGGCATTGCGAGCACGCTGCGACGCCGCGCCATACGGGTCCCGGCTCGCACAGGCGGCAGGCGCCGCCGCTGTCGAGGATGGCAGACAGCGATGTCGACCGGGGGAGCAGCGCGGCGGTCCGATCTAGCCGGAATCCCGCGCTGCCGCCATGCGCTGCGGACGGGACGTGGCGGCGACGGGGGTGATCGGGGCGGCCAGGTCCGTCCTTTCCCGGCAACGCCAACCCGGCCCGAACCCTGTCGGCCCTCCCCTCGGGTTTGCTGCGGTCTGCGCCCCCGGCGGTCCGCTTCAAGACCAAGCCGCAAGCGGCCGGAGCCCGCCGATCTCGACAAGGCCCGGCCGCGGCCTGCGCACGGCTTTGGCCCCGCTTGTCCGCAACCGGACCTCGCTCGCCTGGCGGCCCCCGGGTCTTGAACCGGCCCTCGTGCCGGCGGCGCCGGGCGACCGCACCCGAAGGGGGTCCGGCAGGGGCCGGATCGACCCCGACGGCGCAACCAGGAAAGGACACTCCCATGACCAAGACCGCTCGCGCACCCCGTACCGGCGCCCGCGTTGTCCAGCTTCGCCGCGGCACCACCCTCGAAATGATCCGCCTCGTCTGCCCCGACGCCGCGCAGGCCACCCGCATCGCCGAGAGCTTCGGGCTCGCCGTCCTCGACAGCGACGGCATTCGCGACCTGCATCAGCGGCTGATCACCGAGACCGCGGAGGCGCTCGGCGAAGGCCTCAGCGAACGCGCCATGCAGATCCACCTGCAGCGCATCGTCGGCTCCTATGTCGGCTCCGCCCACGGCGCCGGCCAGTTCTACAGCCGGGCCGTCACCGAGGCGCGCGAGGCGACGGCGCGACTCGCCAACGACGCCCGCGACGAAGACCTCGACGGACCCGTCGGTTTCGAATCCGCGGCCCAGCGCAAGCGTGAATTCGCCGCCGAAGTCGGCATTCAGGCGCACGCGCTGCGCATGGCTGCCGAAGGCGCGGTCGCCGCTTACGAGCACGTCGTCGGCGAGACCTGGAAGCCCTTCGAGCGCCAGCCCGAACATCCGGGCGAGACCGTCGGCCGCAAGGCGGCCGCGGTCCAGATGGCGGCATTCGAGTGATGCCGCCGGCGGGGCTTCGGCCCCGCCTTTTCTCCTCTCCGTCCGATTCCGGCCGGTCCTTCGGGACCGGCCTTTTTCATGTCGCCTCGCGCGGACGCGGAAGGAAGGCAGGAAAGGAAGGATGCGAGCGCCCATCGCGGCCCGTCTCGGCTTTCGGTCCATGCTCCGGCCTGCGCGGCAGCGCAACGGCGTTGCCGTCCTCCACTGACGTTCCGGTCCGGTGCCTCGCCAGTCATCCTGCTCATGAACCTCACCGGATGCGCGGCCGTGCGGACCTCCGCAGGCGGACCGCCGTGACGGGCCGCGATGGGCGCGGCCTCCAACGGAGGTTCGGACCATGACTGGTAAGGAAACAAAGTCCCGCGCCGACATCTATGCGCGGATCACGGAGCGCATCGTCGCCGACCTGGAGCGCGGCGTGCGGCCTTGGATTCAGCCCTGGAACGCTGCGAACGGCGCCGGGCGCATCACGCGGCCGCTGCGCCACAACGGCCTGCCCTATCAGGGCATCAATGTCGTGCTGCTCTGGTCTGAGGCCGTGGCGCGGGGCTTCGCCTCGCCGATCTGGATGACGTTCAAGCAGGCCCTCGAGCTCGGCGGCAATGTCCGCAAGGGCGAAACGGCCACGACCGTCGTCTATGCCAATCGGTTCACCAGGACCGAAACCGACGAGCATGGCGACGAGGTCGAACGCGCGATTCCGTTCCTGCGCGCCTATTCGGTCTTCTGCGTCGACCAGATCGACGGCTTGCCCGATCATTTCCACGCCCGGCCGACACCACCCGCGGCGCCGGCGCAGCGTATCGCCCATGCCGACGCCTTCTTCGCCAATACGGGCGCCGTCATACGGCATGGCGGCGACAAGGCGTTCTTCGCACCGTCGCTCGACGTCATTCAGATGCCGCCTTTCGAGTCGTTCCGCGACCCGGAGAGCTACTACGCCACGCTGGCGCACGAGACCGTTCATTGGGCGGGCGCAGAGCATCGCCTCAACCGCGATCTCTCGCGCTATCACAGCGACCGCAGCGAACGCGCCCGCGAAGAACTCATCGCGGATCTGGGCGCTTGCTTCGTCAGCGCCGATCTCGGCATCGTGCCCGAGCTTGAACCGCGCGCCGACCATGCGAGCTACCTCGCATCCTGGCTCTCGGTCCTCGCCAACGACAAGCGCTTCATCTTCTCGGCCGCCGCGCATGCGCAGCGGGCCTGCGCCTATCTGCACGGCCTGCAGCCGCAGGCCGAGTCGGTGCCGGAGGCGGCGTGATAGGCCTTCCGCCGAGACCCGGAGCAGACAGACGGCTCCCACCCACCTTCCGTCTCCTCCCCGTGGCGCTCGACTGCTGGATTGGGCCGAGCCTTGACCGGCCAGTTCGCCCGCTCGAATGGGTGCTGCCCGTCGATGCGCCGCCGAAATATGGCTCTACCCTTTGGGCGCGCCCGTCCGTAAAATGCCCCCCGCTGCTTCGTCGGTTCGCTGCCGCGGGGACAAATCGAGCAAGGTCGAGCCAATGAACACCCGCAGTGTGTCTCAATGACAGTACTTGAGCTCAAAGCTCAGCACGATGCTCTGCAGAAGATTGCAACGACGCGAGACCCAATACGGGCTCTTGCGGAATTCGTTTGGAATGCTCTTGATGCCGATGCAACGAACGTTTCGGTCGAACTCAATCGGAACGCCCTTGGCGGGCTCGACGCGATCACGATCCGCGACGATGGAAACGGAATTAGCCGCGCGAGGGCACTAGAAGATTTCGAGAACTTGGGCGCATCTTGGAAAAGAACGAGACAACGAACTCACCTGAATCGCGTCCTGCACGGCAAGGAGGGGCAGGGCCGACTGCGTTTCTTTTCCGTCGCGCAGCGGGCGCGTTGGTGGAGCCTCTATAAGGACGGCGACCAACTCAAAAAGCTCGCCATCGAAATTGCCTCGGGATCGCTCCACAAGTCCGAAGTCACCGAGATAGAACTCGCTGACCGCGACATCCACACAGGGACAGTCGTCGAACTCAGCCCACTCAAAGACTCGTTCGATTGGTTGACAGGTGAGGAAGCGCGAACCGATTTCGCTGCGGTTTTTGCACCTTACATTCTGCAGTACCCGGATGTGGTCATCACATTTGACGGCCACGTCGTCGACCCCGGCGCAACGGTAGCCCATTCCAAGGAATTTCCCGCGCATTCTGTCGTTTGCCCGACACGCGTCATCAAGGATCTCGCGATTAAAGTAATTGAGTGGAAGCACAGCGTAGGTGGCCGAAAAATCCACCTTGGCGGGCAGAGTGGTGTTGTGCTTGGCTCGTTGCCTGCGAACGTCACCGCGCCTGGTTTCGAATTCTCTGCTTACGCATACGCCCCCTTCTTCCAGGAGATTGCGGACGCGAATCTATTGGAATTCGATGGTCTGAACGACGTCGACTTCATCAAAGTGATCGAGCATATCCGCGACGAATTGGGAGACTACTTCCGCGCGCGGCAGGCAGAGAGGTCTGGTGAACTCATACAGGAACTCAAGAACGCTGGCGTTTACCCGTATGTGGGGGACCCGAAGGATGAGGTCGAAAAGCGTGAACGCCAAGTCCTCGACATCGCGATTCACGCTGTGTCTTCCTATTCCCGCGATTTCAAACGAGCAGAAAACCCTCTCAAGAAGATAACGCTCGGACTTCTCCGGGAGGCTGTGAGGCACAATCCGGAGGCCATACACAACATCCTCCATCATGTTTTCAATCTGCCGAAAAACCGGCAGGATGAGTTTTCGAGCCTGTTGCAGAAGACCAATCTCGGAAACATCATCTCGGCGTCGACATTGATCGCCGATCGGGTTGTCGCGTTGGAGGTATTGAAAGGCATCGTATTCAATCCGGCGCATCGACGCACCGTGAAGGAACGAGGTGAGCTCGACGTTCTCGTCCAAGCAAACACGTGGATATTCGGCGAGAATTTTCACATCACCCTCGCCGAGGCGGGCCTATCGCGCGTCATGCAGCGCGTCTCGGAAGAACTAACCGGACAAAATGGACGACGAAAAGTCACCAAGCCGGACGGCACTTCAGGGCGCGTTGATTCCTTCCTTGGCCGCATCGTGCCACACCAGAATCAACTGCATCGGGAATTTCTGCTCATCGAGTTGAAGCGGCCCTCTCTGAAGATCGGTCGGAAGGAGACAGATCAACTTGAGGACTATGTGAACGCGATACGACGGCAACCCGACTTCGGGAGCACGTCGACGTACTGGAACTTCTACCTCGTGACGGGGGAATATGAAGACGATGTCGGCGAACGTATTACCCAGCAAGGCCGACCGCAGGGTGTCCTCATACAAAAAGACACGCACGTCGTATGGGTAAAGACGTGGTCGCAACTCATCCGGGAATGCGAGGCGCGGCTTCATTTCATCGCCGAGAAGCTGCAGGTTGAGGTGTCAGATGAGCAGATCGAGGAGCGCATCGCGCAGTTGAAGGCTTCAATTCTGAGAGAGGACTTCAAACCCGCTAGCGGTCCTCCTGTAACCGAGAGCGATGCCTCGCCGACAGCGCCAAAGGCTCCTCCTGCCGCAGATAACCCGGCTCCCCCTCCATAATTGATGCCTTCCGCGATCTAGCCCCATGCGCGGGGGCACAGTTAGGAAATGCACATCCACCTCCGGTCTTTCGCCGAAGGCCCCGCCGCACGGCGGGCAATCCCGCGAAGCGGCATCGCGCAGGAAGGACGGGCCCAGACCGGGAGAAGGCCTCGCTTCCCGCCCATCGACGTTGAGGGGACGGGCAGATCGCCGGCGATGAGCCGAGAATCCCGTCCCTCGGCTGCGGACTTTCCCCCCGGTTGAACATCGGCCGCGCTCGACGGTGCAGCGTCAGCAGAGTTGTCGGTGCGGAGAGGCCGGGACTGCCTTGGTGGTCTCAGTCGGGTCTTCGGAGATGGCGGCCGCGCCGTCGCCATGCTGGGTGATCTGCCGATCGCTCATTGTGTCCCCCCTCGTTCGGCCTGTTCGCGTCCACTGCGTCCTCGATCTGGCATGTCTGACCGAAGGCCGTCGGCGCTGCGCGCCGCCTCGATCTCTCATGACCGCAACGGCCGTTCTCAGCTTTCTTCCCCTGGTCGCTGCGCGCCCATTCCTCGCGATTCAAGAAAGCCTCGCCCTGGCCGCCCTCCACTGCGTTTCGGCCCTTCGGGTGCGGCCCGATCGCCTCCGGTCAACGACAGCCATCGAGGTCGCGATGGTCGCGGCCCGAGAAACGAAAGAGGACACGGACATGGCTACCATCGGCAACTTCACCGTCAACGGCAACGGCTTCGTCGGCACCATCAAGACCCTCGCCCTCGGCACCATCAAGGCGAAGATCGTTCCCGCCGAGCGCAGCTCCGAGAAGGCCCCCGACTACCGGGTGTTCGCAGGCGCCATTGAGTTCGGCGCCGGGTGGAAGAAGAAGTCCGAGCAGGGCCGGGACTACGTCTCGCTCAAGTTCGACGACCCGAGCTTCCCGAACCCCATCTACGCGACGATGGTCGCAGTGGAAGGCGAGGAAGGCCTCCCGGTTATCTGGTCCCGCCCCAACCGCGATTGAGCAGTCGCGCAAGGAGGCCCCGCCTGGCGGCGGGGCCTTCGGCGAGCTGCGCGGCCGCGATCTCGCGCGTTGGTGCGTACCTCTCGTGTGCCAAGGCGATGTGTTGATCGAACTGGCGAACAATAACTGACGCGAAGCGGTGCGTCAGTTATCGACGTAGCCACGGCAGCGCTTACGGTGCTCAAGGCGGCGTAGCGCGCCATCGGCCTGGTCGGGACAATCAAAGGTCTCGATCAGCGCATGTCCGCTCGCGCCGATGCGGCCCCAGTTGCGCACCAGCGCGGCGCCGCCGAACAGGGTCGGCTGGATTGACAGCATATAGAATCGGCGCATGTTCAATGACGGGTTGATGCGACGGAGATAGAGCGGCTTGCCGTTCGACATGAACGGAGTTTCGTTTCGTTCTGGTGCGTCGTCCAATTGGTTTATCGAATCGAAAAGCCGTAATCGATTCGAAATCCTGATCCATGACAGGCGCGATCTGCTTCATGGGCGATAAAGAGATCTGGGCGAGCCGCCTGTCGGCGGACGGCTCTATTCGCTTCGCTCACGGAGCCCGCTGCGCGGTCTCCGCCCTCCGGGTGACGATCCTCTCGCGCTCCCCGCCGCCTGCGCCGCCCCTACACTCAACCATCGCACCAGCTTCGCCGGGGTCCGCTCCAGCGCCGAGCAAGTCCCTCGGCGATCAGCATCTCGCCAACTGAGTGACCGCCACGCAACACGGTGCGCAGCTTGCGGCCATACCGATCCTGGTCGCGCGCGCCGGTGGCGAGTGTGAAGGGACCGGCGTTCAGCAACGTCTGCAGGCGCCGCGTTGCGGCCTCGCCAAGTTCCGCCTCGCGCTCGCAGCGCGGGGGGCTCAGCTCGGGCGCGTCAATATCGACGAAGCGGATTTTCTCGCCGCGGAACCAAAAGGTGTCGCCGTCAACGACGCAATTGATCCGCCGGCCAGCCCCGCAGATCGAGAATGTCGCGGTGAAGGTTTGACTGGCGGTCGGGGCCGGCGGTCGGGCTGATTGAACCGGCGCCGACGCAATGGGAAGACCGTCGTCTCGCAGATAGAACGCCCACAGGGCAACGCCGGCGACGACCGGCGCCGCAATCGCCAGCCGTCTGACGACGGTTGCGATGGGGACGTCGACGACATACGCGCTCCGATCTCCAGGTCCGCCGCGCCTCACCTGCCCCTATCTTCCCGTCCACTCACGCCCGGACCCTCCAAACGTCGGTTCACCGTCTGCTCGATTGTGCCGATCTCGTCCCGGCGGGTGGGGCGAATCTGTTGCTGGCGACGCAGGTCGTCATGTCCTTGCGCCGGAAATAGATTGCGCGGCCACACCGCAGCGGCGGATTGCCGGCCGTGAACACGATCTGCTCGTCGCCGCGCATCTGCGTGATTTCGTGTGGCAGGATGAGCGGCCGGCGCGACAGCATCCGCGAGCGCGTCCGTGACGATCCGGAGGCCTGCGAACTGCGGCTGATCTGGCTGACCTCGACCGTCGTGTCGCCGCAACGGCGGGAGATGTATTCGGCGGTCTCGGGGTCGTTGATGGCGCTGAAACTCATCCAAGACGCCGACTCGAACCATTTCGAGGCGGCGTCGCGACCGCCATAGGCCTCACGCATCTGGCCGATCGACTGGAACAGCATCAACAGCGTGATGCCATATTTGCGACCGGCGTCCCGCGCGGTCTCGAGCACGCGCAAGAAACCGAGCCGCGCCACCTCGTCGAGCAGGAACAGCGTGCGCCCGGAGACCTCGCCGGCGCGGTTATAGATTGCATTCATCATCGCTCCGATGATGAGCCTGGCAAGCCCCGGATGGTTCTCCAAGGTCTTGAGATCGAGATTGATGAACACGTCCGCCGTTCCGGCGGCCAGCTCGTCGGTGGAGAAACTACCGCCGGAAACGAGCGCCGCATAGTTCTCGTAGGATAGCCAATGCGTCTCCTTGACCGCATTGGCATAGACGCCGCTGAACGTCTCCGGCGTCATGGCGATGAAGGGGGCGACATTCTCCTTCACGAACTCCGAACCGGAATTGTCATAGATGGCCTGCAGGCGCGCGCGCAGCTTCGGCTCCGGCTCGGAGAGATTGGTGCGAACCTGGCGCAGGTGCTGGTCTTTCTTTTCCGTATGACCGGAGAGGCACACATCGGCAATCAGCGCGGTGAGCAGTTGCAGCGCCGACGCACGGAAGAAATCGTCACGCACCGAATTCGTGCGCGGCGTGTCGGTCGTGATCCACGATGCGACCGAAGCGATGTCCTCCTCCTTGGACGAACCGTGCTCGCCGATCCAATCGAGTGCATTGAAGCCGCTCTCTGGCGACCTCGGATCGAGCACGAACACCGTCCGGCCGGCGCGCTTGCGATGGTCGATCACCATCGGCGCGACCTCGTTGGACGGGTCGAGTGCGACCAGGCTGCCGCCCCATTTGAGCGCGGTCGGGATCGTCACAGACGTGGTCTTGTAGCCGCCCGACCCTGCGAACACGATGCCGTGGGTCGAGCCCCAGGACGCGTCGAAGCACAGCAGCGGCGCCCGCCCGCCCGCGCCCCAGCTCTCGGGCTCGCTAGCGCGGAACGCGCGGTCGCCGACGGAATCCTTGTCGACGCGGTAGCGCTCGCCGATGACGATGCCGCCGCCTTCTGGAAACAACCGTGTTGCCTCGCTGACGCTCATCCATTGTGCTTCGCCGTGGATCGCACGTTGGCCGGACACCCGCCGCGGCGAGGCCGCCGCGAAGGCGGAATTGCCCGCCAGCGCCACGCGCAGCGCGAATAATCCGCAGCCGATCGCGGCGAGCGATCCCGTCAACGTGGCCGGGTCGGCATAGGCCAGAACCGATCCGTCGCTGACGCGATTAGCCATGCCGAGCAGGCGGGTTCCTTCTGACCATGCGGCGAAGCCGACCGCGGCCGTCGCGCCTGCGAGGACGCCCCAGCCGGCGGATCGCACAGCGAGCGCGCCGGCGCAGGCGAACAGGGTGATGATCCCAATCGCGGCCGCGCTGAGATAGGGCAGGGCGATGCCAGTCCGCCCGAGCAGCAGTGCCGCCTGCGGCGTCTTGCCGAGGTTCGCGAACCATTGCTCATGCCCGCGCAGCGCGATCATCGCGCCGATCATCAACGCGGCCGGAACGACCGTCAGCAACACCTTATTCGCGTTCATCGGCGAATGCCTTCGTGCCGATCGCCGCGAGCCGCTCGCGCTCGACGTCGCTCGCGCGCGCCCGCTCACCGGCGTCGATCAGCATCCCGAGCAGGAGCGCGCGTTTCTCGTAGCGCAGGCCGGCCTTCACGATCAGGCCGCCGAGCTGAATCTTCTCGCGCGTGTCCTTCTTCCGATCCGCCGTTGTCTGCGCCCGGGCCATGCGGTCAAGCCTCCGAAGACGCACCCGCACCCGCGCCAGACGGCTCGGCCGCAGCCGGACCGCGCCCGGATTTCGATCCGGCGCCAGCCTTGCGAAATCGCGCCTTCACCTCCTCGAAGGCGGCGAGAAGTTCCGCCTCGTCGATCTCCAGATCTCCGAGTCCAGCCTTCAGGGCCACCCGGCCGATCCGCTCCGCTTCGCGCGTCTCGGCCGCCCTGAGCTGGTCCTGGAGGCGGGCGATTTCTTCTCTGATTTGTCGCGAGGGCTTTTTCATTCCGGTTGGTCATCCTCCTGCTGGCGCGCGAAACGCGCGAAGGAGAATTGACCGGGGATGCGCCAAGTGCACCCCGTCGAAAACGACAGGTCGGCGAAGCCGACACTTTGAGGGATCATCCCGCCGATCCGAAGGGTCGGCTCCAAGGGCGCAGTAATACGTCGTTGCCGCGACGTCGTTCTGCTCAGCCGCAAGGACGACACCGGCCTTTCGGAGCGACCGTGTCGACACTCGCGCAGGACCGCCACCTTGGCCATCACGCATTTCACCCCCCAGCTCATCAGTCGTGCCGATGGGCGGAGCGCCGTGTTGTCGGCTGCGTATCGCCATTGCGCGAAGATGACCTTCGAAGCCGAGGGGCGCACCGTCGACTACACCGCCAAGCGCGGCATGGTGCATGAGGAAGTCCTGTTGCCGGCGGACGCGCCACAATGGGCGCGGACGATGGTGGCGGAGCGTTCCGTCGCAGGCGTATCCGAGGCGTTCTGGAACAAAGTCGAGGCCTTCGAGAAACGCTCGGATGCGCAGCTTGCCAAGGAGTACATCATCGCGCTGCCGATCGAGCTGACCACCGCGCAGAACATCGCGCTCATGCGCCAGTTCGTCGCCGAGCACATTCTGCCGGCGGGCATGGTCGCGGACTGGGTCTATCACGACGATCCAGGCAATCCGCATGTGCATCTGATGACGAGCCTGCGGCCGCTGACTGAGGACGGATTTGGTCCCAAGCGCGTGGCGGTGCTGGACGTGGACGGCACGCCGCTACGCAATCGCGCGGGAAAGATCATCTACACGCTCTGGGCCGGCGACAAGGATGCGTTTCTCGCGGCTCGCCAGGGCTGGATTGATTTGCAGAACCATCATCTCGCGCTTGCCGGGCTCGACGTGCGCGTGGATGGTCGCTCCTACGCCGAGCGCGGCATCGACATCGTGCCGACGACCCACGTCGGCGTCGCAGCAACGGCGATTGAGCGAAAGGCGAGGCGGCAAGGATGCGGGTCAAACCTCGATCGTCTAAGGCTGTTCGAGGAGCAGCAAAAGGTGTCGGCTACGCGCATCCTGCGACGCCCGGAGATCGTTCTCGACATCGTATCGCGTGAGAAGAGCGTGTTCGATGAGCGCGACGTCGCCAAGGTTCTTCACCGCTATGTCGATGATGCTGCGGCGTTCGGGGTGCTCATGGCGCGCATCCTGCAAAGTCCGGACGCCATCCGCCTCGTGCACGAGGGGATCGAGTTCGCGACTGGCGCAAGAGCGCCGGACCGCTACACCACGCGCGAGCTGATCCGTATCGAATCCGAAATGGCCAGGCGCGCGATCGGGCTCGCCCGCGCGGACACATTCGGCGTGCGTGATCAGATCCGCAACGCGGTTCTGGATCGTCACACCATGCTCTCGGCGGAGCAGCGATCGGCCATCGAGCATGTGACCGCGGCAGGGCGCGCCGCAGCCGTGGTTGGACGCGCGGGCGCCGGCAAGACCACCATGATGCGAGCCGCACGCGAGGTATGGGAAGCCGCTGGATATCATGTCGTCGGCGGCACATTGGCGGGCAAGGCGGCGGAGGGTCTGGAGAAGGAGGCGGGGATCGCGTCGCGCACGTTGGCGTCGTGGGAACTCGCCTGGAGCAAGGGCTGGTCGTTCCTCGACAGCCGCACGGTCTTCGTCCTCGATGAGGCCGGCATGGTCGCCTCGCGCCAGATGGCGACCTTCGTTGAGGCGGTGTCGCGTGCCGGCGCCAAGCTGGTTCTGGTCGGCGACGCCGAGCAGCTTCAGCCGATCGAAGCGGGCGCCGCCTTCCGCGCGCTGGTCGAGCGCGTCGGCTATGCCGAGCTCGAAACGATCTATCGCCAGAACACGCAATGGATGCGCGACGCCTCGCTCGATCTCGCGCGCGGCCGTGTTGGCAAAGCGCTGGCAGCCTATCGTCATCACGGGCACGTCATGGGGGCCGAGTTGAAGGCGCAGGCGGTGACGGCACTAATCGACGATTGGAGCCGCGACTACGATCCCACCAAATCCAATCTGATCCTCGCGCATCTGCGCCGCGACGTCCGCGCCCTCAACGACCTGGCGCGTGCCGAGCTCGTGTCGAGGGGTCTCGTCGGCGTAGGTCACGCATTCCGCACCGAGGACGGAGAGCGTCGCTTCGCCGCCGGCGACCAGATTGTTTTCCTGCGCAACGAGAGCTCTCTCGGGGTGAAGAACGGGTTGATCGGCCGCGTGGTCGACGCGGCGGCAGGCCGGTTCTCAGCCGAGATCGGGGAGGGCAGTCACCTCCGTCGCGTCGAGGTCGACCAGCGCTTCTATCGCAATGTCGACCACGGCTACGCCACCACGATTCACAAGGCGCAAGGTGCGACCGTCGACCGCGTGAAGGTGCTGGCGAGCCTGTCGCTTGATCGGCATCTGACTTATGTCGCGCTGACCCGCCATCGCGAGGACGCCACGCTCTATTATGGGCGCCGGTCGTTCGGCAAAGCCGGCGGCCTCATCCCCATTTTGTCTCAGCGCAACGCCAAGGAGACCACGCTCGACTACGAGCGTGCCGGCCTTTACCGCGACGCCCTTCGTTTCGCTGCTCACCGCGGTCTCCACGTCATGCGCGTCGCCCGGACCCTCGTGACCGACCGCCTAAGCTGGGCGCGCCGCCAGAAGCAGCGGTTCGATGACCTCGCGACGCGCCTGCGCGCCGTCGGCGCCCGTCTCGGCCTCTTTGACCGTCGCGAAATCCCGCCCACCAGCAGGAAAAAGGAGGCCGCGCCTATGCTGCCCGGCGTCACCACCTGGCCGAAATCCGTCGCCGAGGCGGTCGAGGACAAGATCCTCGCCGATCCGGCTTGCAGGAAGCAATGGCACGAAGTGTCCAGCCGCTTCGCGCTCGTCTTCGCGAATCCGGAATTGACGTTCAAGGCCATGAACTTCGATGCCGTATTGCACGATCCTGTAACGCGCAAGGCGACGCTCGAGCGGCTTGCGACGGTGCCCTCCACCTTCGGCAATCTGCGCGGCGACAAAGGCATGCTGGCGGGCAAGGCGGCTGCCAAGGAGCGGCGTGAGGCCGAAGCCAACGTCGCCGCGCTTGGCCGCGAGATCGAGCGTTATGCGCGGTTGCGCGCCGACGCGATGCGCAAACATGAAACCGAGGAGCGCGCGCTGCGGCTGCGCGTCACTGTCGACGTGCCGGCGCTCTCGCCGGCCGCGACGCTCGTGCTCGAACGCGTTCGCGATGCCATCGACCGCAACGATCTGCCGAACGCGCTGGCCTTTGCGCTGTCCAACAAGATGGTTGCCGTCGAGATCGAAGGATTCAGCAAGGCCGTGGCATCGCGCTTCGGGGAGGACACGTTCCTGTCCAATCGGGCGAAGGAGCCGAAGGGCGCAGCGTTCGATGCGGCCGCCGCAGGCCTGCGCGAAAGCGAACGACCCGCGCTCGCGGCCGCATGGCCCATGCTGCGCGCGGCGCAGCAGCTCGTCGCTCAGCAGAAGCAAGCCGCGGAAGCGGCCAGGAAGGTCGAAAGCCAGCGCCAGGTCCAAAGCCAGGCCCAGAGCCGTGGGATGACCATGAAATGAGACAGCGCGCCGTCGTTTCCGTGCTGGCGTTTGGCGCGGTCGTCATCGCCGCGATCGCAAGCCTCGGCTGGCTCGGCGGCTTCCGCTTGAATGCGACCCCGAGTTACCCGCTCGGCCTTTGGCGCATCGAGCAGCCCGTCGCGCCGATCAAGGTCGGCGACCTCGTCTTTATCTGCATGCCGGACGGCCCCGGTCTCTCGTTAGGGCTCGAGCGCGGCTACCTGCGCGCAGGCCTCTGCCCGAGCGGCGCCGGGCCGCTCATCAAGACGATCGCCGCCGTGCCCGGCGCGCATGTCGACGTTCGTCAATCGGTCACGGTCGACGGTCGCGCGCTCGCTCATTCCCGCGTCCGCCGGGTCGACGCCGAGGGCAGGGCGCTCTCCGCCTATGCGGGCGGCATCGTTCCGCCGGGGCACCTCTATCTCCACTCCGATTACGCAGGCTCTTATGACTCACGATACTTCGGGCCGCTCCCAGACGCGGGCCTCCTCGGACTCGCCCGGCCGGTCGCCACGTTCGATCCGTGACGGGCTGCGCACAGCGGCTCTGATCGCCGTCGCGGCCGCGGCTGGAACGTTCGGGTGGAGCGGGACCGTGCTGGCGCTCCCCCTCGCGATGGCCTTGCCGGCGCTCTGGGCAGCCGCGCCAAGGCGCTGGGTGGCCGTCGCGGTCTCGGCCGCCTATTTCCTGGCCGCCTCCCGCGGCCTGCCGCAGGGCGTCATGACGTTCTATGGCTCGGGCATCGGTTTGGGGTTGATGCTCTGGATCGCGGCTGCCCTCGCTTTCGTCGCCGTCCACGGCCTCCTGTGGTCCGCGCGGCCGGGATGGGGCCGGGCATGGCGTTTCGCGCTCGCCAGCGTCCTGATTGCCGCGCCGCCGCTTGGGATCGTCGGCTGGGCCCACCCCCTGACCGCCGCCGGCGTGCTGTTTCCGAGCTGGGGATGGCTGGGTTTGGCCGCGGCCGTGATGGGCATGCTGGCGCTCACCACCAGGCTGTGGCCGGTCGCGGTCCTCGCCCTGGGAGGCGTATGGCTCTGGGCGGCCGCGAGCTGGACACCGCCGCCCGCACCAGACGGGTGGCAGGGCGTCGACACCACGATGGGCGCGTCGCTCGGCCGTGCGGCGGATCTCGACCAACACCGCGCTCTACTCGGGCATGTGCAGGGCGCGGGCCAGGCCGGCGCCCGCGTCGTCGTCCTGCCGGAGAGCGCGTTGGGCCTGTGGACGCCGACGGTGTCGCAATTCTGGATGAGCGCATTGCGCGAGACGGGTGTCGTCGTGATCGCTGGTGCCGCCGCTGCGGATCGGCATGGCTACGACAATATCTTGGTCGAGATCGTCGCCGGACAGGCGCAGGTTCTTTATCGCGCGCGGGTGCCCGTGCCGGTGTCGATGTGGCAGCCGTGGCGATCGTGGCTTGGTGATGGCAGCAGCGCGCGGGCGCATCTCTTCGCCAATCCGATCGTGACGTCGCAGGGCCGGCGCATCGCGCCGCTCATTTGCTACGAGCAGCTCCTGCTTTGGCCGGTGCTGCAGTCGATGTTGCATGCGCCCGACCTCATCGTTGCGACCGGAAACGGATGGTGGACCGCCGGCACATCGGTCGTCGGGATTCAGCGCGCGAGCGTCGAGGCGTGGGCGCGGTTGTTCGGCGTGCCACTCGTAATGGCGTTCAATATGTAAGGAGATGCTGATGCTCGATGCAGCCCTGATCCAGCAATGTGCCGACAAGACCCTCAAACCCGCGATCGTCGAAAAGTTCATCGCCACGGCCGGGTCCGAAAATCCGCTCGCCATCACGGTGCGCGCCGGCGGACGTGTGGTGCTCGTACCGCCGCCGAAGTCTCCCGACGAAGCGTTCGAACTCGTGCGCCACTACGTCGGCCAAGCTGTCGTCCGCGTCGGCATCACCCAATATCCGGCCGGCGTCGGCGTGACCGATGCCTCGCAGCTCACGGCCGACCTGGTCGACGCTTGCAAGAACATCCGCATGGGCACAGCGCTGTTCGCGAAGGTCTACCGCATCGTCGTGAAATGGTACGGCGTCGAGAATGACAACGCGTTCGAGGACGCAACAATCGCATGGCGGACCGGGACGTTCGAAGACATTTCGGTGTTCTCGGCCCCGGATCCCGGGCCAACGGCAGCGGCACCGCAGCGCTCAAATGACGGCGCTCCGCGCGAACGGCCTGCGAACCCTTCCGTCGATCGTCAACTTTCAGAATCTGATCCGAATCGCGCGGGCATACGCATCGACCTATCGGGAATCGGCGGTGTAAAGCCGAAAGAAGCGCCAAACGGCAAAGTTGGCGACTGAGAGGGCACCTATGACAACCGCCGAGAATCACAGCAATGATTTCGTCACCAGAGAACTCAACGAGAAATCAATTCTGCAGCGTCGATGCGGTCCTTAAGAATCCCGCGCGCCGCATGAGGTTCGTCCGCAAAACACAACCTAATCGAGTGCTTGTGACGTTGCTGCGCTGAGAAGTCGAAATGCTGCGGCGAAAAGACCGCGCCTGTCGCTGTCGCGGCTAGCATCACTTGTCCTGTCCGCTTATAACCCCGCGCAGGCAGTACGCGCTGCCCGGGGTGTAGAATCCCCGCACGTAGTGGTTGGTGCCAACCGAAATGGCACTGGAATCCTCTGGCCAATGGCCGGGGGCCTGTGACGTATGTCCAGGCGCCTCGGCGCTAAAGGTCACAGGACCGACTACGTGCGGTTTCTACCCCCCGGCTTGGGTTCAAAGGATTGACGTCGGCGGAGGCGTACCGCGGACCTAGCGACTGAAGGACAAAGGTGACGACAGGGGATAACGAAAAGTACGACAACGTCGACGTGGCGGCCACATTGTCGGCTCTCATCGCGTCACTTTCACGAACCCAGCTAGAGAAATTGGCAATCGAAGCAATTCACGAACATCGCGGGTTGCTCGCGAAGGCAGAAGCGGCATTCGAATCCTTGGAAAATGCCGAGGATGCTAAGGCCGACACGGCCGGGGAGCTCCGCGAAACCTATACGAAAGCGATGCTCGCGGTACGCGCGCAGCAATCGGTACTTGCAACCTTGGTTGAACGACTCGGCTTTATCCCCCGTGTGCCGCCATCTTGAGCGGGATCAATTCGCCGAGTATCTAGATCAGCCCTCGTTCGACCGCGAGCCGGACCGCATGGGTGGTGTTGGTTGCGCCGAGTCTGTCGCGAGCTCCTTTTATATAAAACCGAACCGCACGCTCGGAGATGCCCAGCAGGTCAGCAATTTCGTTCATGGTCTTTCCCATCGAGGCCCAAGACAGGCAAAGTGACTGACGGGGTGTCAGTACGACCGTCGTGCTATGCGGCGCACGCACGAGCCGATCGAGATGAACATGCACGAACGCGACGGCCGTGATGGCATGGACCGCATTGTGGACCTCGGCGGCGGCCATTGGGCGATCGGAAGCAAGGGTCAACATCGCCGTGCGACCGAAACTGCCGCGGACCGGAATTGAGACGCCGCTACGGATACCAAAGTCGGCAGCATCACGAAAGAAGTGTACGGCGTCTGGTGCGGTGCCGGCGCTTTGCTCTTGAGACCAAGCGAATGGCCGCATCGATCGCTTGGCGATTGTCACGACCGGATCGATTGCTGCGTAGTTGTTGTTCAAATAGGTCTGCTTCCATTCGACCGGATAGTTGGAGAGAGCTCGGACGTCGCCAGCACGGATATTGAGATAGGCGAAACGATCAAATCCGACCGCGGTCGTAAAGTTGCGGAGCGCCTGATTGATAGCTCGCTCGTCTTGCGCAAGGCCACTCGCTTCCATGAGGTCGTTGAATCCCTCATCAACAAACTGAACGGGTGTCATTCCTCAACAATCCCCTGTCTTGTTGCTGTTGGTCGTCGCTACTCGATCAACAGTCTCGGGCCGTGGGCTATGAGCCTTGCGATGCATCCACGCGCATGCCTAAGATCCAATTGGCGTGAAATTCGTGTGATTCTGGTCTCTAGGCCTTTCAATTGGTTGTTGCCTGCCATTTCCGTAGAATTTTTGAATGCGGCTACGCGGCTCGGTTTGTTGTGTTGCCACACCAAGAATAGCTGCAATTGTATTGCGGACTTGACAGAAATCGCACACCGACTGCGTGCTCGCACGTCGTGAGTCGGCGCTCTGCGTGACGGGAAAAGGCGAAGCAGCAGGATTGATGTGAATATGAGTCTGGAAAAAGGTGCCCAGTAAATTCCAACTTGTGCCAGTTGCACCGAACAGCGGTCCTGCAATGATGGTGCAGACAAACCGCCCTGGGGGTATCCGACGAACGTTCGTGGCTTCGAATGATCGGTTCAATCGCCGAACGCCGCCGAAATCCCGACTCCGCCGGGATTTCGATCGTGTGGACGCAGAACGGCGCCCGGAACATATTGCGCCGCCGCGTCCACTATCGCTTTGCTCATCTGCGATTACAAAATTGCGCAGATGCAGAACCTCCACAGACATCGTGGTGGCACCTCGAAGTCCTCGTTGCCTATCGCCCCATTCAAGCTCGTTGGGTAAACGGCCGCACGGGCTTGAGCATCGAGTAAAATCGGTAGGGCCGTAATCATACAGTCGATTCGCTCACTGGGTTCATTGCCTAAACCGCACCTGGCCGGATTTCCCCGTTGCTGCTTTCAAGGTTACGCTTATCGTTGCGCCCTTCAGAGAAACGTTCTTTGCTTCCCCGCGTAGGGAATTCTGACCTTGAGGCGCAAGCGTCAACGTCTCGCGATTGGAGCCGGCGGTGACGAGGGCGGATGCGGAAAAGCCAGTTGTCGAAACGGGCTTGTTTCCTTCGTCAAAGACGTTGAGTGTAATCGTGCTGCCTGCTGTCAGGAGTTCGACATGCACTCCGGCGACATCCTCCATCTGACCGCCATTAGGCCCCTTGGCGCCATGGGCGTGCTGCGCAGCTGCGGGACTCGCCCAGGCCAGGGCGAACGCCATCAGTAAAGCAAATCTCATTAACTCTCTCCTTGAGTTTGGGGCTGGGAAACAACGCCGGCTTCGGGCGAATCCTCGCGCCGGAACAGCACATAGAGTGCGGGAAGGACGAGAAGGGTGAGGATTGTCGAAGAAATAATCCCGCCGATCACGACCGTTGCCAGGGGTCTTTGCACCTCTGCACCGGCACCAGTGGCGATGGCCATTGGAACGAAGCCAAGCGACGCCACAAGCGCCGTCATCAACACGGGTCGTAGGCGGGTCAGAGCGCCTTCTTCTACGGCTTCAATCAGACGGCGACCTTCCGATCTCAACCGCTCAATAAAGGCGATGATTACGAGGCCGTTGAGAACCGCGACGCCTGACAAAGCGATAAACCCGATTCCTGCGCTGATTGAGAGTGGAATGCCCCGCAACAAGAGCGCGGCAATACCGCCGGTAAGAGCAAGTGGCACTCCGCTGAAGACAAGTGCAGCGTCCGCGAGCGAGCCAAGGCTCATGAAAAGCAGAAGGAATATGAGCAATAGTGCAATCGGTACGACGATAGTCAGTCGTTGTGTTGCAGACACGAGTTGCTCGAATTGTCCACCCCAGCCAATCCAGTATCCCGTCGGAAGCTTTACCTTCTCAGCGACCTGCTGCCGAGCGTCCGAGACAAAGGAACCGAGATCGCGCCCGCGGACATTCGCGCTGACGACGATCCGCCGCTTGCCGTTTTCGCGGCTGATCTGATTGGGTCCAGGTGCGACACTGATTTCAGCGACGGAAGACAACGGCGCATATCGAACTTGGGCTAAAGGACTGTTTCCGCCGACTGCGCGAACGGCCAGCGCTTGGCCTTCCACGGGAGGCAACGGAATTGGAAGGTTCCGGATAGCATCCAGGTCCGACCGAAGGTGCTCGGGCAATCGAACAACGAGTTCGAATCGACGATCTCCCTCGAATACTAAGCCTGCGCTCTTTCCTCCGACGGCAACCTCAACGATATTTTGCACATCAGCAACACTCAGGCCTAGTCGTGCTAGAGCGGGTCGATTGAGCTTCACCGTCAAGACAGGAAGCCCGGAGACCTGCTCCGTCTTGACGTCTGCCGCTCCCGGTATCGTCTGCAAGACGTTCTGAACCTGGCTTGCGACCTGAATCAGAGTATCGAGATCGTCACCAAATATCTTCACTCCGACATCGCTTCGGACGCCTGAGATCAACTCATTGAACCGCATTTGGATCGGCTGCGTAAATTCGTAGGCGTTTCCAGGAAGTTCTTCGACGCGCTTCTCTATGGCCTTCACCAAATCCGCCTTGGATCGTCGGGGGTCAGGCCATTCGGTGCGTGGCTTCAGCATAATGAAATTGTCGGCCACGTTCGGCGGCATTGGATCAGTCGCGACCTCCGCGGTGCCAATCTTTGCAAAGACCTCCTTAACTTCAGGAAATTCGCGAACGGCCGCTTCCAAGGAGCGCTGCATCTCGATCGCCTGCGAAAGACTCGTTCCGGGGATGCGCATCGCATGCATTGCAATATCGCCCTCGTCCAAGCTGGGAATGAATTCTCCTCCCATGCGAGATGCAAGGACACCGCTAGTAACCACAAGTACGGCAGCCAGGGCAGCAACCAGTCCTCGATTGCGAATCGACGCATGCAACAGCGGAACGTAGATGCGTCGTGCGCCGCGCATAAACCAGTTTTCTTTCTCAGTGATGGGGCCAGTTACCAGCACGGCGACCGCCGCCGGAACAAAGGTCATAGATAGGATCGCTGCTGCGCCTAGCGCCATGACGACCGTGAGGGCCATCGGCGTGAACATCTTCCCTTCGACCCCCGTTAAAGTGAGAACCGGAAGATAGACGACAGCGATGATAAGCGTGCCGAACAGGCTTGGCCGGATTACTTCTTTAGAGCCGGCAAGTATCGTTTCAAATCGCTCGGCGCGGGTCAGAACGCGTCCACGACGTTGCTGCTCATGGGCAAGCAAGCGCAGACAATTCTCCACGATGATAACCGCGCCATCGATGATTATGCCGAAGTCGATCGCACCTAAACTCATGAGATTGGCACTGACACGGGTTTCAACCATGCCAGTGACGGTGATCAGCATAGAGAGCGGGATCACAAAGGCAGTCGCGATGGCGGCGCGAATGTTTCCTAGAATGAGAAACAGAATGACAATGACGAGTATTGCGCCTTCCAGAAGATTCTTCTCAACCGTTGCAATCGTTGCCTCAACCAGTTTCGTCCGATCATAGAGGGTTTTCGCAACGATCCCGTCCGGCAACGATCGAGCAATCTCTTCAAGTTTTGAGGCCACTCTTTGCGAGACAGTCCGACTGTTTTCACCAATGAGAAGCATCGCCGTGCCGATAACACTCTCTTCTCCGTTCAGTGTGGCTGCGCCAGTGCGCAGCTCACGCCCCGGTTGGACATCGGCAACATCGCTGATTCGCATCGGAACGCCGTGACGCGAACCAATCACGATGTTCTTGATGTCGTCCACGCTTGCAACTTGGCCGGGCGTGCGTACGAGGTATTGCTCGCCATTGCGTTCGATGTATCCGGCACCGATGTTTGAGTTATTGGCCGCCAACGCGGTCATGACATCGCGGAAGCTCAGGCGGTAAGCCATCAGACGCGCGGGATTAGGAAGCACGTGAAATTGCTTCTCAAATCCACCAATAGTGTTGACTTCGACTACGCCAGGGACGGTTCGAAGTTGAGGCTTGATGATCCAGTCCTGAACCGTTCGAAGGTCAATCGGGCTGATGTCCGTCCCATCGGGATTCTTGGCGCCGGGCTTCGCCTCGACCGCGAACATGAAAATCTCGCCAAGGCCCGTGGAAACTGGCCCCATAGCGGTTTCGATACCGGTGGGGAGTTGATCCTTGACTTGCTGAATACGTTCGTTGACGAGTTGGCGGGCAAAATAAATGTCAGTGCCGTCATTAAAGACAACAGTGACTTGACTGAGTCCGTAGCGCGAAAGCGACCTTGTATGCTCGAGGTTTGGAAGGCCTCCCATCGCGGTTTCAATCGGGAACGTGATCCGTTGTTCTACCTCCAAGGGCGAATAACCGGGAGCTGCGGCGTTGATCTGCACCTGGACGTTTGTGATGTCCGGAACAGCATCAATCGGCAGCCGAGTAAAATTCCAGGCGCCAAACGCAGCCATGCCCATGACGGCGAGGATCACGAGCCAGCGTTGTCGAATCGAAAACGCAAGAACAGCGTCGATCATTCCTGCACCCTCGTTTCAGCTTCGCCAAAGTCCCGCAGACGGACGAAAGAAGTAGCAGGGCTGGTAAAAAGTACACCGTCCCCCTTCCGCCCCGTCCACGCCGCGCGTGCGATGGATGTGCAAATCGCGTCGACGATATTTGCCTCGCAAACGATCTGTAGTTTGAGCATTCGATGGTAGCTCAGATCGGATTCGGCGGAGATATAGGACCCGCCTGCTCCACGACCCCGGCCCTGCCCACGAATGTCCGTTACGAAAAAGCCTGGAAACTCCGGAAGGTCTTGTAAGGCTTGGACGACGTGACTTTCCATGTGCGGCCGGATGACGGCCGTGATCACGGTCATTTCGGATTCAGTGCTCATGGGCGGCAGACCCTTTCGCCAACTCCGCCTTGATGACGAAGCTATTTTTTGCTGCGTACCGGTCCCCCTCAATTAATCCGAACAGGACCTCTATATTGTCTTGGTCGCGATCGCCCAATTCGACATCGCGTGGTTCAAATTTGTTTCCGTTCCGGACGAAAACGACGGTGCGATTCTCGACGGTTTGTAAGGCGGAATTTTTGACAACGATTGGTGCGGGCTTTGCCGCAAGGATAAGATGAGCGGTGACGAACAGTCCGGGCCGAAGTCGCATGTCTTTGTTGTCGACGACCGCGCGCGCGAGCGCACTCTGAGTATCGCTACTGCCGACAGGCGACACGTATGAAATCTTAGCCTCGATTGGCGGACCGCCATCGTCGGCGTCAATCAAAACAACGTCGCCGACGTTCACGCGCGTCAAATCACGGCGATATACGGAAACGTCCGCCCAAACGGTGGAGAGATCAGCGACGGTAAAAGCGGGCTTTTGTTCGGAAGCGTATTCACCAAGAGCAATCTGACGATCAATAATTGTTCCCGCGATTGGAGCTCGTAGCTCGTAAACTGTTAGACTTTGATTGCTTTCGACTCTGGCCAATACGTCGCCTTCTTTCACGTGATCTCCGACTCGCTTTCGGATCTCCCTTGCAATACCGGGAAAGCGGGGCGTAACTTGAACAACCGCTTCTTGATTGGGCTGAAGGATCCCGTTGAGGATCAGAGTGTCTCGCAGTGTGCCGGGGCCCGCTGTTAAAATCTCGATGCCGGCGGCCGAGATCCTTTCGTCATTGATCTCGACATTTTCTCCAGCGTGCTCGTGCTGCTGTTCGCCGCGTGGATCGCCCGGTGTCGACCCCGTTGAGCTTTGGAGAGTCATTACAAATGCGGCCAAGGCGACAGCAGCAATAACGAGAAGTACCACATTTCTAATAGGGCGAATCATCGTGACCTCTCGCCAGCCAAGCGAAGAGGCATCCCGGTTAGCCCTTCGATCGTTGCCAATGATGTGTAAAAGGTGAGTTGTGCTTCGAGTTCCCGAACCGCCGCTTCTGCGGCACTACTTTGAACGTCCAGCAACTCAAGTAGTGTATACCGACCCTGGGCATATCCGCTTTCCATGCCCTCTACGGCGGACCGAATGTTGGGTACGGCCGAGCTATGCAACACTGCGATCTCACGGGAAACGCCACTAAGTGTTTGGTATGCGCGGCCTAATGTCAGAAGCAGCGTTGCGCGAGCGACCGCTTGTTCGGCATCGACTTTGGCGCGTGTTTCCCGCGCTGCAGCAATGTTGCCCAGGTTCTGATCCCATACCGGAAGAGGAATCGAAACGCCGAAGCGGACCGCATTGTCATTCGTGTCTCTGTAGTGGCGCCACGCAACGCCAGCCCTAAGATCGGGGACGGGCTTGAGGCGTTCTAAGAGCAATTCGGCATCTCTTTGGGCGCGAAGCGCATTAAACTTGGCCAGTTGCGGATTGCTATCCAGGGCTTGTTGAATCGTCTGAAAGGACGGTGGACGACCGTGTGGCGTAAGGTTGCCAACAACGTAGGGAAAATCAGCTGCCTTGCGGCCCATCAGAGTTGCAAGTTCAAGTCGCGCCACGGCGAGTACTGTTCGGGCCTTTTCACGATCTGCACGGACAAAATCAACTGCAACTCGTGCACGAGCGACTTCGGCCGGGGAGGATGCGCCCGCTTCAACCCGCCGCTGAAGCAGCGGCGTAAGGCGCTCGAGCGCAGCAATGTGAGTGTCATAAATCGAAATTCGCCGCTGCGCAGCGAGAACGCTGTAGAAGGCAACAGCGGTGTCGGACAGGATTTCCAGGCGCACCGCGGCGCGCTGCCAGTGCGCTGCCTGAAGGCCCGCAGAACTGGCTGCGACGCGAGCATCGCGCTTGCCGCCGAGCTCAATCAATTGACTTATCTGGAGAGTGGTCTCGGCCGACCGAAGACCACGGTAGTTTCCGCTTCCCGCAGCATTATCAAGCTCTAAACCGACCTCAGGATTCGGATAGGCGCCAGATTGTAACCGATGGCCCGCGGCGATGCCGATATCGCGACCAGCTATTCCCATGCGAGGGTTGCTTGCCGCAGCCAGTTGCAACGCGCGGGCCAAAGTCAAAGCGCCGCTGCGTTTTGATGCGGGAGCAGCCTGGGCTGTGACGATGAAAAAGACGGATAGGAACTGGATAACCAGTCCATAGGCTATCACGCGGCGAGCAAGCATTGCCAAGACCTGTAACAGAGCGAACGGGCGCGCTTACGCAAATGGAGCGCGGCGAGTCGAAGTCAGGTCAGGACGATGGGAGGGGGAGTTTCGGCTATAAGAGAACGAGAGCGACAACTAACACCAATTATCGACACTGGTTCGGAGGAAGTTTCAGCAACCACGACGTCGGTTACATCGAGAATCGAAGCTATCATCGAGCAGCCGTGACAATGCTCGACTGACAACGCAGTCTGCTCTGCCGGTGGAGATGAATCGCCGCCCGTAGAGAAGCTGAGCTCGTGCGATGCAGCTATTGGCGCGGTTTGATAGTGCTGTATGGTGTGAGTGAAGCTCACGATCAGAAACGAAAGTGCACAAACGACCGCCATCATCCGGCTGCAGACCGAATGCCGTGCAAATTCTGCAAAGGGCTCCGGAAGGGAGCGGCGGCTCATATCTCGCACCTAAGCTCAAGGTGAGGGCACGGAACCCTAAAAAGAAGTCCGACCGGCATTCCGTATGCGTTGACTGTGTCAGCGTCAAGGCTGTCTGCTGGTTGCAACAATGTTACATCTCGAAATTGCGGCATCGTTGCATTTTGGCCTAGAGGGCTGCCCAGCCGAGCGGAGACAAACCTGTAGCTTAACACCGCCCCGGCCGGACAACTTAGACTGGGAATGTGCCGCGGAGGGAATTCTGGCACATCAAGAGTGCTGGTAAATTACCAGTTCATCCCTGCTTCCCTCCGCAGCGAGTCGCGCACCTGCGGGTCGGGATCAGAACCGACATATCGACCATTCACGTGGACGTCATGCGCAGGGTTTGTCGAGTGAACGTGACGCGCGTTAGACGCTCTATTCTGTGAACGACTCCGCTGGCGTTCGAACGTCTCCTTCACTGATTGGCCCGTGTGGAACTCGTTGATTGACGTGTGATAGCGATCGTAATACTCGCGCTCTTCCGGCGTCGCGTTTGGATTCAGCAGGTATGTTGCTGATGCACTCCCTGAACCGATGAGCGTTGCGAGAGCCAGAGCTGTGAGAAAGCGCTTCATGATGTCGGAGATCTCCTTTGTCCGAATGATCGGCTTGATAGCCTCATCAAGTAGTTCGGAAGGAGAGTTCAAATTGTTGCAAAAGAGCCTAACTCAAATATTCGTGAGGCGCCGGCTATGACCAGCGCAGCACGCGTGGCCCAAGAAGCGCCCCGACCGCTGCAATGATTAAGATCGCAACGGTATAGACAATGGCTCCAAAGACAATGCTTTCGTCTTTTGAATGCAGGATATAACCCATAGCCCCGATGCTTCCCGAGAGTAGGCCCACATAGAATCCCGAACGACGCAAATCCGTCGGCGCCAGACGACGCATCGCAACCACAAGTACTGCGAATGCCGGAATAGCGAGCACTATAATCTGCCATAGGCAGGTCAACCAGGAGGTATGCCCCGCGTGGGCGGGCCACTCGTCCCAAGACATGCTGCTCAATTCATGAATAGCTAATACTGCCAGAAATACAAAGGGTGCCATTGCGACAAGCGAAGGCATCCTCTGGCGACGCCCAGGGACCGCTAAGTCACGTACCACAAAGAACGCGCAGCACGCGACGCTTACAGAGAAGGCAATTCTGACAAAGAAAGCGTGATCTCCGGTGCTTGCAACATCGGCCAAGTTTGTCGGAAGACCAAACCAAACAAGCGATATCATAAATGCTCCGAGGCATGCGACAAACACTGCCAGAGCTATCGTTGCCAGCGGCCGGCCATTGTTTCGGCGTTGCGGAGCTGCACTGAGAGTGTCGATTAATTCGTCAGTCTTCATCTGGCGATCCTCGCTTCACTCCGCATAGACGTGCAAGCGCCTTGAGACCTCTGTGAACGTTAACTCGGACCGCTGCCTCCGATGTTCCGGTACGGCTTGCGGCCTCTCTTGCACTATACCCCTCGAGCTTCACTAACTCGATTGGTAGACGCAGAGAATCGGGTAGCGCCGAGACGCCATTTTGGACAGCTATTCTGGCCTCGACTTGGTCTCTTACGTCTACGATGCAATCAACCTCATCAAGAGGTATCGTCTGATACCCGTGATTGTTGGCGCGCAAATGGTCAATGAGTTTATAGCGTGCGATCGCATAAGCCCAGGCTGTGACCGGTAAATCTGGTTCATAGGTGTGCCTGCGGTTATGAATGGCAAGCAACGCCTCCTGAACGACGTCTTCGGCATCATTTGCCGGCCTATTAAGGCGATCAAAGCGCCTCTTGATATACAGACGCAACAGCTGACTGAGTTCGAGCAAAAAAGCACGATATGCGGGCGTGCTCCCATCAAGTCCTTGCAGGAGAAGATTTCGGAGATTGCTCTCGGTTTTGTCTCGTCGCGAATTCATGCCGCTCAGTTCCGCCGCCCGACCTAGTCCGAACGAGTACCTACCTATGTAATTCGGACATCAGTCCAGAATCGTTACACGTCCCGAAAAAAAAGTTTGTCCGATTGCCAACGGCCCGACCTGATGGTCTGCTTGGTCCAGCGCTTTCAGCGCTGCCATGAGTTTCTGAAGATCATCACAGGACAGGAGCGCCAATGGCGCATGGCTATACTTTTTGTTGCTCGATCGCGATTGGAGGCAGACTGATATACGGGAGGCTGGCGATGCGGCAGATATGGTTCCTTCTATTGGTTATCCTGACACTTGCACCCCCTGCCGCTGCCCAAACCCCTCGCATCGACGAACTCGTCATTCTCGAACGTGGCTTATATCAGGCAGCGACGGTCGGACCGTCACATTACGTCGGAACCGCGGGCCCAATTCATACGGTCGATCGGGCCAAGTTACACGCGAGCACGACATCGGTTCCGGCAGATCGCTTCACTCGATTTGGCGTGCGCTATTTGGTCAAGGGCGAGCCAAACGGCGCGCTCATTGAACTTCGAATGGTCACTCGGTTTCCCGAAGTTGGCGTCCTCGATCCGCACACCAACCGCCGCTATATCGCACACGAATATAGGTTGCCGGTGCGGATCGGCGTGCCCGGCTACCGCGAGTACAATCTTGACCAGGATTCGGAGAGAATTACGGGGGAATGGACGTTCGAATTTTGGGTGGGCGAACGAAAGTTACGAGAACAATCGTTTTGCCTTTTCAGTTCGGATGAACCTGCGGCGTCGTCCGCTTGCACCGTTGTATTGGGCGCGAACCAGCATTCCTCGACATATCAATGAGCGTTGCTTGGCTTGTGCGTTAAGCCACGTCCGTAGGGTGCGCAATCCCAGAGAAATTGAGTGGTGTTACGAAGGGCATCTATTCTGATCGTTAGCATTGAAGAGGACTATCGAGGAAGCGGCCAGCGCTCTTCGATCGTCGTCAGTTGCTCGAGATAAAGAAGTGAGAGATGACAGAAAAACTTCGTCTGGACATTCCGATCCTGCTACCTGGCGTGCCGGATGCCGATGACGCCTGCGTTGCGCGGCTCAGCTCGGAGATCGGCGGGCGCGCGGGTGTCGAGGAGGTGCACGTGCGATCTGCCGGGCCGGGCGAGCGGGCCCAGCTTTGCGTCCATTACGACCCCGAGATCTTGCCACTGCCGCGGATCCGCGAGCTCGCGGCGAGCGCCGGAGTCAGGATCAGCGAGCGGTTCGGCCATGTGCTATGGCAGGTCGACGGCATCGCCCACCAGCGGCGAGCACGCACGGTTGCAGATGGCCTGCGCACAGTGCCGGGTGTGTTGGAGGCGGAAGCGAGTGCCTCGGGGCTGCTGCGCGTCGAATTCGACCGGACCGGGCAGGGGTCCGAGCAGGCCATCCGCGACGCGCTTGCCGGGATGGGCCTTACGGCGACCGAACCAGCCTCCATCCGTAGTCCCGAAGGGCAGCCGCGGCGCTTCGGGACGGACGAGGCCGCCAACGCACATGCGGGCCAAAATCATGCCGGCCACGATCACGGAAGTGACAAAGGCGGCGGTGGCGAAAAGGACCACGATCACGCCCATGGCGGCCTGCTCGGGCCTAACACCGAGCTGATCTTCTCGCTCGTCTGCGGTGCCCTGCTCGGCGTCGGCTTAGCGATCGAGAAGTTGCTGCCAACGGCTCCCGCCTGGCTGCCCACCGCCTGCTACATGGTCGCCTATTTCTTCGGCGGCTTCTACACGTTGCGCGAGGCGATCGACAATCTGCGCCTCGGTAAGTTCGAGATCGACACGCTGATGCTGGTCGCCGCAGCAGGCGCCGCGGCGCTTGGCGCTTTTGCGGAAGGCGCGCTGCTGCTCTTCCTGTTCAGCCTTGGCCATGCGCTCGAGCACTACGCGATGGGCCGCGCCAAGCAGGCAATCGAGGCGCTCGCCGAGCTCGCCCCGCGGACGGCCACAGTACGCCGCGACGGCGCGACCCGTGACGTGCCGGTCGAGGACCTCGTGGTCGGCGACGTGGTTGTCGTGCGCCCGAACGAGCGGCTGCCGGCCGACGGGTTCCTGGTCAAGGGCGAGTCGAGCGTGAACCAGGCGCCGGTGACGGGCGAAAGTATCCCGGTCGACAAGCGTCGCGTCGAGGACGTCGCGAGAGCGCGCGCGAAGCCCAATTCCGTGGAGGCGTCCTCGCGCGTGTTCGCCGGCACCATCAACGGCGCCGGCGCGATCGAGGTCGAGGTGACGCGTCTTTCGACCGAGACGGCTCTGGCCAAGGTCGTGCAGATGGTCAGCGAGGCCGAAACGCAAAAATCGCCGACCCAACGCTTCACCGACAAGTTCGAGCGCATCTTCGTGCCCGCCGTGCTGGCGCTCGCCGTCATCCTGCTGTTCGCCTGGGTGGTGATCGACGAACCGTTCAGCGCAAGCTTCTACCGCGCCATGGCGGTGCTGGTGGCGGCGAGCCCCTGCGCGCTCGCCATCGCCACGCCGAGCGCGGTGCTGTCCGGCGTGGCGCGAGCGGCGCGCGGCGGCGTCCTCGTGAAAGGCGGCGCGCCGCTGGAAAATCTCGGCTCGCTCAGCGCCATCGCCTTCGACAAGACCGGCACGCTGACGGAAGGCCGCCCGCGCATCACCGATGTGGTGCCGGCGGAAGGCATTCCGGAGGAGGAACTGCTGAGGGTCGCGGTCGCGGTGGAACAACTCAGCGACCACCCTCTCGCCGCCGCCATTGCTCGCGACGGCCGCGAGCGGCTCGGCGGTCGCGACATTCCGGAGGCGCAAGATCTCAAGAGCCTCACCGGGCGCGGCGTGACCGCGACGCTCGACGGCAAGTCGGTCTGGATCGGCAAGGCCGAGATGTTCGGCGCCGACGGTATCGCGCCGCTGGGCGAGCCCATGGCGGCCGCGATCGCCAAGTTGCGCGACGGCGGCCGCACCACGATGGTGGTGCGCCAGGGCGACCGGGAGCTCGGCGCGATCGGCCTGATGGACACGCCGCGCGCAGCCGCGCGCGTTGCGCTCGCGGAGCTCCACGCGCTCGGCATCAAGCGGATGATCATGATCTCCGGCGACAACCAGAAGGTCGCCGACGCCATCGCCAAGGATGTCGGACTCGACGAGGCTTGGGGCGATCTGATGCCGGAGGACAAGGTCGAGGCGATCAAGAAGCTGCGCGCCGAGCAGAAGGTCGCGATGGTCGGCGATGGCGTGAACGACGCGCCGGCGATGGCGAGTGCGACGGTTGGCATCGCGATGGGAGCGGCCGGGTCCGACGTCGCACTGGAAACGGCCGATGTCGCGCTGATGGCCGACGATCTCAGCCATCTGCCCTTTGCGGTCGGCCTCAGCCGCTACACCCGCGGGATCATCCTGCAGAATGTGTTCATCAGCCTCGGCGTGGTCGCATTGCTGGTGCCGGCGACGGTCCTCGGCCTTGGCATAGGCCCGGCGGTGGCGATGCACGAGGGATCGACGCTCGTCGTCGTCGTCAACGCGCTACGCCTGCTCGCCTATCGCGACAACAAGCCCGGAGCCGCTGATGTGGCCGCCGGAGCTCATGTCGGCCAGGCTAGCGGCTAGTTGGCAAGAATCATAGGCAGCGCCGTCATCGCTGCGGTCACGGTCTGGTTTGTAATTCTGGAATTGGCCGAGAATACCAGAGGCTCTAAACAATCCGCCTCCAGGTCGGTGGCGAGTCCTTATCTCTTCCGGCAATGAAGCCTTTGGCCGGAGAATAGTTCGTAGCTATGGCTGCAACTCGCCTGTGCGCGCTGATACCTGATTGACCCGTAGAGCACTTTATTGACGCCATCTCGACGGGAAATATTCATTCAATTTGGTCTGAGGTACGGATTGCTGATTAACATATAGGAGGTTTCAGCAGAAAAATATGTGTAAAACTATACCGCCGTGGCATTATACTGGTGCAGTATATTATCGCCCTAATTTCAACAAGATAGCTAAATAGCAACTCGCCCCTCGACCTCTTGGGGAATCTGTCGTGAGTTGCGCTTGCACATCGTGGCAAAGAGGTGCCGCGCTTCGCCGAGCATTCGCGCTCATTGGTGCGCTCGCTATTCTCCAGGCAGGGTTTGTCCATAGCCTCCTGCATCTGGAACGCACCGACCTACAAAGTGACTATCGATTAAATGTTGCTGCCAGCGGTGCCGATCAAGGCGATACGTCGAGCGTACAATCATCTTTAGAGATGCATTGTCACTGTGGCTCGATGTTCGCAGCTTTAGATCAGGTTAATGATGACGACCCGCGCGCGGCAAATGAATATCTCATCATGATGTTAGCGGAATCGCGCCCGCATTTGATTGCGCCTCAAACGCCGCCTCCAATTCGATCAATCTGAGCATTCCTCACTGCACATCTGCGTTTCTAGGTTGGCGCCAATTCGGTCGACCAACCGCAAACGTGGTGCTCGCGTCGTTGCGCGAGCTGCAGGTGCAAGCTCGCACGCGCCATTCAGAATCCAAAAGGAAGTTGAGCGCCAAAGGCGAGCTTAACGCCCACAATGATATTGCACGGCTACGAAAGAGCGGCGGTCTATCATGACAAAAGCGTATGATCTTGAAACGGTGCAGAAGGCAAGAAAAATGGCCATAGGCATCATGGTGCTAGGCGGTGCCGTCCTAATGCTGCTCTTTGCCCCGGCGTGGGAGCATACGGTGCATCGACACATAGAAGCAGTTGGCTTATTATTTTTGGCAATGTGCATTGTAGGTCGCTCCGTGTCGTCCCTGTATATTTCAGGATACAAGAACGCGCATTTGATCGACACCGGCCCCTACTCCATATGTCGCAATCCGCTCTATACGTTTTCAATCATTGGCGCTGCTGGCATCGGGGCGCTGTCTGGCAGCGTAATTGTGAGTCTGATCACTGCCGCCGCCACTTGGTTAGTATTTAGAATTGTGGTGACACGAGAAGAGCAGTTTCTGCTGAGTGAGCATGGGCAAAAATACGAGCGGTACTTGTCGCGTGTGCCTCGCTTCGTGCCCGATTTGTCCCTTTGGACGACGGACGAGAAGATAGCAATAAACGCAAGTGGTTTGGTGCGAACATTCGCCGACGCGAGTGTCTTTTTGCTCGCGATTCCGCTCTTTGAGGTTCTGGAGATGCTGCGCGAAGGAGGCTCAATACCCATCGTATTGCGACTTCCATAGCGCTTCGTTGGACGGCACAACATATCTGGCGTTTCCATCTCTTGCGTCTTGGGAGAACGGAAGAGTGCCGAATTTGCGGCGCCACCTAATGTTGTATTGAGGCGCAATGTCACTGTTCTGGAGTGGTACTGCGAATTCGATGAAATTATTGCAGGCGGCCAATCGCGGTTGGTTGGAAGCAGGTGCAATAGATACTCTCTATGTCTTCCACGCTGTGTCCGTGTGGGGAGGAGGCGTCCATGAGCGGGATTGCAAGGATAGGCGCGATCGCAACGGTTGTTTCTGTATTGCTGCACCCGACACAGGCGATCCCGCGTGACTTGATAACGCTTTCACGCTTTGTCGCCCCTGCCTATACGGCAATGAATGTTGCGGTTATCTGCGCGAAAGAAGACAGTTCGTTTCTGTCGACAACCGCCGGAATACGTGGGACGGCCATTCACTACGCCGCCCACGTGAAGGATGAGATTATTGTGGGTCTGTCCGATGCCGAAGCCCGCTTCGTTCTGAGGCAGGCCGCAGATCGTGCGCGGGAGGTCGCAATGGTAGAGCTCGAGCGACTCGCCCGTCTTGGACCGCTGCAGGCCGAAGTCCGTATGTGGTGTCGAGACACCGCGCGTGGCTTTCTGCAATACGTGATGAATCATCACGATCAGCGTCACGATCAATGGCTCGCCGCGGTCGCCCATGCACGCGATTAATAAGGGAAGACGATGAGCCAAACAGCGAAGCTTGCCCCCCCAATCATGACAGCGGGCCGTACGATGCTCTGGCCATCCCAGGGCGGGTTGTGCGTAATCCAGTGGGTAAAGCGATGTAGGGAATACTCCGAGATCCCAAATTTGCGATGGAAGGGATTGAATGGGTGTCGGACCTTCTGAAAGCGATAGCGCCTCCGTAGCGGCCACGACCGCGGCTGGTCGCCACAAGGGCGAGCTTAGAATCGCGCTGGCTCTTACGGGTACGTTTACGGTACTCGAGGTCATCGGCGCTTTTTGAACCAGTAGCCTCGCACTGCTTGCAGATGCAGCCCATATGCTCACCGATGTGGGTGGTTTAGCTTTGGTGCTCATCGCGATCCGGTTCGCAGAGAGACCGCGGACCCCGCAGAATACTTACGGCTATGTGCGCATGGAGGTGCTTTCGGCACTCGCCAATGCCGTTGTTCTACTGCTGCTGACCATTTACATTTTATACGATGCGTATCAGCGCTTCCAAAGCCCGCCAAAAATAATCGGTAGCCCGATGCTGGCGGTCGCCGACGCCGGTCTTGTCGTAAATCTCATCAGTGTGAAACTTCTTTCTGCCGGCTCGACGGAAAGCCTCAACGTCAAGGGGGCATACTTCGAGGTGCTCGCGGATATGCTCGGCTCGCTCGGCGTGATTGTCGCAGCACTGGTCGTCCTTTTGACGGGCTGGGATCTTGTCGATCCAATCATCGGCGCTGGCATCGGACTTTTTATCGTGCCGCGAACCTGGATTCTGCTCAAGCAGGCAATTCATATTTTAATGGAGGGAACGCCTCCGAATTCGACATGGCGTCCGCACGCGCCACCCTTGCCTCTGCTCAAGAGATCATGAAAGCGAAATTCAGGCTGACGCATGTGACGATCCAGATCGAGGATCAAGCACTGCAGAATGCCGAGCAACCGCAGCGCGTCTGGACCGATCAGGCTGTTTGGGGCGTGCTGAAAGCCCCAGTCACCGACGGACGGAAGAGTCGATTTCGCTGCAAGAGGCCGCGCGCTCGGCCTTCCTCGCAAAGCCAAGCGGCGAAGCCATGACGCTCATGTGAAGTTTCTACTAGCCGCGATACTCGCCCGGAAACACCATGTCCTGGTCGACAAGAATGTTAAACCTGTACCCCGGTCGAATCTCCAGTGTCGGCTGCACATCCATATTGCGCGATATCGTGCGCTCCGCCATGCGACCGAAGGTTTCGACGAAAGAGCGCCGCGCGGCATTTTCGGCGCTGTTCTCCATCCCGAAGGAATTGCGGTCGCGCGGAATTGCCATCTCCGTTCCGGCGCCAATCAGCGCGATCAGGATCGCCGAGCCGAAGGTTTGAAGCAATTTCCGGTCGACCTTGTCGCTAAACCCGCCATAGCCCTGCGCGTCGGCGCCTGCCATCCCACCGATTTGCAACGTCGAGCCGTTCGGTAGAATGATGTCGGTCCAGACGACGAGCACGCGCGACTGGCCGAAAGAGACCTTGCTGTCGTAGCGCCCGAGCAGCCGCGTCCCCTGGGGGATGAGAAGCCGATGTCCGGTCGCGCTGTCATATACATTTTGTGACACCTGCGCCGTGATGCGTCCAGGAAGGTCGGAGTTGATGCTGGTAATCAGTGTGGCTGGGATCACGGAGCCGCGCTTGAGCTCGAATGGCGAGCGCTGCGGCACCACCTGGTTCTGCAGATAGCCGAGCTTGGCGAGGTCACTGTTGAAGAAGTTCTCCTTCGATGTCTGCCCATTCGGATCGATCTGCTGTCCGGTGAGCCCGGCACGGAGCGCGGCCGCGTAGAGATCGGCCGCGCCGCCGTTGCCGAGCGAGCCCGCCGGACCTGTTTGTTGTTGCCGCTGTGCTCCGCCGGGTGCGGCGGTTTGCAGCTTGGAAAGGTTTATGCCGAGCGGGGAATCATAGGCGGAATCGTTGGCCTGAAGGCGCGCCATGCGCTGACGCTGCTGCTCGCGCAGATATTGTTCGCGCTGTTCGCGCTCGATGCGCGCGCGCCAGGCTTCCTCGGATTCGGCTGTCGAGGGTTCGCGCACCGGCTGCGGCGCCACGCTGAAGGGGTTGGACGCGGGCCGCTCGGGCGCCGGCGGAGGCGCGGACTGAAAGACTTGCGCTGGCGTCGGGTCCTCGATGATGCCGTCCGGCACATTACGCTTCATTGCATCGGCGTAGCTGGACGCGGGAATCGATGTCGGACCGTCGGAGCCGCGGTCGCGGAAATACAAGCCCCGCGTCGTCAGGCCATACAGGATCACGCCGAAGAACAGCACGACGAACACGATCGCGGCGATCACCGGCAGCCGGTTGAGACGACGGATCTTCGGCGCCGGCCTGCCGGCATTGAGATCAAGTGACTGCGCCATCACCGACCTCCCCTAACCACGCTGCATGACAGACACCGGGCTCGTCGGCTTCGCGCCGGAGGCCGTCACCGCATAGGCGCGGCCGAGGTCGAGTTGCTGCGTCGACAGTCGCGCCAGGATCCTGCCGTCGAGAGTGTCCACCACATAGGCGAGCGCGATCGCTTTCTGGTCCGGCTGTTGATCAGTCGCGACCGCGTAACCCCATCCACGCAAAGCCGCCTCGAGCGCCTGGCCGAACGGCGAGCCCTCGGACTTCAGGACGATCGTGCCGCTCGCGGGACCGACGTGCTCGGCGAGACGACTGACCATATCGCCGGCGATGGCGCTCGCGGCCGCGGGCGACAGCTCGACGCGTGACGAGCTTGCGCTAAGCCCGGGTCGACCGATCGTGCTGCAGGCTCCGAGCAGCAGCGCGAACAGGCCGACGGGAACGACGCAGCGCGTGATCATCGTCAACCTCCCCGCCGGATCGTGACCTTTTGCTGCGTCCACCATCCCACGCCTGAGACAAGCACCGCTTCGTCGATGCGATAGTCGACGATCATCATCGAACCTTTCATGCGGTAATTGACGATGCGGTTCTCGCCGCCCGAGATCGCGAACAAGACCGGCGCATCGGTTCCGGCGAGCGAAGACGGAAACTGGATGTACGTCTTCTCCCCATCTGAGTAGACTCGCGTCGGCCGCCAGCTCGCATTGCCGCTGACGTAATATGAAAAGTTGAGCTGCTCGGCCGGAACGTTGGCGCCGGGGATCGTGCTCGCCTCAAGCCGAGCATTGATATCCGCCATCCGCGCCGCGACGCCCTCGGGATATTCGAAGGCGACACGCGCCATGTATTGCGTCGCATGCGATTTGAGCTGGACGTGATAGGTGCGCCGTGACGTGGTGACGATCATCGAGGTTATGAGGCCGGGCTCGGACGGCTTGACGATGAGGTGGATCGCCTGGCCGCCAACCGCACCGGACGTAGCCGGCTCGACCTTCCAGCGCACCGTGTCGCCGACGAGCACGTCGCGCACCACCTCTCCCGGCTGCAGCTCGATATCGCAGACCTGCAACGGCGAGCACACGATCGACGGCTGGATCTCGCCATAGAGAAAGATCACCTTGCCGTCCGGCCCGTGGGTCACGAGCCCCGGAGCGGTGCGCCAGCGTCCCGACAAATTCGTGCCCTTCGCCTCATTCCGGTTGAGACGCTGTGCGGAAGCGTAATCGACAAAAAGCGTCGCAAACGCGGCCGCGAAGGCAATGGAGAGGATTGTCCGTCCGGATCGGCGTGATGTCATGACTGTTTACTCCGGGCCCTGCTCACAATTGCGCCGTCCAGTCGAAGTCGCGCAGGTAAAGACCGATGGGATTAAGACGGATCGTCTGTTCGTCCTGGGGCGGCGTCAGCACGACGGTTGCGACGCCGCGAAACCGCCGCGTCGCGAGCTCCTTGCCGCGGCGGTCACGCTCAATCTCGGCCCAGTCGATTTGGTAGCTCTGGTTCGACAGCGCGACGACGTTGCTGACCTCAATCGATACGATCGCCGTGCGCGCCTTCACAAACGGCGAGTTTTCGCGAAACCATGAATTGATCTTTTCAGTAGCCGGATCGGCCGTGCGCAACATCGCGTAGGTCCGATCGATATATTGCTTCTGGACGGCAGTGTCGGGCGATACCGACCTGAAGCTGCTCACGAAGCCCGCCAGCGTCGCCCGCACGACGCGCGCATCGGCATATTCGATCTGTTGCGGAAAGCCTGCCGTGACCGCGCTGCCAAGTTTGTCCACTTCTATGATGTACGGGACGAGCTTCACTTGCGTGCTCTGATAGAGCGCATAGGAGGTGGCGATCACGGCCAGGGCCATCCCGGTGACGCCAACGATGCGCCAGGCGGATGCGGCCTTCACATAGGACCCGTATCGTTCGTTCCATTCCTGCCGTGCCGCGAGGTACGGATTCTCCGGTGTCGTCTGCCTTGCCATCCCCCACCCTCGCCGCCCCTATTGGCGCTCGTCGGCATTGTTGTTGCGTTGTCCTGATTGCGGCTTGTTTCTGCGCTCATCGAGCTTTGCGTTGGCGAGTCCGAGCGTCGACGCGCCCCATGTCCCCGGAATGCCGATCGCCTTGTCGCGTGCCGCGGACGACAGAGCGCCGCCGGCGGCGCCGATGGCGTCGCTCATTCCCCTGAGCGCCGCTGCCCCGAACGACGCTCCCCCACTGCGGGCGTCGGCGTAGCTCGACGCGCCCATGCGCGCAGCGCCGGCGCTGAGCGAAGCGGTACCGACCGCCATCGAGCCTGCGCCCGCCGCAAAAGCTGCCGTCTGGCTCCCCGCCCGTAAGGCCTCCATCCCGCTCGAGACGGAGACGCCCTGCACCACGCCCTGGATGATCGACGGCACATACATCGCAATCATGAACACCACGACCGAAATGCCGGCGATCGCGAGCGTCGAAAGAAACTGGTCGCCGGTCGATGGCGAGTTCGCGAGATTGACGAGAACCTCGGAGCCGATGCGCGCGATCATGACGAGCGCCATCAGCTTCATGCCGACCGAGAAGGCATAGACGAGGTAGCGGACAGAAAAGTCCTTTGTGAACGAGCTCCCGCCGAGGCCCAGCAGAATCATGCCGGCGAGAAGCCCGACATACATCTCCACCATCACCGCCACGAAGATCGCCGCCACCAGTGCGAAGGCCACGACGACGACAATCATCGCAAAGACAGCGGCGATGGCGAGTGCGTTGTCCTGGAACAATCCGAACTGCGCCTTCGACGACAACGCAGAGGCGACCTTCAGACCGGCATTGAACACGTTCGCGGGCGACGCCCCGCCGCCGCCTGCGCCGATCTGGAACAGACTGTCGACGACCGCCTTGGCGAAGGCCGGGCCGCGCTCGAGCATGAACGCGAACAGTCCGATGAACAGAATGCGCCGCACCAGCTCGGCAAACCAGCTATCGAGCGAGGCCGCCTGCAGTGCGAGCCAGATCGCCGCGATGCCGACTTCGATGCCGGCGAGAATCCAAAACAAGGAGCGCGCCGCCTGCAGGATCGTCGTTTCCCACCCCTTCGTGGCCGTGACCACTTCGTTCTCGAGATTGGTCAGCAAGCTGCCGTCCTGCGCGAGCGCCGGCGACGTGAGCAAGAGCAGCACGGCAATCATCGGAAATAGGCGGTTCGCTCTCGGCATGATGGCGTCCTATTCCTTCCAGCGCGGGCGCATCGGCTGTCCGCCCGTCGTGTCGTAGTCCTGCTTGGTGTCGAAAAAGCTGGATGGCTTCTGGCTCGATGGCGCGAGCCTCAACCACAAGCCGCCGCTGGCAAGCGCGATGATCGCGATGATGAGGACGATGTAGAGCGGTCTCACCAGCGCGGCTCCATCGTCTGGCCGCCTGACGTCGACGGCGAGGTCGAGGTGAAGAACTGATCGCGGCGCGCCTGTGCGAGATCATCCTTCGACTGCTGCGATTGAAACCAGGTCCCCATCATCGTCACCTGTTGCGAAAACAAGCCGCGCAGCTTCTGCATCTGCGCGACTTGTTGGGCTGCGATCTGGTGTCCCACCTGTAGCGCCTTCATTTGGCCATCGGCACTTTGCGACAATCCGCGAAGCTGGCTCATCGTCGTCTCTTCCGACGTGAACTGATCCGAGGTCAGTCCTGCGGCCTTCAAACTCGCGCCGATGGTGTCCCGGTTCGTGGTCGACCAGCCCTGCCAGGTCGACGAGAAGCTCGATCCCGTCGGCAAATTGGTCTTGAAGTCGGCGTAGCTCTTGAACCGCTGCTTGAGTACGTCATCGGCATTGCCCATCGAGAAGGCGATGCCCTGCCCTTGCCCGACGATGTTACGCAACTGGTTCAGGTCACGTTCGACCTGCCCCCAGATCTGCTGCGGAAGCTGCGCGGTGTTCTGCAGCATGTTTTCGTAGATGCGAAGCTGGTTCTGAATCTGTTGGGCAAGCTGCGTGATCTGCGTGATCTGATTGTTGATCTGTTCGGTCGATTTGCCGACCATCGTGATCAGTTCGGAATTGTTGAGAAGCTGCGTCCATTCGGTCGCGCCCCCACCGATCGCGCCGCCGCCGCCGGCGGCGGCAGGCGCCGCGGCAACGATGCAGGACAACGTCGCGGCGAACGCACGGTTAAGCAGACAGAAGCGTGTCGGCATCGGCCACTCCTCTTTCTTCCAGCCAGCGCGCCGGCCAATCGGCTGCTTGCGCCTGACGAAGATCAGCGATCCGTGCGAGATCGTCCTTTCCGGTCGCGCCAACGAAGGCGAGCGTCACAGGGCCGAGCGCCATGTCGAACAAGCGACGGCCGACCGGCGACACGACGTAGTATTCCCGCTTCGGGATCGCGGTCGCGACGATCTCGATCTGCCGCTCATTGAAGCCGATGCGCTCGTAGAACTCGCGCGTGCCGGTTTCCCGCGCCGCACCGTTCGGCAGGCAGATCTTGGTCGGGCAGGATTCCTTGAGGACGTCGATGATGCCGGAACGCTCGGCATCCGAGATTGACTGCGTCGCCAGCACGACGGCGCAATTCGCCTTGCGCAGCACCTTCAGCCACTCACGAATCTTGTCCCTGAAGGTTGGGTGCCCCAACATGAGCCACGCTTCATCCAGAATGATGAGGCTCGGCGCTCCGGTCAGGCGCTTCTCAATGCGTCGGAACAGATAAAGCAATACCGGAACAAGATTGCGCTCACCCATCGCCATGAGTTGTTCGATTTCGAAGGTCTGGCATTCGGACATCAATAGACCGTCCTGCTCGGCATCCAGCAGGTGGCCCATCGGTCCGTCGACCGTGTAGGAATGCAGCGCGTCTTTGATCTCGCGAAGCTGGACGCCGCTCACGAAATCCGACAGCGAACGCCCGCGGGCGTTCGCCATTAACGCGATCTGCCGGGAGATCGCGTTGCGATGGTCCGGCGTCACCTTCACGCCCTGCAGCGCCACCAGTGTCTCGATCCACTCCGCCGCCCAGGCGCGATCCGTATCGTCCTCGAGCTCAGCGAGAGGACAGAACGACAGCCCCTCCCCCGCCCCAACGTCATAGTGATCGCCCCCCGCTGCCACCGTCAGCGGAAACATCGAGCGCCCTTTGTCGAAGCAGAAAAGCTGCGCGCCGGCGTAGCGGCGAAACTGCGCCGCGATAAGCGCGAGAAGTGTGGACTTGCCCGACCCCGTCGGACCGAACACGAGCGTGTGGCCCACATCGTCGACGTGCAGGTTCAGCCGGAAGGGGGTCGAGCCGGAGGCGACCTGCATCAGCGGCGGGGCGCCCGGCGGATAGAATGGACAGGGCGCGGTCGGGCTGCCGGACCAGACCGCGTTCAGCGGAATCATGTCGGCGAGGTTGCGGGTGCTGATGAGCGGCTCGCGGATATTGGCGTACCAATTGCCGGGCAGTGACCCGAGAAAGGCTTCCGTCGCGTTCAGCGTCTCGATGCGCGCGCCGAAACCTTCCGCCTGGATGAGGCGCCGCACCGCTTCGGCCTTCTCGCGCAGGCGCCGCTCCTCGGTGTCGAAGATCACGACAACCGGCGTGTAATAGCCGTAGGCGACGAGGCCGGACGACGCTTGTCCGATCGCGTCCTCGGTTTCGGCGACCATCAGGACCGCGTCCTGGTCGATCGATCGTGAATTGGTCTGAAAGAGCTGGTCAAAGAATGGCCGGACCTTCTGCTGCCACTTCTTGCGTGTGCGCTCGAGCCGCGTCCGCGCCTCCTGATCGTCCAGGAACATGAACCTGCTCGACCAGCGATAGGTGAGTGGCATCAGGTCCAGCGCATTGAGAATGCCGGGCCAGCTTTCGGCCGGAAAACCGTCGATGCCGATGACCGCCAGATAGCGGTCGTCGACCATCGGGGACAGGCCGTGGTGGAATTCGGCCGTCACCACGAAGTCCAGATACATCGGAATGTCGGGCAGACGGATCGGGTGGTTTTCGCCGGTGATGCAGAATCGCGCGAATTGAAAGAGCTCATCATAGCGCGCGCGCCGGACACTCCCGTCGTCCTCGACCTCGCGCGTCTGCATCCGCCGAATCGACAGAACGTTTCCGAGATATTGCTCGACCTCGCGGATCGACGTGAGGAACGCTTCGAGCGTCTTGTCGGCGAACGATGTCGAGCGGCTTTCGTCGTCGGAATACACATAGCGCGACAGACCCGACTTGCGGCGCTCCGCCGGGCGATAGGTCAGGATCAGGGCATGCTCGCTTTCGAAATGGCCGCTTTCCGCCTTGAAGCGCCGCCGGCGCTCGTTGTCGATCGCGCGCGTCACCGCATCGGGAAAGTGACAATCCTCGCGCGCGGGATAGGCCTGTGCCGGCACACGCACGGCCTCGACCTGGATCATCCATCCGGAGCCGAGGCGCGCGAGCACGGCGTTGATCAACCGCGAGACCTCGTTGCGCTCCACGTCGGTCGAGCTTTCGCTGTCGGGCCCAGCGAAATACCAGCCCGCCATCAGCGAGCCGTCTTTGAGCAGGATGACGCCGGGCGCGATGAGGCCGGCATAGGGCAAGAGGTCCGCGAAGGACGGTCCGCTATGTCGAAACTCGCGCAACGCCACCATCGCCGACCTCAGTATTTGCGCCAGGGCGTCGAGGTCGGACGGTAATGCGGCCGGTAGCGGATATGCCGCAGATAGACGTGCCGCATCATCGGATCGGCTTTCGCCATCATGCGCAAGATGCCGACGATGCCACTCCACACGAGCAGTCCCAGCATGACGGAGAACCAGGTCAACACCACGAAAATCAGAATGACGGCGGCGAGCCCCGTCATCAGCACGAGCTCGCGATCCGCGCCCAGCAGCAGACTCGGGCGAGACAGCGCGCGATGGAGTCGCGAGCGATGAAGATTGGAAAACGACTCAGCCATGCGGCGGCTCTCCCTGCTCGCTGGCCTCGACCGTGCCGATCGAGGCGCCGGACGCGCCGAACAGGCCGACGATCTGCGTTGCCCCGAGCAGAATGCCGGCAACGAGCACGACATACATGAGCCTGCGCGCGAAATCGTTCAGCTCGCCGCCGAAGATCAGCATGCCGCCGGCGACAGCGACGGCGGCCAGCGCGATGAAGCCGGCCACGGGGCCGGTGATGGATTGCTGAATTTGCTGCAGAGGTCCTTCCCATGGGAGGCCCCCTCCCCCGCCGGCAAACGCCGGTGCGGCCGCCACGATGAGAACGACGAGTGCTGAAATGCCGACGGCGAAAGTGCGTTCACGCGACACGTTGCGTCTCCTCCAGGCAGCAGGGTTCGATGCGATACTCGCCATGCGCAAATCCCTCGACGTGAAGGATGTCCCGCACGACGCGGCCGCGCGCGGTCTTCTCGATCGAGACGACGAGATCCACGGCTTCGCCGATGACAGCTTGCATCGGCTGCTGGCTGGCCTCGGCCGTGAGCTGCTCGAGGCGTGTAAGCGCGGATTGCGCCGAATTGGCATGAATGGTCGTGATGCCGCCTGGGTGTCCGGTGTTCCAGGCTTTGAGTAACGTAAGAGCGGCACCATCGCGGACCTCGCCGACGATGATGCGATCGGGGCGCAGCCGCATCGTCGACTTCAATAACCGGCCCATGTCGATTGTGTCGGTCGTGTGCAGCGCTACGGCGTTGTCGGCGACGCATTGCAGCTCGGCTGTGTCCTCGAGGATGACAATGCGGTGCTCCGGCGCCGAGGCGACCATCTCGGCGATCACCGCGTTGGTGAGAGTAGTTTTGCCGGAGCCCGTGCCACCGGAGATGACGATGTTCATGCGTGAGGTAACGGCGTTGCGGATCATGCGCGCCTGGTGCTCCGTCATGATCCGGTCGCGAACATAGGCTGTGAGCGGGATAACCTGCGAAGCGCGCCGGCGGATCGCGAAGGCTGGTCCGGAGACAACAGGCGGCAGGAGTCCTTCGAAACGGTGTGCGCCGATCGGCAGCTCACCGGACACGATCGGGCGTTCGTCGTCGACCTCTGAGTTCAACGCGTGTGCCACGCTGCCGATGATGATCTCGGCCGCGGCGTTGCTCATGTGACCGACGCGCACGATCCCCTGCCCGAGCCGCTCGACAAACAGATGGCCGTCGGGATTGCACATGACCTCGACAACGCTCGGATCGTCGAGCGCTGCGCAGATCGTGTCGCCGAGCGCCTCCTGCAGCTTGCGGACGAGACGCGGATGGGAGCGCAGTTGCACTAACCGCCTCCTACGCTACGCCGCAGAGCGGCGGACGCCGCCCAGGTCGGAGCGGTAGCCTGGCGGCCGCACCGTCGCGAAGCTGGCATCGTCCGCAGGAAGAACGCCGGCGACGCTCAGCGTTTCGCCGATCATCCGCGGCTCGCCCAGCCGTCGCATCGGCCAGCGCGCCCGGTTCAGCAGGCGCTCGAAGCGCACGTCGGTCGCTGTGACGATCTCGCGATAGCCCGCCCCCATCGACCATTCGATGATTGCAGCGAACAGGGTCAGCGTGGCGCGATGCAATCCACGCGTAGTCGCCGCCTCGTCCGTGCCGGTATCGACGCAGAAGCGCGAGCTTTCAATCATACGAGGATGGGCGTCGAGCCGCCCACCGGCCAGGAGCTGGGGGAAAGCGTCGGCCAGCATGGTCGGCCCGGTCGTCGGCAGGAGCCGGGCACACCCTAGTACCGGCCCCCGCTCGGCGACCGCCAGGATGTAGACCGGGCTCAGTCGATCGAAACCGTCTGTCTCCACCCCATCCTGGATCTCGACATCCCAGCCGAGCCGTCCGCCGAACACCCTCGCCCTCAGTCGGTGCATCTCGGCGATCAGATCTCCGAATGCCCCCATGTCTTCCGGCTTCACCGCGATCGCCCGCATTTCGCCTCCCCGCCATTCTGGTTGCAGGCGGAGAGACGAACACGCATGTTTCACCCTGTCAGACTGTCGATTCCGACAGGCAGCGGTGAGCTGAGTCGCGCGGAGTAGATGTCGGGTGGTGATCGAGCCACGTCATCAAACGCCGAAATTGGTTCGGCAGACCTGTCGATTCCGACAGGGCGTCAGACGCAGCAGCGGACGCGACGAGAGCGCGCTAAGCCATTTTCAGTTCGAAGCAAAACACGATTTGCGGAAGCTTTCCGCCACATCGAATGCAAGGACGTTAGGATTTCGTTAACTAATAAGTTCTTGCCAGAATCGGTTTCAGAGGTACGTTCACGGAAGAATGACCGAAATGACGATTTTTCCGTGACGAAGGTTCTGCCCGTGCTGAACGCGCCAAGCCGATCTGAATCTGAAGCGCCGACGGTCGACCAGACCATCGGCGAGCACGCAAGTTTGCTGAGTTCGCAGATTCAGGCGATGAGCGATGCGCTGTTTCCGCCCACATCGAAGAAATCGCTAAGGCGGTTCACGTCGGGTGAGGCCGCTCGCCTGATCGGGATATCCGATTCGACGCTGCGAAAGATGAGCCTGGCTGGCGAAGGCCCGACCCCGGTGACGGTGAGCAACGGGCGGCGCCTCTATACACTTGGACAAATCAATGAAGTCCGGCGGCGCCTCGCGGAAACAATGCGCGGCAAGGACGCCACCGCCTTCGTGCCCCGTCGATCCAGCAATGAGCACCTTCAAGTCATCGCGGTCGCGAACTTCAAGGGGGGCTCAGGCAAAACGACAACGGCCGCGCACCTCGCCCAATACCTCGGACTGCACGGATATCGGACGCTCGCGGTCGACCTCGACCCGCAGGCAAGCATGTCCGCTCTGTTCGGCGTGCTGCCGGAAGCCGACGTCGCAAAGAACGAGACGCTGTACGCGGCGATCAGATACGACGCCGACCGCAGGCCCCTCAGCGAGGTGATCCTGCCGACCTACTTCGAAGGCGTGGACTTGGTGCCCGGCAATCTCGAATTGATGGAGTTCGAGCACACGACCCCCCTCGCCCTCACCGCTGAGGACAGAACTGAAGGGCGGCTGTTCTTCTCGCGCGTGGCACGCGCGTTCGACGAGGTTGCAGACCGCTACGACGTCATAGTGATGGATTGCCCACCGCAGCTCGGATTTCTGACCTTGACGGGACTGTGCGCCGCCACCGGCATGCTGATCACCGTCCATCCGCAGATGCTCGATGTTGCCTCGATGAGCCAGTTTCTGCTGATGACCGAAGCGTTGCTGACGGAGCTTCGGAAAAGCGGTGCCGTCCTCAAATATGACTTCATGCGGTATCTGCTGACGCGGTTCGAACCGCAGGACGGCCCACAGACCAAAGTCGCGGCGTTGCTCCGAAATCTGTTCGGCGACCATGTGCTCACCAACCCGATGCTCAAGTCGACCGCGATATCGGACGCCGGACTGTCCAAGCAGACACTCTATGAAATCGGCCGGGAGAGCATGACACGGTCAACTTATGACCGTGCGATCGAAGCGCTCGACGCCGTCAATGGGGAGGTCGAAGGGCTGATTCGGACGGCTTGGGGGCGCCCGAAATGTTGAGGCCACTTTGCCAGAGCCATTCGACGTGGCGCCCTCGCGAGGCCTTGGTTGGGAGCTCCCAACTTGCCGCGACGGCGCGCTCCCCGAGTCCGCGCTGTGGCAAAGCGGAATGGTTAACAGGCCCTTGCCAAGGGCGGCCCCTAGCCACACGCGACGCCACGGTTGGGAGCTCCCAACCGGCCTTGCCATCTCGCCGATCGACCCTGCCGATGCCAGCCGCAAGGAGGGTGCCATGAGCCGAAAGGATGTCCTCAACAACTTATTCACGGGCAAGTTGGAAGCTCCCAACCGCACCGACGCGCAGCCGCGTCGGGCCGGGCACGAGCCGGTCCGCTCCGGCGCAGTCTCCGCAGTCAGCTCCGTCCTCAGCGTCATGGCCGACGACGCAAAAGCAGCGAACGAGCTTCGCGACCTGATTAAGGCCGGAACCACGGTCATCGAAATCGACCCTGGTCTCGTCGATGGATCGGCCATCGCGGATCGCCTTCCGACACCCAACGACCCGAAGTTTGACGCTTTGGTCGAAAGCATGCGCGCCCACGGCCAGAAAGTGCCAATTCTCGTGCGGCCGCACCCGACGACGGTCGGCCGCTACCAGATCGCCTACGGACGCCGACGCCTGCGAGGCGCAGCGAACCTCGGCGCCAAGGTCAAGGCGTTGGTGCTCGAGCTGACCGACGAGGAACTCGTCATCGCGCAAGGCCTTGAGAACGGTCCGCGCGCGGACCTGTCGTGGATCGAAAAAGCGCTTTACGCGCGCCGGCTCGAAGATGCCGGTCACGACCGCGCAACCATCATGGCCGCGCTGTCGACCGACAAGGCAGACCTCAGCCGCTACATCAGCATCGCGCGGATGATCCCTGTGACGCTCATCGAGGCAATCGGCCCGGCACCTAAGGCGGGCCGTCCGCGCTGGGCGGCGCTGGCCGAGCGGATGGAGAAGCCTGCGGCGCAGGTCGCCGCAGGCCAGGTGCTCGAGAAGCCGGAATTTCACGTCGCCGACAGCGATGCGCGCTTTGCGATGGTGTTCGACGCGCTACGCGCGGCCCCGCCGCGCCGTCGTGGCAGCGTCAACGTTTGGCATAACCCGAACGGCAAGAAGGCTGCACGCATCGAGCGCGCCAACGGCCGCACGACAATATCGTTCGAGGAAAAGCACGTTCCAGAATTCGCGGCCTATCTCGAGGAGCGCCTGGACGAGCTCTATCGCCAATTCGTCAACCGGACAGAGGAGGGGCGCAGCGACGAAAAAACCTGACCAGCACGCATGTTCCGCGTCAACGCTGGTCAAACGTCAACCCATAGCAACAGGCAAAAGAAAAGGCCCCCGAAACGGCGTCCCGGAAGCCCCTTCTCAAAGTCTGGCAACTAAGAGAATCGCACTTCCACGAATCGCCGTCAAGAGTCCTGCGGGACTAATCGCCGTTTTGGCGAGCGGATTTTCTTTGCCTTAACGAGGCAAGGACATGGTTTCGAACTGTCTAACGACGTCCGACGGGCGGCGCACGGTGAAGCTCGCCCAAACGACCAACGCGACCCCCGATCGTCATAGGAGCTCCGGTGTCGAGAGCAGGGGAGGCCGGCATGAATAAGCACGCCGCCGGTCTGCGAAAATCATCGTTGGAATCCCTCGGCGGCCGGCAGCTCGCCCGCGATTTCCGCGAGGACACCGGCGCTTACGTGGTATCCCGCACGGCAGCGCTGCGTGTGGCCAAGCGGGCCGCGGCAGCGATGGGCCTGAAAGCTGCGAAGATCGCGCTGATCGACCAGCTCTTTGCGGCCTCGCGGCCGGCAGACTGGGGCGTTCCGGGCACGGCGCCGATCGTGTGGCCGTCCAACGCCAGTTTGGCCCAAAGCCTCGGGGTGTCCGTCTCGACGCTGAAGCACCACCTCAACGGCCTCGTGAAAGCCCGCCTGATCACCTACAGCGACCACCCGACCTACCAGCGGCGCGGCCGCCGCGATGCCGCCGGCAAGATCGTCGAGGCCTACGGCATCGATCTGTCGCCGATCGCGGCGCGTTTCGCCGAGCTGACGGACATGGCCGAGGCGGCCGAGTATCGGGCGCGCGAATGGAAGCGCCATTCCTACCGCCGCACAGTGCTGCGCAAGGAGATCCAGTCGCTGATCCTCAGCGCGACGCAGCACAAGCTGTCGGGCTCATGGAGCCATCACCAGGCCCGCCTGGACGTTCTGAGGGAGCAGAGGCCGGCTGATCTCGATGAGCTGGTCGCCCAGGTCGAGGCGCTCGACGAGCTTTTGGAGGTTGTGGAGAAGGCTTACCGCACGGGATTCGAGGAACAAAATTTCGATACCGCGGTGTCGAAATTTCGGCCCCTACAAACTACAGCCGAATCCCTTAATCCTGAAAGAAGTAATCAAAGAACTGAACAGCGTCGCGCTAACGCGCGACACCTTTTTTCTCAAGAGGTCTTCGACCATTCATCCGAAAAAAAGTCTGACGCGGATTCCCGGCCCCCGCAATCGACAAAGCGGGCCTCCAGAGCCTTGGAAGAGGACGTTCAGTTCATTTCCTTGCCGCTAATGCAGTCGGCCTGTCCGGCCGTCGAACAGCATGTACCGGGTGCGTTCGCAGACTGGCGGACCTTGCGCGAGGCGGGCCGGACGTTGTGCGTTTCGGTCGGCATCAACCCACAGGTCTGGCAAGAAGCCGTCGGCATCCTGGGCCCTGATCTGGCGGTTGCCGCGCTCGCCGTCACCGTGCAGAAATCGGGGCTCGGCTTCGTGAGCAAGCCCGGCGCCTATCTGCGCACGCTGGCGCAACGCGGCCGGGACGGCAAATTGCACATCAGCCGGTCTTTGTTTGCGTTGGCCAAGTCCGGCCAGCCGGCCGATCTCGGGGATGAGATGGGGTCGTTGGAGGCGCCAGAATTTCCGGCGATGGGCTCGATCGCCTACACGAACTGGCAGGACGTGGTCCGCAAAAGCGCTCCACCGCCGACGCCCGATTGCGACACTGTCGCGCGCGCATTCCGCGGCTGGGCTAAGACCCGCGGCATCGACCTGACGGCTCCGAATATCGAGAAGGTGTTCGCAGGATTCTGCCGGAAATGGAGGGTCAATTGAGCGCTCTGCATGGCCGGTCAACCCCGACGGCGGCCCCAAAACCCTCTCAGACTACAGGGTTTGCGCGGGCCTCAGAGTCCGACGGCCTTGGTCAGGTTGACCCGGAAGCGGTCCCGCCGGCGCTGATAGCCGCGGGTCTGCTCGGCGCTGGCGTGGCCGAGCTGCTTCTGGACGTAGCGCTCGTCAACCTCGGCCGAGGAGGCGAGGCCGGCGCGCAGGGAATGTCCGGCAAATTTCCCTTCCCGGTCGCCTTCCGGCAGGTCAGCGCGCACGCCGGCAGCGAGGGCGGCCGCCTTGACCAGCCGCGCGACCTGCTTGTCGGTCAGCCGGTCCGGCCCAACGTCCTTGCCGCCCGCACGGACCCGGCGGAACAGCGGCCCGTGCCCGATACGCGCGAGCTTCAGCCAGGTTTCCAACGCGACCACTGGGCAGGTGGCATCGGAGGATCCCCGGCCGATCTCGACCTCGCGCCAGCCGGTCTTGCCGCGCAACGTGACGACCATGCCGTCCTTGAGAATCTCGATCCAGCCGCTGCCGTCCTCGGTCTGCTCCGGTCCGACATCGAGGCCAACCACCTCAGAACGGCGCAGTCCGCCGGCGAAGCCGACCAGCAGCATGGCGCGGTCGCGCAGACCCCGCAGGCTGCCGCGATCGAACGTCTCGAGCATGGCGATGACGTCCTCCGGCAGCACGGCTTCCTTCTTGACCGGCGGCCGGCCGTGGGTGCGACGGATGCCGGCGAGAACCGTCGCGACATGCCGGTCCTGGCGATCGAAGGCGAGGCCGCGTTGGCGGAACTGCCAGCTCAACGCGGACAGCCGGCGCTCGATCGTCGACACCGCGTCCGGCTTCGGGCCGGCCTTTCCGGCGGCGCAGGCGGTGATGTAGAGCCCGATCGTCTGGACATCCGGGGGGAGGGGATCGAGGCCCTGCCGCCGGCACCAGGCGGTGTAATGCCGCCAGTCCGCCCCATAGGCGCGGCGGGTGTTCTCGGCGCTGGACGCCTTGATGTAGTCGCGCGCCCGGTCGGCGAGCTGCTCGAGATGCGCCGGCAGGCCGGTTGTGATGTCCGGAAGAGGGGAGGGGAGGCCGCCCTGTGCCTCGGCCGGCTTCTCTCCGGTCGCCGAGGCCACACCTGGCGCCGGGCTCTCCGGCGGCGCGGAGCCGTCCTGGGCGTCGAATGCGGGCTCGCGCGGGGCGTCAGGGCTCATTTCACTATATTAGGCCAAAAAACGTCCGATAATGCAACATTATCGGACGTTTTTATTTGCCGACAGGCGCGGCGGTTTAGTGCGAAAAATATTGCCATAAGCGCCGCGCTGAATCATGCTGCGACATGGCCCCGCGCGCGCGAATCCTCCCCGAACACCCGCCGACCTTCGCGCCGGCGCCGTCCTGGC
>JBARWE010000157.1:0-10135 GCA_049646625.1 Xanthobacteraceae bacterium
GCCGGCGCGGCGACCAGGCCGAGCGCCGCAGCGAGCAGCAGCGTCAGGGCAGCCGCCAGCCGGCGGCTCATGCCGCCCAGCCGCCACCCACCGTTCCGCTCCGCCATCACGGGTCGCCTTCGAGCCATCGCGGCGCCCATAAGCCGAACGCCGTCCTGTGCCGTCAAGTAGGGCGCGAAGGTGTCAACTTGAAGATCAGTGCCAGCGCTAGCGCCGGCGCAGCCGGTCAAGCAGTTCGGCGGTGGCAAAGCCGTCGGCGGGCATCCCGCTTGCTGCCTGGAAGCCGCGCAGCGCCTTGCGCGTCTCGCTGCCGAAACGGCCGTCCGGCTCGCCGCGGTAATAGCCGGCACGCGCCAGCAACTGCTGCATCTCCAGCCGCTCAGTGCGCGACAACACGCGCTGGTCGCGCGGCCAGCCCTGCACGAACGGCCCACCGCCGCGCAGCCGGTCGGCGAAATGGCCGATGGCCAGCGCATAGGCTTCCGCCGGGTTGTACTTCATGATGACGCGAAAATTCTGCAGCATCAGGAAGCCCGGCCCGTCGGCGCCCGCCGGCGCCAACAGATAGGCCTTGTCGTGGGCGCGCGGGAAAGCGCGGCCGCCGGTGCGGTGGAGGCCGAGATGCTGCCACTGCGCCAGCGTCATCACCTTGCCGCGGTCGGCCAGCATGTAATTGAAGCCGCGCGGCACCTCGACCTCGTAACCCCAGGTCTCGCCGCTCTGCCAGCCGTCCCTCTTCAGGTTGTTGGCGGTGGAGGCGATCAGGTCGGCGGGATTGTCCACCACGTCGCGGCGGCCATCCCTATCGAAATCGACCGCGTAGCGCTTGAACGACGTCGGCATGAACTGCGTGCCGCCGAAAGCGCCGGCCCACGAGCCGCGCAACTGCTCGGGGCGCAGGTCGCCGCGATGCAGGATTTCCAGCGCGGCCAGAAACTCGTCCTTGAAGTATTTCTGGCGGCGGCCGATGCAGGCCAGCGTCGCCGTGGAGTTCAGCACGCTGCGGTCGCCACTGAGCGTCGAATAGTTCGATTCGATGCCCCAGATCGAAGCGATGATGTAGCGGTCAACGCCGTAGGCGCGCTCGATGGCGTCGAACTCGGCTTTGTAGCGCGCGAGAAACGCGCGGCCGCGGGCGATGCGCGTGTCGTTGACCAGAATGTCGAGATAGTCCCACACCGCCTTGGTGAATTCGGGCTGCGAATCCATCAGATCCATGATGCGCAGATCAGGCGTGAGATTCGCGGTGAAGCGCACAAAGCTCTCACGCGAGATACGGCGGCGCGCGGCTTCCGGCCACATCGCGGCGACGCAGCGCGGAAACTCCGCCGCCGCCTGGCGGATGGCGGCGGCCGTCATCGCGGGATGACCGGAGGCGCCGTCCTCGCCGCTCCACGGCTTTGCGCCATTGGCGGCGGGCTGGGGCGCCGGCGCGGGCGCGGACTGACGCCCGATCGAGCCGGTGGCAAAGCTGTCAAAAATGCTCTGGAACGAGACCGGCCCGCGGCCATCGGCGCTCTGCGCCAGTGCGGCACCGGTCAGCGCGAGGCCAAAGCCTGCCACCACGATCGCGGCACCGCTCAAGCGGCCGATCCGCGTCATCGTCGAAAATCCGTTCATTCCGCCTCGTATGGTACCGATGAAACGCCAACCGTTAAGAAAGCCCGGATATGGTTGCGGCGAGCTTAACAGAACGGCTAGTTTTCACATCGACCTGACGACGAAAGGCCGCACCACAGAACCGCCCATGTTCCGCGCTTGCTAAGGAACGTCGATCCCTGGCGTGGTCCCGCGCCCTTTATCCATCGAGAATGCGACCCTCATGAAAATCCGCAAAGCCGTGTTTCCCGTCGCCGGCCTCGGCACCCGCGTGCTGCCCGCCACCAAGGCGATGCCCAAGGAGATGCTGACCATCGTCGACCGCCCGCTGATCCAGTATGTGGTCGATGAGGCGCGCGAAGCCGGGATCGAGCATTTCGTGTTCGTCACCGGGCGCAACAAGGGGATGATCGAGGACCATTTCGACCGCCAGTTTGAACTCGACGTGACCTTGCGCGAGCGCGGCAAGAAGGCCGAAGAAGAAATCCTCGCCCGCGACCAGCCGGCGGCCGGCGCCATGAGCTTCACCCGCCAGCAGGCGCCGCTCGGCCTCGGCCATGCGGTGTGGTGCGCGCGCGACATCGTCGGCGACGAGCCGTTCGCAGTGCTGCTGCCGGACGAACTGGTGCTCAATACGCCGGGCTGCCTCAAGCAGATGATCACGGCGGTGAGCAGCCTGGACAGCAAGGCCAACATCGTCGCGGTGGAGGAAGTGCCGATGGAGCGCGTGCATCAGTACGGCGTGGTTGGCGTCGGCGCGCGGCGCGGCAACGTGTTCGCCATCGACGGCATGGTCGAGAAGCCGCCGCGCGAGAAGGCGCCGTCAAATCTGTCGATCACCGGCCGCTACATTCTGCAACCGGAGATTTTCAAGATCCTCGAAACGCAGGAGAAGGGCGCCGGCGGCGAGATCCAGTTGACCGACGCGATGAAGAAGCTCGCCGAGACGCAGCCGTTCTACGGCCTGCAATTCGAGGGCGAGCGCCACGACTGCGGCTCCAAGGCCGGCTTTTTGCGCGCCAACATCGCCTTCGCCATGCGCCGCGACGATCTGCGCGACGGGCTGGTCGAGACGATGCGCGGGTATCTATAGCGTTTTCTGATTTTTCTTTCGTGATGACCGGGCATAGCCCGTCGAAGACGGGCGTGAACGCCCTTTCATCCCGGCCATCCACGTCTTCCTTGCGGAAAATACCGTCAAGACATGGATGCCCGGCACAAGGCCGGGCATGACGAGGGAGAGGGAGGAATGGACCCGCGGGTCAAGCCCGCGGGTGACGGCAGAGAGATACTGCCGCGACACTCTTACGCCGCCACCTTCTTCGGCGGGAAGCGGCCATAGAAGGTTTCGCCCTTCTCCGCCATATCGAGCAACAGCTTCGGCGGGGTGAAGCGCGAGCCGTATTTGGCTTCCAGCTTGCGGCACAGCGCGACAAAGTTCTTCGCACCCATGAAGTCGATATAGGACAGCGTGCCGCCGGTGAACGGCGCGAAGCCGAAGCCGAGGATCGAGCCGACATCGGCCTCACGCGGATCGACCACCACGCCGTCCTCGACGGTGCGCGCGGCTTCCACCGCCTGCACCACCAGAAAGCGCTGCTTCAGTTCCTCGACGTCGAGCGTGTCGGGATCGAGGTGCTTGGGCTGCAACGCCGCGAGGCCGCTCCACAGGCTCTTCTGGCCCTTGCCCTTCTCGGGGTAGTCGTAAAAGCCCTTGCCATTCTTGCGGCCGAACCGGCCCTGCTTCTCGACCATCTCGACCAACAGCTTCTTCTGCGCCTGATCGATGGCGTTGGCGCCGAGATCGACCTCGGTCGCCTTCATGATCCGCAGCACCAGATCGAGCGCCACCTCGTCGGACAAGGACAGCGGCCCGACCGGCATCCCGGCCATCCGCGCGGTGTTCTCGATCATCGCCGGCGGCACGCCCTCCATCAGCATCTCAAGCCCCTCGGCGGTGAACTTGAGCACGCAGCGGTTGGCATAGAAGCCGCGCGAGTCGTTGACGACGATCGGCGTCTTCCTGATCTGGCGCACATAGTCGAGCGCGGTGGCGAGCGCCACGTCGCCGGTGTTCTTGCCGACGATGACCTCCACCAGCATCATCTTCTCGACCGGCGAGAAGAAATGAATGCCGATGAACTTCGCCTGGTCGGCAAATTCCTCGGCCAGCGAATTGATCGGCAGCGTCGAGGTGTTGGAGGCGAAGATCGCGCCCTCCTTCAGGAGCGGCTGCGCCTTGGCATAGGTGTCGGCCTTCACTTTACGATCCTCAAACACCGCCTCGATCACGAGATCGCAGTCCTTGATGGCGTTGTAGTCCGGCGTGGGAGTGATGCGCGCCAACAACGCATCGCGCTCGGCCTCGGTGGCGCGGCCCTTGGCGACGAGGCCGTCGATCACCGATTTCGCATGCGCCTTGCCCTTGTCGGCGCTGTCCTGATCGCGGTCGATCAGCACCACCTCGATGCCGGCCTGCGCCGAGACGTAGCCGACGCTGGCGCCCATGAAGCCGGCGCCGATCACGGCGAGTTTCTTGACCTTGGTCGGCGGCACGCCCTGCGGCCGCCGCGCGCCCTTGTTCAGGTCCTGCATCGACACGAACAGGCTGCGGATCATCGCCGCCGCCTCCTTGCTGCGCAGGATCTTTGCGAAGTAGCGCGACTCGATGCGCAAGCCGACATCCATCGGCACCAGCAGGCCCTCGTAGACGCAGGCGAGGATCGCGCGCGCCGCCGGATAGTTGTCGTAAGTTTGCTGGCGATAGAGCGCATTGGCCGGCGGGAAGGTGTTCATGCCGGCGGCGGAGTAGACCGGCCCCGACGGCAGCTTGAAGCCCTTGACGTCCCACGGCGCGACCGGCTTGCCGCCGTCCTTGATCCACTTTTTCGCGGCCGCGATCAATTCGCCCGCCGGCACCACCGCGCCGACGATTTTCGCGGCCTGCGCCTTGGCCAGCGTCAACTGGTCGCCCTTGAGCAGCAATTGCAGCGCGTCCTGCGTCGGCATCATGCGCGGCAGACGCTGCGTGCCGCCCGCCCCCGGAAACAGTCCGACCTTTACTTCCGGCAGGCCAAGCCGCGTCTTCGGATTGTCGGCGGCGACGCGGTAGTGGCAGGCGAGCGTCAGTTCGAACGCGCCGCCGAGCGCAAGCCCGTTGATCGCGGCGACCCACGGCTTGCCGCAGGTCTCGATGGCGCGCAGCGTCTGCGACAGCTTGCGGCTTTCATCGAACAACAGCTTGTTGGCGGCCTCCTCGCCCTTGTCCTTGAGCATCGCCCCATAGGCGCGGTTCATGCCTTCCAGCATCGACAGGTCGGCGCCGGCGGAGAATGCCTCCTTGCCCGAGGTGACGACCACGCCCTTGACCTTGGCATCGGCGGTGGTTGCCTCGACGATCTGGCCAAGCTCGGCGATGGTTTCGGTATCCAGCACGTTCATCGAGCGGCCGGGGATGTCCCAGGTCACGAGCGCAATACCGTCGGCGTCGGTCTCGACCTTGAAATTCTTGTAAGCCATGTCTGTCGCTCCCAAACTCAAACGCGCTCGATGATGGTGGCGGTGCCCATGCCGCCGCCGATGCACAGCGTCACCAGCGCGGTGGACAGGTCGCGCCGCTCCAGTTCGTCGAGCACGGTGCCGAGGATCATCGCACCCGTGGCGCCGAGCGGATGGCCGAGCGCAATCGCGCCGCCATTGACGTTGATCTTGGCATGATCGATGTCGAACGCCTGCATGAAGCGCAGCACCACGGAGGCGAACGCCTCGTTCAGTTCGAACAGGTCGATGTCGTCGAGCGCCATGCCGGACCGCTCCAGCACCTTCTTCGTGACGTCGACCGGGCCGGTCAGCATGATCGACGGCTCCGAGCCGATATTGGCGAACGCCCTGATTTTCGCACGCGGCTTAAGGTCGTGCTTCGTGCCCGCCTCCTGGCTACCAATCAGCACCGCGCCGGCACCATCGACGATGCCGGAGGAATTGCCGGCGTGGTGGACGTGCTTGACGCGCTCGACCTCCGGGTGTGACTGCGTCGCCACCGCGTCGAACCCGCCCATCGCCCCCATCATCTCGAACGAGGGCTGCAACTGCGCCAATGTCTGCATCGTGGTGCCGGGGCGCATGTGCTCGTCGCGATCGAGGATGGTCAGGCCGTTGACATCCTTGACCGGCACGATGGCGTCCTTGAAGTAGCCCTGCTCCCACGAATTGGCGGCGCGCTTCTGGCTCTCGACCGCATAGGCGTCGACATCGTCGCGCGAAAAGCCGTATTTGGTGGCGATCAGATCGGCGGAAATGCCTTGCGGCAGGAAGTAGGACGGCAGCGCGATCGCCGGGTCCATCGGCCAGGCCGCGCCCGACGACATGATGCCGACGCGGCTCATCGATTCGGCGCCACCGCCGATGGTCAGTTCGTGCTGGCCGGCCATCACCTGGGCGGCGGCGAAGTTCACCGCGTCAAGGCCGGAGGCGCAGAACCGGCTGATCTGCACGCCTGGCACCTCGGTGCCAAGCCCGGCCTGCAAGGCGGCGAAGCGCGCGATGTCGCCGCCAGCCTCGCCGACCGGATCGACCACGCCGAGGATCACGTCATCGACGCTACCCTCGGGCAGGTTGTTGCGCTCCTTGAGCGCCTTCAGCGGCGCGGTGGCGAGCGCCAGCGCCGTCACTTCATGCAGCGCACCGTCGGACTTGCCCTTGCCGCGCGGGGTGCGGACGTGATCGTAGATATAGGCTTCGGCCATTTCTTTCTCTCCTTGCGGAATGACGTGCAACGACGGACGGCGCGGCGCTCAGAACGCTTCCGCCGGCAATTCCATGACGGTATCGGCGCCGGCCTGAATGCGCGCGAGGTGCGCGGCGCTCGCCGGCAGCACCCGCTCCATGAAGAAGCGCCCGGTGACAAGCTTGGTTGTGAGGTAATCGGAGGTCTCGCCGGCCGCAACCTTGGCGGCCGCCGCCTTGGCCATCAGCCCCCACATGTAGCCGAGCGCCACCAGACCGAACAGATGCATGTAATCGGTCGAAGCGGCGCCGGCGTTGTCGGGCTTGGCCATGGCGTTCTGCATCAGCCACACGGTGGCCTGCTGCAGGTGGCCGAGCGCGTTCGACAGCGGCGTGACGAAGGGTTTCAGCGCCTCCTCGCCGCCGTTGTCCTTGGCGAAGGCGGCGATCTCGCCGAAGAACGCCATCACCGCGCGGCCGCCATCCTTCGGCAGCTTGCGGCCGACCAGATCGAGCGCCTGAATGCCGTTGGCGCCCTCATAGATCATGGCGATGCGGGCATCGCGCACGAACTGCTCCATGCCGTGCTCGACGATATAACCATGGCCGCCAAACACCTGCTGGGCGGCGACCGCGTTGGCAAAGCCGGTATCGGTGAACACGCCCTTGATCACCGGCGTCAACAGGCCGAGCGCATCGTCGGCCGCCTGCCGTTCCTTGGCGTCGGTCGCGCGTTGCGCCACGTCGCTTTTCAGCGAGGCCCACAGCGCCAGCGCCCGCGCCGCCTCGTTGAACGAGCGGATGGTCAACAGCGTGCGGCGGATGTCGGGATGGACGATAATCGGATCGGCCGGCTTGTCCTTGTCCTTCGCCCCGGTCAGCGCCCGGCCCTGCAGCCGCTCGCGGGCGTAGGCCGCGGCGTTCTGGTAGGCGACCTCGGACACCGCCAGCCCCTGCAAACCGACGCCGAGCCGGGCCTCATTCATCATCACAAACATCGCGGCGAGGCCCTTGTTCTCCTCGCCAACCAGCCAGCCGGTGGCGTTGTCGTAGTTGAGCACGCAGGTTGAATTGCCGTGGATGCCCATCTTGTGCTCGATCGAGCCGCAGGCAACACCGTTACGCTCGCCGAGCGAGCCGTCGGCATTGATCAGCACCTTCGGCACCACGAACAGCGAAATACCCTTGGTGCCGGCGGGAGCGCCCTCGATGCGGGCGATCACCAGGTGGATGATATTGTCGGTCAGGTCCTGCTCGCCGCCCGAGATGAAAATCTTGGTGCCGGTGATCTTGTAGCTGCCGTCGGCCTGTTTCACCGCCTTGGTGCGCAGCAGGCCGAGATCGGTGCCGCAATGCGGCTCGGTCAGGTTCATGGTGCCGGCCCACTCGCCGGCCAGCATCTTCGGCACGAAGGTCTTGTGCTGCTCCGGCGAGCCATGCGCCAATAGCGCGGCGACCGCCCCTTGCGTCAGGCCGTGATACATCGAAAACGCCATGTTGGCGGAGATCATGAACTCGCCGACCGCCCGCGCCAGCGTTGCCGGCAGGTCCTGCCCGCCGAACTCGGCTGGTGCCGCAAGGCCGAGCCAGCCGCCTTCGCCAAGCTGCCTGAACGCCTCCTTGAAGCCTTTCGGCGTAGTGACGCGGCCGTCGTCGTGGCGCGTGCAGCCCTCCTGGTCGCCCGACAGGTTCAAGGGTTGCAGCACTTCCTCGCTGAACTTCGCCGCCTCCGACAAAATCGCCTCGCGCACGTCGCGGGTGGCGTCGCTGAAGCCGGGCAGGTTGTCGTAGCGGTCGATCTGGAACACGTCGTCAAGCAGGAAGCTGACGTCCTGCACCGGCGCTTGATAACTCGGCATGGCGTTCCTCTCCGGGAGCCGGGCTTTGCGAGGGCACGCCCGGCCAAAACATGAACGGTGATGGCAACTCTAGCAAGGACGGGTTGCAGCCGCTTGCGCCGCCACAATCTAGAAGGATTTTTGCATCGCAGCAATCGCTCTCCCGGCAATCTTATGTCGTGACCGGGCCGATGATGTTCAGCCCCCCGGCGCGGCATTTTTGTGGAGATCGGCAGGCCGCGGCAAATCGCCTTTCGGGCGCGCCCGGCCAGGGTCCGGCCAACGCCCGGCCAACGCCCGGCCAAGCCGGACCCCAGGCCGGACCAAGGCGGGATCAAGGCGCGGTGAGGCATTTTCAACGGGACCGGGAGCCATCTTAACTCGTTGTTTACCCTAACCGGAAAAAGTCGGAAGGCACGGCCGCACGCCGTGCGGCGCAGTTTCGCCTGCCGATGGCCGCCGCAGCCAGATGCCGGCGCCGGGCGAGGCGCAAAGAGTCAAAACCGGACGGGGATATGGTTCCGCGGATCACCACAGCAGCGAACGTCCCCGGCGCCGGCGCCGCCGCGATGGTATGGGGACGGGTGTGATGGCGACCGACGAACCGCACGAGGTCGCGGACATCCACGGCCGGCTTGACGAGATCGCCCGCCAGATCGGCGCGATCCAGCGCGCCGCCGCCGGCGAGCCGCATCCCCCCGCGCCAGCCGCGCCACCGCCGCTGTCCTTGCAGGCGGCGATTGCCGAAATCGCCCAGCGCCAGAGCGAACTCGACCGCGCGCCCGCACCGTCCACGGCGGCGTCGCGGCGCACCCGCGAGCCGGATTTCTCCTCGCTGCACCAGCAGCTCCTGCACATCACCAGCCAGATCGAATCGCTGCGGCCGGCGCAGGACATCGAGCAGACCATCGCGCAATTCCGCGCCGAACTGGCCGATATCCGCAAGGCCGTGACTGAAGCGGTGCCGTCGAAGGCCATCGAAGCGCTGGAACGCGAGATCCGCGACCTTGCCGGCCGCATCGACGCGCGGCGCGACAGCGGCGGCGACGCGGCGGCGCTGACCGGTATCGAGCGGACGCTGACCGAGATCCGCGAGGCGCTGCGGACGCTGACGCCGGCCGAGCAACTGACCGGCTTCGACGAGGCAATCCGCGGCCTCAACCAGCGGCTCGAAACGCTGATGCGCGCCAGCGGCGATCCCGGCAAGGTGCTGCAGCTCGAAGAGGCAATCGTGGCGCTGCGCTCGGTGGTCTCCAATATCGCCTCGACCGAGACGCTGGAACGGCTCGGCGCCGACGTGCAGGCTCTGGCGGCACGGATCGACGAACTGGCGCTGCCGCAGTTCGCCGCCGGTCCGGCCACAGGCCCTTCGGAGACGTTTGCCCACCTCGAACAGCGCATCGTCACACTGCTCGAACGGCTGGAGGCAACCAATGCGCGCTCGGCCGACCTCTCGCGCGTCGAGACCGGCCTGACCGAAGTGCTGGCCCGCCTCGAACGGCAGCGCGAGAGCATCGCGGCACTTCAGCACAGCGCGGCCCGGCAGGATTTTGCCGGCGAGGCGGCCGCTGACCCGGCGCTGATGGAGACGATCAAGCGCGAACTGTCGGACATCCGCGCCTCGCAGTCGGACAGCGACCGCCAGACCCAGGACGCGCTCGAAGCCGTCCACACCACCCTCGGCTATGTGGTCGATCGCCTGGCGATGATCGAGGACGACCTGCGCCTCCGCGCCAGCGCGCCGGCCGCCGGCCTGGTATCGCAGACATTGCCGCCGCGCCCCGAATTGCCCAATCCGGTTGGCCCGATGCCGGACCTGACGCCGCCCGGCGGTGGCCGTCCGGCCCGGCCTGGCGAGGCCACATCGCTGCGCGAGGCCGCCTCACCCGGCAATGCGGCTGCCGATCGCGACAGCCCCGGCCCGCACGCAGCGATGCCGGCGCCGCTGCCGCGCCGGCCGATCGATCCCGCGC
>JBARWE010000158.1:0-10796 GCA_049646625.1 Xanthobacteraceae bacterium
AGTAACGCCATGTCTATCACTCCAATGTCCCCTGCGATCAACCAGCAGGAGTGGGTTCAAACATGGGTCACTTCTCAATGGAAAAACCGCCCAATCCCGGGTCAGTTCTCGGCGGAAATCAACAGCCAGACGTTGAAAGAGGCATTCCTGGCACTGCGACAGGCCGCCGAAAGCGGCGAGTGATCCCAGCATCAGTATGCGCCATCGCGCACCCTCAGCCCCACGCCTGCCGAGGTTCTTGGCTGCTCCCATCAGCACTACGCACTGCCGGATTGTCGTCGGTCAAGATTCTCTATACCATTGAATTATATTAACAAATCGCCGATTCGATAATACTTTCGGCCAATGGACCAGCCCGGCGGTCGCGCATCAGCCTCGCGTGAGGATGCCTTGACCGGCACCCGAGCCGTTCCTAGGTTCGCCATTCAGGCAATCCGGCGCGATTCCATCCTTGGTCCATCCTTGGTCCATCCTTGGCGCGAACCGCCGCCGGTCAATCGTGAGGCACTCCATGAGCGTGGGTAAGGTTTCGGATTCGGATTTCGAGGCGCAGGTTCTCAAGGCGGACGGCCCGGTGGTGGTCGATTTCTGGGCCGAATGGTGCGGCCCCTGCCGCATGATCGCGCCCGCGCTCGACGAGATCGCCGGCGCCATGGGCGACAAGGTCAAGATCGTCAAGCTGAACGTCGACGAGAACCCGCAGACCGCCTCGAAATACGGCGTGATGTCGATCCCGACCCTGATGATCTTCAAGGGCGGCGAACTGGCCTCGCGCCAGGTCGGCGCGGCGCCGAAGGCCAAGTTGCAACAGTGGATCACCGCAGCAGTATGATTGCGGCCACTGACTGACATGAAAACTGACTGACATGAAAGATGCCGGCGCGAGCCGGCATCTTTGTTTGCGAGATACGCGGCCACCTCGCTGGAAAACGCTGCGTTGTTCTATCGCGTTTTCGTCACGCGAACCGGTACCCACTTCGCTTGAAAACGCTTCTACTGCGGCAGCGTGCCGTTGGCGGCGAGCACATGGCCGGCAAGGTACAGCGAGCCGGTGATCAGGATGCGCGGCGGCGTCTCGTAGGCCAGCTCGGCCAGCGCGCGCAGTGCCGCCTCGACACTGTCCGCCGTCTCCGCCCGCAGACCGTGGCGGCGCGCGGCCTCGGCCAGTTGCGCCGCCGGCATGGCGTTGTCCTCGCCCGGGATCGTCACGGCGACAAGATGCCGCGTCAGCCCGGCGAAATGGGCGAGAAAGCCGGCCGCGTCCTTGTTGCCCATCATGCCGACGATCAGCGCCAACGGGCGCGGCACGCGCTCCTCAAGATCGCCAAGCGCAGCGGCGACGACGCGGCCGCCATCGGCATTATGACCGCCGTCGAGCCACACCTCGCTGCCCGGCGGCGCCGCCGCGACCAGGCTGCCCGCGCCGAGCCGCTGCATCCGCGCCGGCCACTCGGCGCCGGCGATGCCGGCCTCGATTGCGGCGGTCTCGACATGAAAGGCGTCGGTGGCGCGCAGCGCGGCGATGGCAAGGCCGGCATTGTCGAACTGATGCCGGCCGAACAGCCGCGGCGCCGCAAGATCGATCAGCCCGCGCTCGTCCTGATAGACCAGCCGGCCATGCTCGGCATGGACCTGCCACTCCTCGCCGGCGATGGCGAGCGGCGCCTTGAGCCGCGCCGCCTGCCGCGCAATCGCCGTGCGCGCCGCCTCTGGCTGCGCGGCGACCACCACCGGCACGCCCTGCTTGATGATGCCGGCCTTCTCGGTGGCGATGCTCTCCAGCGTGTCGCCGAGAAACTCGCGATGATCGATGCCGATCGGGGCGATGACGCAGGCCGCCGGTCGCTCGATCACGTTGGTCGCGTCGAGCCGGCCGCCAAGCCCGACCTCCAGCAGCACGGCATCAGCCGGATAATCGGCGAACAGCGTGAAGGCGCAAGCGGTTTCCATCTCGAACACCGTGATCGGCGCGCCGCCGTTGACGGCCTCGCAGCGGATCAACGTCGCGCGCAGTTCGTCGTCGCTGACGAGCCGGCCGGGCTGCCCGCGCCGGCCGAGCCGGAAGCGCTCGTTGATGCGCACCAGATGCGGCGAGGTGTAGACGTGGACGGCAAGCCCCGCCGCCTCCAGCATGGCGCGCAGATAGGCGACCGTCGACCCCTTGCCGTTGGTGCCGGCGACATGGATCACCGGCGGCAGCCGGCGCTCGGGATGATCGAGCCGGTCGAGCAGGCGCCAGACGCGCTCCAACGTCAGGTCGATGCGCTTGGGATGCAGCGCCGTCAGCCGCGTAACGATATCGTCGAGCGGCGGCAGGGAGCGGGGACGGGGACGGGTCACGGCACCTCCGGCAGCGTCGCCTCGGCGCCGGTGGCGATCACCGCGGCCTCCGGCGTCGCCACCGTGACATCCGGCGCCGGCGTCCTGGTCAATAGCCGGCACAGCCGCGCCAGCGTGGCGCGCAGATCATGGCGGTGCACCACCATGTCCACCATGCCGTGCTCCTTGAGATACTCGGCGCGCTGAAATCCTTCGGGCAGCTTCTCGCGGATGGTCTGCTCGATGACGCGGGCGCCGGCAAAGCCGATCAGCGCGCCCGGCTCAGCGATATGCACGTCGCCGAGCATGGCATAGGAGGCGGTGACGCCGCCGGTGGTCGGATTGGTCAGCACCACGATATAGGGCTGGCCGGCCTCACGCAGCATCTGGATCGCGACCGTGGTGCGCGGCATCTGCATCAGCGACAGAATGCCCTCCTGCATGCGCGCCCCGCCCGAGGCCGCGAACATGATGAAGGGCGAACGCTTCTCGACCGCCAGCGTCAGCCCGCGCACGATCGCTTCGCCCGCCGCCATGCCGAGCGAGCCGCCCATGAAATCGAAATCCTGCACCGCGGCGACGACGCCAAGCCCTTCCAACTTGCCGAAGCCGACCTTGACCGCATCGTTCATGCCGGTCTTGGCACGGGCGTCCTTGAGGCGGTCGGCATAGCGGCGCTCGTCGCGGAATTTCAGCGGATCGGCGGCCACCTCCGGCAGCGCTACGTCGAACCAGGTCTCGTTGTCGAAGATCGACTTGAGCCGGGCGGTGGCGCCCATGCGCATGTGATAGTTGGAGACTGGGATGACGAACTGGTTGGCCTCGACATCCTTGTAAAACACCAGTTGCCCGGTATCGGGGCACTTGATCCACAGGTTCTCCGGCGTGTCGCGCTTGAGGATGCTGCGGATCTTCGGCCGCACAACATTGGTGATCCAGTTCATGCGTCACACTCCAGAGAACGGCGGCCGCGGGCCGCCTTGATAGGCGGTGGCGCCGCACGGGCCAACAGGAACCGCCCAAAAAGGGCTATTCCGCGGCTTGTTTCGCGCCATGCACTCCATGCGCCAGCCGCGCCGCCAGTTCGGTGACGGCCGAAACAGTGCGCGCCGTGGCGCGGCCGCCGGCATCGAGGCTCAAAGCCAGCGCATCGACCAGCGCCGAACCGACCACGACGCCATCGGCGTGCTGCGCGATCAGCGCGGCCGCCTCGGGGGTGCGGATGCCGAAGCCGACCGCGACCGGCAGCATTGTGTGGCGCTTGATGCGCTTGACCGCCTGCGACACCTGTCCGGCATCGGCGGCGGCCGAGCCGGTGATGCCGGCGATCGAGACGTAGTAGACGAAGCCCGAGGTATTGGCGAGCACCGTTGGCAGGCGCCGGTCGTCGGTGGTCGGCGTCGCCAGCCGAATGAAATTCAGTCCGGCCTTGAGCGCCGGCAGGCACAGCTCGGAATCCTCCTCCGGCGGCAGGTCGACCACGATCAGCCCGTCGACGCCGGCGGCCCTGGCATCGGCAAGAAACGCCTCGACGCCGTGGACATAGATCGGGTTGTAGTAGCCCATCAGCACGATCGGCGTGGTGTCGTCGCCCTCGCGGAAGCGGCGCACCAGATCGAGCGTCTTGTTGAGCGTCGCACCATTGGCCAACGCGCGCTGGCCGGCCGCCTGAATGGCCGGCCCGTCGGCCATCGGATCGGTGAACGGCATGCCGAGTTCGATGACGTCGGCGCCGGCCGCCGGCAGCGCCTTCACGATGGCGAGCGCCGTTTCCATATCGGGATCGCCGGCCATCAGGAAGGTGACGAAGGCGGCGCGGCCCTCGGCGCGCAACGTGGCGAAGCGGCGGTCGATACGGGTAGTGGCCTGGCCGCTCACTTGATCCTCGTCTTCAAAATCTCGCCGACCTGCGGCACGTCCTTGTCGCCGCGGCCGGACAGGTTGACCACCATCAGGTGATCCTGCGGCCGCGCCGGGGCGAGGTCCATGACGCGGGCGATGGCATGCGCCGATTCCAGCGCCGGGATGATGCCCTCCAGCCGCGACAGCAACTGGAACGCGGCCAGCGCCTCCTCGTCGGTCGCCGACAAATAGGTGACGCGGCCGGTGTCATGCAACCACGAATGCTCCGGCCCGATGCCGGGATAATCCAGTCCGGCCGAGATCGAATGCGCATCCTGAATCTGGCCGTCATCGTTCATCAACAGATAGGTGCGGTTGCCGTGCAGCACGCCGGGCCGGCCACCAGCGAGCGAGGCGGCATGCAGTTGCGTCAGGCCATGGCCCGCCGCCTCGACGCCAAAGATCTCCACCGACGGCTCGTCGAGGAACGGGTGAAACAGTCCCATCGCGTTGGAGCCGCCGCCGATGCAGGCGACCAGCGAATCCGGCAGCCGCCCCTCGGCCTCCTGCATCTGCTCGCGCGTCTCGCGGCCGATGATCGACTGGAAGTCGCGTACCATCATCGGGTAGGGATGCGGGCCGGCCACCGTACCGATGCAATAGAAGGTGGTCGCGACATTCGTCACCCAGTCGCGCAGCGCGTCATTCATCGCGTCCTTGAGCGTGCGCGTGCCCGACTGCACCGGGATCACCTTGGCGCCCAGCATCTGCATGCGGATGACGTTCGGCTCTTGCCGCGCCACATCGACCGCGCCCATATAGACCACGCATTCAAGCCCGAAGCGCGCGCACAGCGTCGCGGTGGCGACGCCGTGCTGACCGGCGCCGGTCTCGGCGATGATGCGCTTCTTGCCCATGCGCCGCGCCACCATGATCTGGCCCAGCACGTTGTTGACCTTGTGCGAGCCGGTGTGGTTCAGCTCCTCGCGCTTGAGGTAGATCTTTGCCCCGCCCGTGCCGCCTTTCGCGCGCGCGGCCTCGCGCAGGTGCGCGGTCAGGCGCTCGGCGTAATAAAGCGGCGAGGGCCGCCCGACATAGGTTTTCAGATGCGCCGCCATCTCGGCGGCGAAGGCGGGATCGGCGCTGGCCTCGGCGTAGGCCGCCTCAAGATCGAGGATCAGCGGCATCAGGGTTTCGGCGACGAAGCGGCCGCCGAAAATGCCGAAGCGGCCGTGCTCGTCCGGGCCGGTGCGGAAGGAGTTCTTGGGGGCGGGCGCGGTCATAGCGGGGGCGCGATCTCCAGATAGGCGCGGTCGGCGGCGCGAATGAACGCCTCGATTTTCTCGGCGTCCTTGAGGCCGGGCGCGCTTTCGACGCCGGAGGAGGCGTCGATGGCGGTCGCGCCGGTGATCCGCATCGCCTCGGCGACGTTGTCGGGCGTCAGCCCGCCCGACAGCATGAACGGCAGCGCCGGGTCAAGCCCCTTCAGCAAATGCCAGTCGAACGGCACGCCGTGGCCGCCGGGGCGGGTGGCATCGCGCGGCGGCCGGGCGTCGAACAGGATGCGGTCGGCGGCGTCAACGTAACGCTCGACCGCCGCCAGATCATCGCGCACGGCGACCGGCAGCGCCTTCATCACCTTGAGCGCATGAATGCGCCGGATCGCCCGCACCGTGTCCGGCGGCTCGTGGCCGTGCAGTTGAATCCAGTCGGGTTCGACCGCGACCGCGATCTGCTCGATGGTGGCGGCGTCGGCATCGACAGTCAGCACCACGGTCTCGGCACGGTCGCGGGCATGATTGACCAGTTCCACGGCGCGCAGCAGCGGGACATGGCGCGGCGAGGCTTCGAAGAACACGAAGCCGACCATGTCGGCGCCGGCGCCGATCGCGGCATCGACGGCTTCATAGGTGGTCAGGCCACAGATTTTGACGACAAGCGGCATGCTGTTGCGGTCCAGACGGTCTCGCCCGCCCTGGCTTTTACAGAAGTGGCGCGGGGTTGTCTCGCGCCACCGCCGGCGCACCATGATACGGCAGCGCCGGGGGCGCCGTAGCTTCGCGCGTCTGTTCCCGCAGCAGCGCCAGTTCGGCCCGCGTTTCGCGCATCTCGGCCTCGAACCGGCGCGCCTCGCCGCGCCAGCGGCGGTGGCGGAGCCAGCTTGCCACGCTGCCGGCGACAACGCCGAGGATCGCCACCACAATCAGCACCACGAACAGCGGCAGCGTCACGCCGATCGAGGGATCATTGCTGTTGAACGGATCGAACGACACCGTCACCAGCCGCCGGTTGGCCACCGCGAATACGACGAAGATCGCCGCGAGCGGCACCACCACCAGAATGTTGACGACCTTGCGCATGATCTGCCTCGGCGCGCCGCCCCGCGGGGCGCATGATCACAACCGGCGGCGGCGGCTATCGTTCGATCCGGATTACGCCGCAACCAAAAAACGCCCGCCGGCGGCGCGTCTCTTACACCCCGCCGGGATCGGCGGGGAGCGGCTCGCGATTGAGCCGCTCGCGCATTTCCTTGCCGGTCTTGAAGAACGGCACGCTTTTCTGCTCGACCGGCACATGCTCGCCGGTGCGCGGATTGCGCCCCGCCCGCGCCGGCCGATGCTTGACCGAGAAGGCACCGAAGCCACGCAATTCGACCCGATCGCCGCGCGCCAGCGCGGCCACGATCTCATCCAGGATCGCGTTGACGATCTTCTCCACATCCCGCTGATAGAGATGCGGGTTGAGATCGGCGATACGCTGAATGAGTTCGGATTTGATCATGCAGACAACGGCCCCAGCGAGGGCTTCCATTTCCTTGAAAATTGCGAGGGATGTCAAGACGCTCGTTAAAGATTAGAGCGTTTGGCGCGGGTTGGCAAACCGCCGGACGATGGTCCGGCGCCCTGCATGGCCGGCGTTCAACGGGTTCCTGCCGGCAGCCACAGCGCCAGCAACCCGTCGAGGTCGAGCCGCTCCACCGCGCCGAGGGCGCCGGTGCGCCGCAGCCGCTCGGCCAGCCCGCTGACGCCGAGGGCGTCGAGCGCAACGGCGGTGGCGGCGCGTAAAAAGGTCAGGTCGGTCAGGCGCGGCGACAGCTTGAAGTCCCTGACCGGCAGTTCGCGCGGAATTTTCTTTTCGGCCACCAGCCAGGCCACGGCGGTTTTTTCATCGCCGAGCTGATCGACGAGCTTCAAGTCCAGCGCCTGACGGCCGGTGAACACGCGGCCGTCGGCAACCCGCGTCAGTCCCGCCTCGTCCATGCTGCGGCGGCTCTGCACCAGGCCGCGGAACCAGGCATAGGAATCCTTCACCAGCGCATCGAGCGCGGCGCGCGCCTCCGGGCTGGTCGGCTCATAGCCGTTCGGCGCCGCCTTCAGCGGCGACGACTTCACCGATTCCACCTGCACCCCAACGGTTTTCAGAAGCTCGGTAAAATTCGGATACTGAAACAAGACGCCGATCGAGCCGACCAGCGAGCTTTGCTGGGCGATGATGTGATCGGAGGCGAGCGCGGCGATATAGCCACCCGAGGCAGCCAGCCCCTCCACCACCACCACCAGCGGCTTCTTCGCCTTGAGCCGGACCAGCGCGTCGTAAAGCTGCTCGGAGCCGGCAGTGGTGCCGCCCGGCGAGTTGATGTGGACGATGACCGCCGCCGCCGGGGATTTTTCCAACCGCTCCAGCGCATCGACACGGGCGCGATCGCTGCGGATCAGGCCGTCGATGGAGATGCGCGCGATCGCCTGCGAGCCGGTCAGCGCGCGGCGCGCCGAGGGCGTCAGCGCTACGGCGACGCCGACCACGGCGACCACAGCCACCAGCGTCGCCACGACGCGCCAGAACGACAGCTTGCGGCGCAGCCGGCGCCGATCGACGATCACGTCAGAGTCCAGCGACATGGTCGAATCTCCCTTTAGCCCGCGGCGTTATCCCACGTCTCGCCGCTCAACGGTATCATGCCCGCAAGATTGATGAGTCCTCACCGGATCGCATCAATTGCAACGCAATATGAACAAACCAAGGTTGGCGGGGGCCGAAACGAAAGGCCCCGGCGCAAGCCGGGGCCTTGAGATGTCGCGGGGGCGATCGCGCGCCCCTTGCGGCTACTTGTCGCCGCGCTGCTTCAGCGCGGTGCCGAGAATGTCGCCCAGCGTCGCGCCCGAATCGGAGGAGCCGTACTGCGCGATGGCTTCCTTCTCTTCCGCCACTTCCAGCGCCTTGATCGACACCTGCACCTTGCGGGCCTTCTTGTCGAACTGGATGACGCGGGCATCGACCTTTTCGCCGACGGCGAAGCGCTCGGGGCGCTGGTCGTTGCGGTCGCGCGCCAGTTCCGAGCGCTTGATGAAGGTGTTGAAGTCGGTGCCGGCGATCTGCACATCGATGCCGCCGTCCTTCACGTCGGTCACCTCGCAGGTCACCACCGCGCCCTTGCGGACATCGCCCGGCTCGGCGAACGGGTCGCCTTCGAGCTGCTTGATGCCGAGCGAGATGCGCTCCTTCTCGACATCGACATCGAGCACGATGGCCTTGACCATGTCGCCCTTCTTGAAGCTGTCGATGACCTGTTCACCGGGCAGCTTCCAGTCGAGATCGGACAGGTGGACCATGCCGTCGACCTCGCCGTCGAGGCCGAGGAACAGGCCGAACTCGGTCTTGTTCTTGACCTCGCCCTCGACCGTGGAGCCGACCGGATACTTCTCGACGAACACTTCCCACGGGTTGCGCATGGTCTGCTTGAGGCCGAGCGAAATCCGCCGCTTGACGCTGTCGACCTCCAGCACCTGCACCTCAACCTCCTGCGAGGTCGAGACGATCTTGCCGGGGTGCATGTTCTTCTTGGTCCACGACATCTCGGAGACGTGGATCAGCCCCTCGATGCCCGGCTCCAGCTCGACGAACGCGCCGTAGTCGGTGATGTTGGTGACGCGGCCGGTGAAACGGGCGCCGACCGGATACTTGGCCTCGATGCCCTGCCACGGATCGTCCAGCAGTTGCTTCATGCCGAGCGAGATGCGGTGCGTCTCGTGGTTGATCTTGATGATCTTGACCTTGACCGTCTGGCCGATGGTCAGCACCTCGGTCGGATGATTGACGCGGCGCCAGGCGATGTCGGTGACGTGCAGCAGGCCGTCGATGCCGCCGAGGTCGACGAACGCACCGTAGTCGGTGATGTTCTTGACCACGCCGTCGATCACCTGCCCCTCTTCGAGGTTCTGCACCAGCTCCTGGCGCTGCTCGGCGCGGGTCTCTTCCAGCACGGTGCGGCGCGACACCACGATGTTGCCGCGGCGACGATCCATCTTGAGGATCTGGAACGGCTGGGTGTTGTTCATCAGCGGCGAGACGTCGCGGATCGGGCGGATATCGACCTGGCTGCGCGGCAGGAAGGCGACCGCGCCGTCGAGATCGACGGTGAACCCGCCCTTCACCTGGTTGAAGATGACGCCCGAGACCTTCTCGTTGTTCTGGAACGCCTTTTCGAGCTTGCCCCAGCTCTCCTCGCGGCGCGCCTTGTCGCGCGACAGCACCGCCTCGCCGAGCGCGTTCTCGATCCGGTCAAGGAACACCTCGACCTCGTCGCCGACCTTGAGGCCGGCTTCGCGGCCGGGGCCGGCGAATTCGCGCAGCGCCACGCGGCCTTCGGTCTTCAGGCCGACGTCAATGACGGCCATATCCTTCTCGATCGCGACGACCTTGCCCTTGACGACGGAACTTTCCTGTAGGTTGCCGCCGGAGAGGGACTCATCCAGCATCGCGGCGAAATCGTCACGGGAAGGGGTGTAGGTGGTCTCGGTTGAAGCCATTGGGTCTCCGGATCGCGGGATATTGCCGGCCATTCGGGTTGATGAGCGTATCGACCGCCAAGGGCCAAGGGTCCGCACCCCTTGACGACCGCAACCGCTTAACGAGCGGCGGCGGGCCGGCACCTGCCTTGGGCGTCCGATACGATGTTGGAAGCGACGCCGCCGGCGGGACGCTTAAAGGCGTCCGCTACGGCGAAGCGTCGTGCACGTTGTCCATGGCCCGGCGAAACGGGGAGCGGGCGATCCTCCGACAACGGTCGCGGATCGTTCCGCGCACCGGCCCGCTCGGACAGCCTCGACATCTTGGGGCGGCCCGGACCGGGTCGATATAGTCGAAAGCGGCCGCAAAGACAACCGCGGCCGGCGCTGCGACGGCGTTAATGCGACGTCGCGCGGCGGCGTTCGACGATGGCGATGGCGGCCGCCACCGCGGCGTCGATATCGAGTGCCGAGGTGTCGAGCGAATGGGCGTCGGGGGCGGGCTTGAGCGGCGCCAGCACCCGGTTGCGGTCGCGGGCGTCGCGCGCCTCGATATCGGCCAGCACGGCGGCCTCGTCGGCCGCCTCGCCGCGCCCGATCAATTCGCGGTAGCGGCGCGCGGCGCGCACCCGCGGGTCGGCGATCACGAAAATCTTCACATCGGCATCGGGGCAGATCACCGTGCCGATGTCGCGGCCGTCGAGCACGGCCCCGGGCGGCTGCCGGGCAAAATCGCGCTGGAATGCGACCAGCGCGGCACGCACCGCCGGGAACACCGAAATCTGCGAGGCGGCGCGGCCGACCGGGTCGGTCTTGAGCACCGGATCGTCGAGTTGCGCCGGATCGAGC
>JBARWE010000159.1:0-11988 GCA_049646625.1 Xanthobacteraceae bacterium
CGGCGGGGGCGTCGGCCGGCGCAGCCGCCGGGGTGGCGGCCGCCGCCCGCGTCACCTGAAGGCCGGGATTTGCTCCGCTGCGCTTACCGAACACGACGACACTCCACGGCAGACCCTACTTTGCCAGCAACTTGCCGAGCAGCGGCAGCCGCGCCGCGCGCGGCTTCTTGGTTTCGCTGCGGCCGGTGAGGCGCTGCGCCATTTGCAGAAACAGCTCGACGGCACGATGGCGCGCCGCCATTTCGGCGATCATCTGCCCGTTGTTGGCGGCCGCGCCGAACGTCTGCGGATCGAACGGGATCGCGGCAAGCGGCTCGCTCTCGATCGCCTTGGTGAACTCGGCGGCGCTGATCTCGGGTCGCTTGGGCACGCCGACACCGTTCAGGCAATAGAACGGCGGCCGGTCGTTGGGCCGCAGGCCCTTCAGCAGATCATAGAGGTTTTTGGTGTTGCGCAGATTGGCGAGATCGGGCGCGGCGACGATCAACAGGTCGTCGGCGGCGACCAGCGCGCGCCGCGTCCAGCCGGACCACTGGTGCGGCATGTCGAGGACGATGCAGGGCAGGCTGGCGCGCAGCGAATCGAAGATTGCGTCGAAGGCGTCGTCGCCGAAATCGTAGACCCGCTCCAGCGTCGCAGGCGCCGCCAGCAGGCTCAAGTGATCGGTGCATTTCGACAGCAGGCGATCGACGAAAGCGGTATCGATGCGGTCCGGCGAGAACACCGCGTCCGCAATGCCCTGCGGCGGGTCCTGATTGTAGTCGAGGCCGGCGGTGCCGAAGGCGAGATCGAGATCGACCACGACGGAATCGAGCGCAAGATCGCGCGCCGTGGCCCAGGCGATATTGTGGGCGATGGTCGAGGCGCCGACGCCGCCCTTGGCGCCGACCACGGCGATCACCCGGCCGACCGCCTTGGCCTCGCCCGTGGAGAACAGCCCGCAGACCGAGCGCACGACGTCAAGCGCCGTGGTCGGCGCGATGACGTAATCCGACACGCCACGCCGTAGCAGTTCGCGGTAAAGCGCAACATCGTTGGTATGGCCGATGACGACGACGCGCGTGCCGGAATCGCACACGCCCGCCAGTTGATCCAGTCCGGCGAGAATATCCTGCTGGCCATCGGCCTCGATCATGATGACGTTCGGCGTCGGCGCGTTGCGATAGGCTTCGATCGCCGCGGCCAATCCGCCCATCTGCACCTTGAGATGAGCCTTGGCGAGGCGGCGATCCTCGCCCGCGCCCTGCACCGCGGCGGCGGTCTCCACCGTTTCGCAGAAAGCCTGCACCGACACACGCGGCGCCGGCGCGATGTGCTCGTCGGATGCCGCCGGCGGGGAAGCCGCCGTGCCTGCGTCCTGGTTCTGGCGTGCGTAACTGATCATTGTCCCACTTTGCTCAGTTTAGCCTTTTCATTTTCCGACAGCGCGGCGGCCGTGCCCTGGCCGTCGCGATACTTGCCGAACACCACGTTGCGGCGCGCGGTATAGGGCGGCGTTTCGGCGCGCGGCTGCACCAGGTCGTGCGGGTTATCGACCATCGCGGCGAGGTTACGCTGGCTGGCGCAGCCGAGGTTGTAGTAAGGCCGGTTATCGAGATAGCCCTTGTTCTTGACCGAGGGGCCGAGATCCTCCGGCCACAGCCCGCAAGGGCCGGCCACCGCCGCGATGCGCGGATAGGTGACGCGGACGGTCGCGAGCTGGCGCGGATCGGCCGGCCGATAGGGCCGCGTCGTGATTCCCTGCGGCGGGATGCCGGCGGCGGCGAACAGCGATTTGATCTCGCGCACCGCGTCAGCCGCCGAGCGCGCATTCGGGGTGTGCGCCGGCGCATCGATGATGATGCTGCCTGTGCCCTCGCGCAGCCAGATGCGCGCCAGCGCCGAGACTTCCGCGCGCTGCGAGGCGGTCAACCCGCCGCGGCCGCTGCCGACAAAGATGTCGATGGTCTGATCGGCCTCCTGCACCACGATCGGATGGCGCTGACGATAGTCAGTCGGAATGCTGCCGGTCACGGAGGTATTCTGGCTGGTATGGGTGCAGCCGCCGAGCGCCAGCGCGAGGCCGCCGGCGGCCAGCGCCGCCGCGATCGCGCGGGAGAACGGACGAGGCATTGCGTGATGTGTCATCGAAGTCCCGTCCCGTCAGTCAGTGATGAAGCCAACCCTGCCGTGATAGCTCCGGGCGGCGCTGGCGCGACCGGGAGCGCCGTAAATGCGATTGATGGTGCCGAGCAGGTCGGACTGCGGATCCGAAGCATCGGTAAAGCCGTCGTCGGGCCGCGACAGATCCTTCTGCGCCACGGCGCGCACCACATAGGGCGTCACCAGCACCATCAGTTCGCTGTTGCGGTTGACGTAGTCGCGGCTGCGGAACAGCGTGCCGAGGATCGGCACCTGCGCGGCGCCGGGCATGCCGTTGATCGCCTGCTTGGTCTGCTCGTGGATCAGGCCGGCCATCGCCATGGCGCCGCCCGAAGGCACCTCCAGCGTGGTCTCGGTGCGGCGGGTTTTGATCGCCGGAATACTGACGTTATTGATGATCACCGAGCCTTCGTTGCTCAACTCCGACACCTCGGTCTTGACGCGCAGGCTGATGCGGCCCTCGCCGAGCACCACCGGGGTGAAGCTCAGCGCGACACCGAACGGCTTGAACTGGATGGTCTGCTTGCACGGCACGGTGGAGCAGTCCGGCACACCGGGAATCGGAAATTCGCCGCCGGCGAGAAAGTTGGCCGTCTCGCCGGAAATCGCCGTCAGGCTCGGCTCGGCCAGCGTGCGGATCACGCCGGCGTTTTCCATGGCGCGCAGCGTCGCGGTGACGTTGTTGTTGAGCGGGCCGAAGCTGCTGCCAAGGCCGTTGCCGGACACCAGCGGCTGGCCGTGCGCGCTGAACGGATTCTTGTTGTTGAAGTCGACGACCGCGGTGCCGTAGTTGAGCTTGGCGCTCAGATCGATGCCGAGCTGCTTGATGATGTCGCGCTGCACCTCGGCGACAGTGACCTTGAGCATCACCTGGTCGCGGCCGCGAATGGCGATGGAATTGACCACCTTCTTCTCGTCGCCGACGAGACGGGCGGCGATATCCTGCGCCTGCTGCGCCTCGACCGCCGTTGCCGCCGTGCCGCTCAGCATGACGCCTTCGCCGATGCCCTCGACGCGGATGTCGGCGGTCGGCAGCACCTGGCGCAGCGCGCCGCGAATGCCGTTGAGGTCGCGCGTCACGGCGATGTCGTAGGCCGCGATCTGCTGGCCGTCGCCGTCGAAGAACACGATATTGGTCTGGCCAACCGCGGCGCCGATGATGTAGGCGCGCTGCGCCGAGCGCACCACGGCGTTGGCGATCTTGGGGTCGGCGACCAGCACGTCCTTGATATCGCGCGGCAGGTCGATCACCATCGACTTGCCGATACCGAGCGCGAGAGAGCGCGACCCGTTCTGTGCACCGGCGCTCGCCACCCGGTCGGCGGCCGCCGCCGGCAAACAGACCGGACCGAGCGCCAGCAGCGCCGCTGCGGCGAGCGGCAGGGCATGGAGCGCCAGCGCCCGCAGCGTGATCGCGTGATCCTTGGCGTGACCCCCGGCGTGATCCTTGCAGCCCCTCATCGCTCGCACCCTCATCGCCCCGATATCGTCGCTCACTTGGTCATGGTCGTAGTGCTGGAGACACCGAAGCGCACCACGTTGACGCTGCTGCGGCGGGCGTCGTCCTCGCTCGCGGTCGCGTCGGCGATGCTGCGCAGCGCCAGCGACAGCGTGCCGGTCTGCCGCGCCCGCGCCAGCTGCTCGGCCTGATCGGGCCGCAGTTCAAGCGTCGCGGTCTTGCCGACCACGGTGTTCTGGCCTTCCTTCTCGCCCGGCTTCTGATCGATGGCGAGCACGCGCACGTTGGTGAGAATAATCTCCGAGCTGGCGCCGGTTTGGCTATCGTCGCCGCCCTTGCGGCGCGACAGAATGACATCGACGCGATCGTTGGGCAGGATGAAGCCGCCGGCGCCGGTCTCGGGCGAAATCTCGATCGAGATGGCGCGCATGCCGGCCGGCAGAATCGCGGCCATGAAGCCGGAGCCTTTTGCGTTGACGAGCTTGGTCTCGCGGATCGGCTCGCCGGCCACGAACGGCGAGCGGGCGATCGAATCGCCAAGCTGTTTGATCGCATCCGGACGATCGGAGCGGCGGATGAAATTGCTGCTCGCGGCGGATGCGGGCCAGCTCTGCCACTGCAACTGGCCGGCATCGACTTTCTGGCCGAGCGGGATATCCGCCTTGGCGACCAGAACCTCAACGGTCTTGAGCTGTTGCTGCGGCGGCGCTTTTGCCGTCGGCGTCGGACCCGATGTCGAGGCAAGCCATGCGGCAATACCACCGGCGCCAAGGGCGATGATCAGGACCACCAGTCGTGCGGGATTCATACGCTTCACTTCCCCTGACGGACGCGGAGACCGCGCCTCTGCCCCGAGAAAGCTAAGCGGAATTCGTCAAGGCATGGTTAATGCCCGGTATCCAAATGACGTTAATGAAATAATACGGGATAGCGATGATCAGAGCATGAAGCGCGCGAGATCGACCGCCTTGATCCAGGGCGTGTCGGGATAGATCAGCAGCGCGCCGGCGGCGAGCGCGATGCCGTAAGGAATGCCGGTATCCTTGTGGTGCAACCGCAACAGCCAGCGCTGGCCGACCAGCGCATAGGGCAGCGGCACCTGACGGAATGCGAGCAGCAGCAGCGTCAGCACGCCGCCGAGCGCCGAGGCAATCAACAGGTATTCGAGCAGGTGGTCAAAGCCGAACCACAGCGCCGCCGCCGCCGCCACTTTTGCATCGCCGCCGCCGATCCAGCCGAAGGCGAAGCAGGCGAACGCCAGCGCCAACACGGCAAGCCCGGCGCCGACATGCATCAGCATCGCCGTGGCCGGCATGCCACCGAGCGCCGCCACCAGAAAAAAGCCGGCGACCAGCCACAGCGAGACGCGGTTGGAGATCGTCATGGTGACGAGGTCGCTCGCCGCCGCGAACGCCATCAGCGCGGGAAACAGAAACAGGCGCAACAGGTCGAGGATCATGGCGAGAGCCTATGCGGGCAGCATTAACGTTCGGTTCATGGATGGACGGGATTTGCCCGTTTACTGCCCTCGACGCCGTCACTCATCGTCGTCACGGCCGGGAGTGGTGTCTACTTTCTCAGTGGTCACACGCGGGCTTGACCCGCGTGTCCATATTTTCTCATGAGAAGAAGGATGGATTACCGGGTCAAGCCCGGCAATGACGAAGGAGGCGCAGCGGCGTGCAACATCCCCTCTCGCGAAAAAGAGAGGGGAAGAAAGGCGCACCCTGTAAGCAAAAGGCCCCGGCATGCCGGAGCCTTTCAACATTGAAACGATTATAAGGAAACTTAGTCGGCGGCACCGCCGGCGGCAGCAATGCCGTCCTTGATCTGGGTGAACTTGGACGACAGCGTGGTGCCGAGGGTCGTCACCGCGCCGATGATCACCAGCGCGATCAGCGCGGCGATCAGGCCATACTCGATGGCGGTGGCGCCGGACTCGTCCTTGACGAAACGGGAAACGAGGCTCTTCATGGATAACTCCATCTCGATCTTTGTTTTTGTGAACCCTGATCTGGTTGCAAGAGCTGCGCGCCCCTGACCATGAGCGGACACTACCGCCCGAGAATTGCATTGCAGTTAATTCGATTGCAGAAACTACGGCCTATTGCGGACTTCTCGAACGCGGTAAATTTTTGCTTGCGCCGATTGCTAAAATTTGAATGAAGCCGATCGGCGCGTTCGTTGGCACGCACGGGTATGACTCCATTCCACCTACCTCGTCACGGCCGGGATAAACCCGGCCATGACGAGACCGAGGGCGTGGCACAGCCCCTCACCCGGATCGCTCGCGCGATCCGACCTCTCCCCGCAAGCGGGAGGAGGTGAAAAGCTGCTGTCCCACGTTTGCCCTTCATTCATCAATTAACGCCATATTCGCCAAGAGCGATGGGCGGCCGATGCGGCCCCCGGGCGGGTTTTCAGGTTTTCGGAGTTGGCCCATGCCGATGGGATCGATACGCAACGGCGTGATCGCAATTGGAACAGCCGTGACCCTCGCGGCGATCATGGCGGCGCCAACGGCAACCCGCGCCGCGCCGGCGGACGATCCCATCGCGGTGGTCGTCGACCAGGCGAAGCTGATCAAGCTGCCGGAGCGCGTCACCACCATCGTGGTCGGCAACCCGCTGATCGCCGACGTCTCACTACAGCCCGGCGGCATGGTGGTGGTCACGGGCAAGGGCTACGGCGCCACCAACGTGATCGCCATGGACCGTAACGGCGGCATCCTGGTCGATCGCCTGATCCAGGTCGAGGGGCCGGCCGATCCGCGGCTGGTGACGGTATATCGCGGCGCCAGCCGTGAATCCTATAGCTGCGCGCCGACCTGCCAGAAGCGAATGACGCTCGGTGACGAAAAGGACTTTTTCGCCGCCGCGCTCGAACAGGCAGGCACGCGCAACAAGGAAGCCGCCGGCGGCAAGTGAGCCGCAAGCGACCGGCCGCAAACGTTACCGAAGCGTTAACGCGACGGGGCGTTCTGTCCGTATCGGGAGAAACACTTAAACAATCCCTGCCGGCTAGACTCGCGGGCGTTGTCCAGACTCGCTAAGGGGTCGATCGATGTCCACGCTGCCGCCGCCTGCCGTCACCCTCCGGCACAGGGCACGCCTGTTTCGCCGCAACCGGCACGGTTCGGCGGCGGTCGAGTTCGCGCTGGTGGCGCCGCTGTTCTTCGCGCTCTTGTTCGCGATGCTCGAATACGCGCTGATGTTCTTTGCCGCGCAGGTGCTGGAAACGGCGACCCAGGACACCGCGCGGCTGGTGCTGACCGGGCAGGCCAAGGCCGGCAACTTCGACCGCGACAAGTTCAAGGAAGAATTCTGCAAGCACATCGTCGCGCTGTTCAACTGCGAAACCGGCATCGCGATCGACGTCAATGCTTACGACTCGTTCGGCGCGATCGGCCCGGGCGACCTTGCGCTGCCGCTCGATAAGGACGGGAATTTCACCGGCACGATGCGCTATAACCCGGGCAATCAGAACCAGATCGTCGTGGTCCGGGTGTTCTACCCGTGGCAGTTCTATGTGCTCAACCTCGGCTTCGACGTCACCAACATGGCCGGCGGCAAGCGGCTGTTGATGGCGAGCTTCGCCTTCCGCAACGAGCCGTTCGGGGCGGGGACCGTCACATCGGCGCTGCCGTCGCCGTCACACTCGTAGCGAGGCGCCGATGTCAGTACGCCCGGGCACTGTCCTTCGCCTGTCGCGCCGCCTGCGCGACGACTGCCGCGGATTGGCGGCAATCGAGTTCGCCTTCATCCTGCCGCTGATGCTGATGCTTACCTTCGCGATGATCGAGACCACCGACGGCATCGCCATCGACCGCAAGACCGACATCACGGCGCGCACCTTGTCCGATCTGATCGCGGCGATGCAGCCGACCACGCCCGGCGCCGCCACCGTCAGCGTGACCGATAGCGACATCCGCGACGCTTTCGTCGCCAGCACCTCGATCATGGTGCCCTACCCCGCGAACGTGATCGAGGCCACGGTGTCGCAAATCAAGGTCGATGCCGACGGCAACGCCAGGGTGGTCTGGAGCAAGGGCTGGCTGAACGAGACGCTCACCACCGGCCGCGAGCCGGGATCGGTCGAGTTGAAGGCGAGCCAGCAGGGGCTGCTGACGCCGAACACCTACCTGATCTGGAGTGAGGTGAAGTACTACTATCGCCCCTCGGTCCCCTATCTGATGCAGGCCGGCTTCCTGCGGCTGCATGAAGGGTTCAGCCGGCCGCGCTATACGGCCTGCGTCTCCTACGGCGCGACCAACTGCGCGTCCTAGCATCCACGTCTTGGCAGCGGTTCCAGGAATAAAGATGTGGATGGCCGGGACCATAGGCGTTCGACAGAACGCCGTTCTATCGAACGGCTATGCCCGGCCATGACAAAACCGGGGTGTTTCCATCAAAACGCAAACCGCTATAGCCGCGACGCGCGACGGAAACGCTAGAACGGCAGGCCGACGTAGTTTTCCGCAAGCGAGGTGGTCGCCGCCCTGGAGCCGACCACATAGGACAGTTCGGCGCGCTGCACCCGGTCGGTGAACGGATCGGTATCGGGAAAGCGGTGCAGCATCGAGGTCATCCACCACGAAAACCGCACTGCCTTCCACACCCGCGCCAGCGCCCGCTCGGAATAGCGGTCAAGACCGGCCGACGACTTGTCGGCGTAGTGGTCGCGCAAGGCATGCGCGAGGTAGCGCACGTCGCTGACCGCCAGGTTCAGGCCCTTGGCGCCGGTCGGCGGCACGATATGCGCGGCATCGCCCGCCAGCAGCAGCCGGCCGAACCGCATCGGCTCGGCGACGAAGCTGCGCAACGGCGCGATGCTCTTCTCGATCGACGGCCCGGTGATCAGGCTTTCAGCCGCCTCGCGGTCGAGCCGCCGCTTCAGTTCGTCCCAGAATTGCTGGTCGGACCAGTTGTCGACGCGGTCGTCGAGCGTGCATTGCAGATAGTAACGGCTGCGCGTCGGCGAGCGCATCGAGCATAACGCGAAGCCGCGCTCATGCTTATTGTAGATCAGTTCCGGCGACACCGGCGGAGTGTCCGACAGGATGCCGAGCCAGCCGAACGGATAGCCGCGCTGATAGGTGCGGATCGCACCCTCAGGCACGCTCTGATGGCAGATGCCGTGCGAGCCGTCGCAGCCGGCGATGAAGTCGCAGGCGATCTCGCAAGCGACGCCGTCCTTGACGTAAGTGACGCGCGGATGCGCGCCGTCGAAATCGAGCGGCGTCACCTGGTCCGCCTCGTAGATCGAGGTGCGGCCGGCCGCCTGTCGCGCGTCCATCAGGTCGTGCGTCACCTCGGTCTGGCCGTAGACGGTGACCACCTTGCCGCCGGTCGAGCCGGCCATGTCGATGCGGTGGCGCGCGCCGTCGAATGAAAGCTCGATGCCGCCGTGCACCAACCCCTCGCGATGCAGCCGGGCCGCGACACCAACCTCTTCCAGCAGATCGACCGTTCCCTGTTCGAGCACGCCGGCGCGGATACGCGACAGCACATAGGCGGCGCTGCGGCGTTCAAGAATGACGTTGTCGATGCCGTAAGTATGCAGAAGCTGACCGAGCAGCAGGCCGGCGGGTCCCGCGCCGATGATCGCAACCTGCGTGCGCACTGCGTTTCCCCTTTTTGAGGTGTTCTTGCTTGTTCGCCGCGCGAGCGGCTCGCCCGTTCGGCATACTGCGTTTGCCCGGCGGCTTGCAACGATAATTATCCCATATAACAATATCGCCGGTCGGCGCGCGGGCCAGTCGCGGCCGGCCGATTGACAGGCCGGACAATGATTATAGAATATAACTATCGGCCGGGCCTGCCCGCTGAAGGCCGCACCATTAACAAGCCGCCAGCCAGGAAACGTCATGCCCGCGCCCCTTGCCGGTTCTGATCTTGCCGGTTCTGATCTTGCCGGTTCTGATCTTGCCGGTTCCGATCCCATACTGACCCAGGCACGACATGGCGCGGTCATAAGCATCGGCCTCAACCGCCCGGCTAAGCGCAATGCGCTCAACGATACGCTGATCCTGGCCATCGACGCCGCATTCGCCGCGCTCGACGACGATGTGCGGGCGGTGGTGGTGCATGGCGCCGGCGCGCATTTCTCCGCCGGCCTCGACCTGTCCGAACTGACCGAGCGTGACGCCGCCGAGGGGCTGTGGCATTCGCGGATGTGGCATCGCGTGTTCGACCGCATCGCGCATTGCCGCGTGCCGGTGATCGCGGCGCTGCAGGGTGCGGTGATCGGCGGCGGGCTGGAACTGGCTTGTGCCGCGCATATTCGCGTCGCCGACCCCAGCGCCTATTTCGCCCTGCCCGAAGGCCAGCGCGGTATCTTCGTCGGCGGCGGCGGCTCGGTGCGGCTGCCGCGCCTGATCGGGGTGGCGCGCATGGCCGACATGATGCTGACCGGCCGCGTCTATTCCGCAACCGAAGGCGCCGCGGTCGGCTTCACGCAATATCTCGTCGAGGCCGGCGGCGCCCACGCCAGGGCGATCGAATTGGCGGAGAAGGTCGCCACCAATGCACCGCTCACCAATTTCGCGGTGTTGCAGGCGCTGCCGATGATCGCCGAATGCGGCCCGCAGGCCGGGCTGGTGATGGAATCGCTGATGGCGACGGTCGCGCAGAGCGACAAGGAGGCCAAGAAGCGCATCCGCGATTTTCTCGACCGCAAGACCGCCAAGGTGCGGCCAACCTGACATGAGCGCCGCCGCTCCTCCGCGCGATGTCTGCGGCGCCCCGGCCGGGCGCGGCGGCAAGGCGCCGCTGCGACGAATCGCGTTCGGGCGGCCGGATGTCGCGGTCGAGCAGCGCGCCGACGGGGTGATCTACCTGCGGCCGCGCGCCGGCATCGGCGATTATCCGCCGCGCCTCACCGACCGGCTTTATCACTTCGCGCGCGAGGCGCCGCAGCGCGTGTTCATGGCCGAACGGCAGGGCGAGGGCTGGCGCACCCTCACCTATGCCGACCTGCTCGATGCCGCCCGCGCCATCGCCTCGGCACTGCTGGCGCGCGAGCTTACGGCCGAGCGGCCGGTGGTCATCCTGTCGGGCAACGCGATCGATCACGCGCTGGTGGCATTCGGCGCGGCTCTCGCCGGCGTGCCGTTCTGCCCGGTGTCGCCGGCCTATTCGCTGGTGGCGCGCGACTACGGCAAGCTCGCCGCCATCATGGCGCTGCTGACGCCGGGGCTGGTGTTCGCCGACGACGCCACCGCGTTCGCCGCCGCGCTGCGCGCCACGGTGCCCGAGCATGTCGAGATCGCCGCAACGCGCGGCACGGTCGAGGGCCGCGCCGTGACGCCGCTCGACGATCTGCTGGCAACGGCCGAGCATCCCGCACTCGATGCGCGCCACGCCGCGATCGGCCCCGACAGCATCGCCAAATTCCTGCTGACGTCGGGTTCGACCGGGCGGCCGAAGGCGGTAATTAACACCCAGCGCATGCTATGCGCCAACCAGGTGATGCTGCGCGACACGCTGGCCTTCCTCAAGGACGAGCCGCCGGTGATCGTCGACTGGCTGCCGTGGAATCACACTTTTGGCGGCAACCACAATATCGGGCTGACGCTGTATAACGGCGGCTCGATGTATCTCGACGACGGCCGGCCGCTGCCCGGCGGCATCGAGGCGACGGTGCGCAACCTGCGCGAGATCGCGCCCACCGTCTATTTCAACGTGCCCAAGGGCTACGAATCGCTGTTGCCGTATTTCCGCGACGACGCGCATTTGCGCAAGACCTTCTTCAGCCGGTTGCAGGCGATGTTCTTCGCCGGCGCCGGACTGTCGACGCATATCTGGGACAGTCTCGATACGTTCGCGGCGATGGAAACCGGCGTGCGCGTACCGATCCTGACCGGCCTCGGCGCCACCGAGACCGCGCCGTTCTTCATGTCGGTCACACCGGAGACCAGCCGCTCCGGTCATGTCGGGCTGCCGGTCGCGGGCAACGAGGCCAAGCTGGCGCCCGTCAACGGCAAGCTTGAAGTGCGCGCGCGCGGACCAAACGTCATGCCCGGTTACTGGCGCGAGCCGGACCTGAGCGCAAAAGCCTTCGACGAGGAGGGCTTTTACCGGCTCGGCGATGCCGTCCGGCCGGTCGATCCCGGCAACCTTCATGCCGGGTTCGACTTCGACGGCCGCATCGCCGAGGATTTCAAGCTGGCCAGCGGCACCTGGGTCAGCGTCGGGCCGCTGCGCGCGCGCCTGATCGCGGCCTGCGCGCCGCTGGTGCGCGACGTGGTGATCGCCGGCCTCAACCGCGATCGCGTGGCCGCGCTGGTGGTGCTCGACCTCGACGGCTGCCGCGCCCTCAATCCGGCACTGCCGGCGGGCGATATCGCGGCCGCCGCCGCCGATCCGGCGGTGCGCGCCGCACTGCGC
>JBARWE010000160.1:0-10669 GCA_049646625.1 Xanthobacteraceae bacterium
CGGCGCCAGCGTCGCCTTGCTGTCGGGTGCCGCCGTCATGTCCGGCAGGGTGAAGGTGGCACCGCCCGAGCGGCGGCTGGCACCCGGAGTTGCTGCCGGCGTCGTACCGTGAGGTCCGTAAATCCGCATGGCGATCTCCTCGCGCAGCGTCCCGGCAGAGCGCCGGACGTTTGCGGGAACCCTTGGCCATTATGGTTAACGCGCGGTAAAGACCCGGCAGATTTTGCCGGCAGCGGCACCGGACCTGCCGGGTCGTGCCGGCCACCTCCCTGCCCGACTCAATAAAATATATCGCTATATCAGTATCTTGTCTCGATTTACCGGTTGGCACGGCGTTCGCATGGTTAACGCCGGGTCAATGTCGTGTGGGAGCGCGGCAACCGCCAAGCATTCAGCCTCAGCGGGGAGCAGAGGATGTCCAGTTTCACAGCGGCCGGGCGACGTTTTACGCATCTGTGGCGAACAGCCGCAGTGGCGGTCGCAGCCCTGACGTTCGTCGCGACCGCGGCTGAGGCCACCTCGCGCATCAAGGACCTCGCCAACATTGAGGGCGTGCGCCAGAACCAGTTGATCGGCTACGGCCTGGTGGTCGGCCTCAACGGCACCGGCGACACGCTCAACAACATCCCCTTCACCAAGCAGTCGCTGCAGGCGATGCTGGAACGCATGGGCGTCAACATCCGCGGCGCCACCATCCGCACCGGCAACGTCGCCGCGGTGATGGTGACCGGCAATCTGCCGGCGTTCGGCACGCAAGGGACGCGGATGGACGTCACCGTCTCGGCGCTCGGCGATGCCAAGAGCCTGCAGGGCGGCACGCTGTTGGTGACGCCGCTGCTCGGCGCCGACGGCAATGTCTACGCTGTGGCACAAGGTTCGGTTGCGATTGGCGGCTTCCAGGCCGAGGGCGCCGCCGCCAGCATCACCCGCGGGGTGCCGACCGTCGGCCGCATCGCCAACGGCGCCATCATCGAGCGCGAGATCGAGTTCGCGCTGAACCGCCTGCCCAACATCCGGCTGGCGCTGCGCAACGCCGATTTCACCACCGCCAAGCGGATCGCCGCCGCGGTCAACGACTATCTCGGCAACAAAACCGCCGAGCCGCTCGATCCCTCCACCGTGCAGCTCTCGGTGCCGAAAGAATTCAAGGGCAACGTCGTCGCGCTCCTGACCGAGATCGAGCAATTGCAGGTCGAGCCGGACCTCGCCGCCAAGATCGTCATCGACGAGCGCTCCGGCATCATCGTCATGGGGCGCGACGTGCGCGTCTCGACCGTGGCGGTGGCGCAGGGCAACCTGACCGTGACGATTTCCGAAAGCCCGCAGGTGAGCCAGCCCAACCCTCTCTCGCGCGGCCAGACGGTGGTGACGCCCAACACCCGCGTCGGCGTGCAGGAAGACGGCAAGAAGCTCGCCGTTGTGAAAAACGGCGTGTCGCTGCAACAACTCGTCGATGGCCTGAACAGCCTCGGCATCGGCCCGCGCGACCTGATCGGCATTTTGCAGGCGATCAAGGCGGCGGGCGCCATCGAAGCCGACATCGAGGTGATGTGATGATCCCCGCAGCCATCGGACTGGCGGCCGGCGTGGCCGGAACCGTGATCTCGGCGCTGACGCACAAGGCCGACCCGCAGCTTGAAACGGCGCTGACCAAGGTCTCGCCGCAGGCGCAGCAGAAGGCCCGCACCACCGCGCAGGATTTCGAGGCGATGTTCCTCAACACGATGTTCTCGCAGATGACCACCGGCCTGAAAGGCGACGGGCCGTTCGGCGACACGCAGGCGACGGGCGTGTGGCGCTCGATGCTGACCGACGAATACGCGAAGAATTTTGCGAAAGCCGGCGGCGTCGGTATTTCCGACGACGTGTTCCGCACTCTTATCCTGCAACAGGCGGCCGGCGCCGGCAAATAAACAAAGGCAGGTATCGATCATGACGACACCGCAGTCCCAAGCCACCGCCGCAGCGCTCGCCGAGGGCCTCATGACCACCATGACGAAGCTCCTCGATATCGTCGAGCGGGAGACGGCACTGGTGCGTGCCGGCAACATCGTCGAGGCAGTGGCTCTGCAGCAGGACAAGGCGGCGCTGTCGCAGCACTACATGCAGGCGGTCGAGCGCCTCAAGGGGGCGGAAGCGGACCTCGCCGGCAGCGCGCCCGATCTGCTCGCGGCACTGCGCCGCCACCACGAGACGTTCCGCGCCCTGCTCTCCGCCAACCTCACGGTGCTGGCGACCGCGCACGCGGTTTCGGAAGGTATCGTGCGCGGCGTCAATAGCGACATGCAACGCAAACACACGCCGCAGACCTACACCGCGACCGGCCAGCATGCCGCGGGCGCCACGCGCCAGTTGTCGCCGCTCGCCGTCAGCCGCACGCTGTGAGCCGCGCCGCCGCCATCGCAAGCAATTGAGCTAAATTGCGCCGCGCGCGGCAACATGCCGTTCGGCACATTTCGTAACCGCGCGTTCAGGCCTCGCTCCCGGCCTTGATCAACGGGCCTGTCTGGGGTTCTTCTCGGAGGAATCCGGGAGGCCGCGATGAGTGCGACCATCAATGTCGCCCCTGTGGGGCTGCCGGGCGCCGCCGTAACGCTTTCACGCACACCGGCCGCGACCGACGATGTGCCGACGCAATTGCCGCCGGGCCGCAGCGTTGCTGCGCCCGACGCGGGCAGTTCCGCGCGGATGGATACGCAAACCGCCGGCAAGCAGCTCGGGCGGCAGGTGGTGATGAACCAGGCCGCCGCGATGATGGTCTATCAGGTCATCGACAAGCGCTCGGGCGCCGTGGTCCGCCAGTTCCCGGAAGAGGTGATGTTGCGCCGGCGCGCCTATTTCCGCACGCTCGACGTGATGCGCGACGCCCATGCCGGGCCGCCGCGGATCAGCCGCAAGGCGTAAGGCGGAGCTGTCCGCTCCATTAACGCAAGACGTCAAGGCATACACTGATCGTCACCCGCGGGGTCCATCGTTCATGGTGATGGATTGCCGGATAACGCCGCTGCCGCGGCTGTCCGGCAATGACGCTCGATGATCGACCGACGGCCTCTACCCTCGCACCCGGCGCAGCATGCGTTCGACATGGGCGATGGGCGTGTGCGGCTGGATGCCGTGGCCGAGATTGAAGACCAGCCGACCGGCGCCGAAATTCTCCAGTACGTCATCCACCGCACGGTCGAGCGCATCACCACCGGCGATCAGCGCCAACGGGTCGAGATTGCCCTGCACCGCGACACGGGCCTGCACCCGTTCGCGCACAAAGCAGGGTTCCGCCGTCCAGTCGATGCTGACGGCATCGACGCCGGTCTGTTCGACAAAATCGCCGAGCAATGCGCCGGCGCCGCGCGGAAAGCCGATGATTTTTGCACCCGGCACCTTTGCGCGCACACCCTCAATAATGCGCCTGACCGGTGCCACGCACCAGCGCGCGAACTCGCGCGGCGGCAAGACGCCGGCCCAGGTGTCGAAAATCTGCACCGCATCGGCGCCGGCCTGAAGCTGCGCCGCGAGGTAGTCGATCGAGGTCTCGGTCAGCCGGTCGATCAGGGCGGCGAACGCCTGCGGGTCGCAATAGGCGAACATGCGTGCGGGGGCCTGGTCCGGCGTGCCGCGCCCCGCCACCATGTAGGTCGCAACCGTCCACGGCGCGCCGCAGAAGCCAAGCAGCGTCACGGCCGGATCGAGCGCCGCCCGCGTCAACCGCAACGCCTCGTAGACCGGCGCGAAGGTGGCGGCATTGGCGCGCGCCGGCAGCGCCGCGACCTGCTCGGGCGTATCGAGCGGATCGAGCCGCGGCCCCTCGCCCGCCTCGAAACGCACCGCGCGGCCGAGCGCGTGCGGCACCACCAGAATGTCGGAAAAAATAATCGCGGCGTCGAACCCGAAGCGGCGGATCGGTTGCAGCGTCACCTCCGCCGCCAGTTCCGGCGTGAAGCAGAGATCGAGAAAGCCGCCGGCCTTCTCGCGCACCGCGCGATATTCCGGCAGATAGCGCCCGGCCTGGCGCATCATCCAGACCGGCGGCGGGTGGCGGCGGCCACCGGCAAGCACATCGAACAGCGGTTTTGCGGGCGGGGTCACGCTCAAGCCATCCTCTCCTCATGGACGGCCCTGCTGATACACGCTGCGCGCGGCGTTGGCCACACGTCCCGCACCCCGTGGGAGCGGACCACCGCCGGGCGAGGCTATGGCGCCACGCTCAGCCGCCCGGTCATGTTGGGATGGTACTTGCAGTAGTAATCGAAGCTGCCGGCTCTGGTCAGCGTCTGTGACACCGTTTTCTTCGGCGGCTGCCTGACGTCGAAACTCTTGTCGCGCGCGGTCGCGGTGTGCGCCAGCACGTCCTTGTTGACCCACTGGATGGTGTCGCCGACTTTGGCCTTCACTTCGGCGGGCTGAAACGTCAGCTTGTCGATGGTGACGGTGATGGTTTCGGCAAAGGCCGGTGCGGCGATGCCGACAGCCAGCGGCAGCGCCAGCCACAGCGGCCGGCACTTCGGCAATAGTGAAGCGAACATGGTTCTGTCCTTGTCGGAAACGGTGCCGCGCCGCCGGCGGATACGACTCCGGCGGCACGGCAAACGTCAAAGCCGGTTTACTTCAGGCCCGCCGCGATATGCTCGGCATGCTGCTGGTGGCCCTGGAAGATTTTCAGGCCGGTTTCCAGAAACGATTTCAGTTCGGCATTCTGCGCCGAGGGGATCAAGGTCGAGGTCAGCGCGCCATTGACCGTCTTGTGAAAGGCGACCTCGTGCGCGACGTATTCCTTGTCGAACGCCTTGCCCTTCAGCTTGGCGAGCTTGGCCTGTTCGTCCTTGATCTGCTTGGTCAGCGCGCGGCTGGTGTCGTTGTCTTCCGGCGTCACGTTCAGCTTCTTGACCAGCGCCAGCGCCTGCTTGTTGACGGCCTCGTGGTCACGCACCATTTCCTGCGCGAACTCCTTGACCGCCTTGCTCTTGGTCTTTTTCAGCGCCTGCTTGGCAACCGCGACATCGAGCGCGCCGGCGGTGTAGGCAATGTGAGCAATCTGCGGATCGCTCGGGGCGGGGCCGGCGGCCTGCGCCAGCGTGGCGCAACTCATCAGGCAGGCGGCAGCAATCGCCGCACTCCATCGAAACGACATATCTGAACCTCCTTGCGCCGTGCGGTACGCTTCGCACCGCAGGCATCGTTGTCTTGCATGAGGTTCGATGGTCGCCGCGCAAAAAGGTTCCGCGAACTTTTACGCCAGATCGAGCCGCCGCAGCACCGCCTCGGTGAGCCGCTCGCAGCGTTTGCCAGCGAACGGAAACGCCTCCATCATCACCGGGCCGATGCGCTTCTCGACATTGTCGCGCAACAGCGCGCGCGCACGGAACAGCCGCGTCTTCACCGTCTCCGGCTTGAGGTCGAGCACCTCGGCGGTCTCCTCGGTGCTCATGCCCTCGACCACGCGGGCGATGAACACGCTGCGGAAGGCGTCCGGCAGTTCGTCGATGGCACGCTCGACGACAGTCTGGATTTCACGCTGCGCCATGGTCCGTTCGGGGTCCTCAGATATTGCCGACAGGGGAAACTGGATCACCTGCGCTGCAAGCACGCCCGGCTCCAGCGTGCTCCATTCGACGGTCGGGTGCCGCCGCCGCAGCCGGCCCAGCGCCTCGTTCATGGCGATGCGGGTCAGCCAGGTGGCAAGGCTCGAATCACCGCGAAAGCCGTCGAGATGGGTGAAGGCGCGAACATAGGTCTCCTGCACCACGTCCTCGGCCTCGGCGTCATCCTTGAGGATGCTGCGCGCCATGCGGAACAGCCGGCGGTTATTGGCCTGGATGATGGCGCGGACGGCGCTCGCATCCCGCGCGCGGGCGCGCCGGACAAGATCGGCCTCCTCGCTCAGCGACAGCGGGGAAGCGGGAAGGCGGGGTTGCGGAACGGCATTCATGACGGCCTCATCAGAGAGACTGCGACAGCTCGTTGGATGACGCAACGCCGAAAAGGTTCCGGGCCGCCTCGCCGGTCGCCTTATCGAATCGCCTTAACCGACCATTCTGGCGGCCGCGCGGCCGGCATTGCGCCCCGAGAACAGGCAGCCGCCGAGGAACGTGCCTTCCAGCGCCCGGTAGCCATGGACTCCGCCGCCGCCGAACCCGGCCGCCTCGCCGACCGCGTAAAGACCAGGAACGACGGCGCCGTCGCCGCCCAATACGCGGGCCTCAAGGTCGGTTTCCAGCCCGCCCAGAGTCTTGCGGGTCAGGATGTTGAGCCTGACCGCGATCAGCGGCCCGTGCGCCGGATCGAGGATGCGGTGCGGTTTCGCGGTGCGGATCAGGCGGTCGCCGATGTAGCGGCGGGCGTTGTGGATGCCCATCACCTGCATGTCCTTGACGAAGGGATTGTCGAGCTCGCGGTCGCGTGCCTCGATCTGGGCGCGAATCTCGTCGGGCCGCAGCAGGTTGTCGCCGGACAACTGGTTCATCGCCGCGACGAGGCTTTCAAGATCGTCGCGCACGATGAAGTCGGCCCCCTTCGTCTTGAACGCCTCGACCGGCGCCGGCGCGCCCTTGTTGGTGGCGCGGCGCAGCGTCTTGCGCCAGCTTCTGCCGGTGAGATCCGGGTTCTGTTCGGAACCCGACAGCGCGAACTCCTTCTTGATAATGCTTTGCGTCAGGATGAACCACGAATAGTCGTAGCCGGTCGCCATGATATGGGCGAGCTGGCCGAGCGTGTCGGTGCCCGGATAGAGCTGTGCCGGCAGCCGCTTGCCGGTGGCGTCGAACCATAGCGAGGACGGCCCCGGCAGGATGCGGATGCCGTGGTTCGGCCAGATCGGCGCAAAATTCTCCACGCCCTCGACGTAGTGCCACATCCGGTCGCGGTTGATCAGCCGCGCCCCGGCGGCCTCGGCGATGCCGATCATGCGGCCGTCGACATGGGCCGGCACGCCGGAGATCATCCGCTTCGGCGGCGCGCCGAGCCGCTGCGGCCAGTTCTGGCGCACCAGCTCCGGGTTGCCGCCGATACCGCCGGAGGCGACGATTACCGCCTGCGCCGAGAGCGTGAAGTCGCCGACGACATCCCGCGAGGATGCTTCGCCGCGCGCGGCGTCCGATGGCACAAGCACGGCACCGCTGACGCCATCGACCACACCGCCGGTCCGCGTCAGGCGATCGACCCGGTGGCGGAAGCGGAACGTCAGCCGCCCGGCCGCCTCGGCGGCGCGCGCACGGGCGACGAACGGCTCCAGCAGGCCCGGCCCAGTGCCCCAAGTGATGTGGAAACGCGGCACCGAATTGCCGTGCCCCATGGCGTCGGGGCCGCCGCGCTCGGCCCAGCCGATCACCGGGAAGAAACGTACGCCCATGGCGGAAAGCCAGGCCCGCTTCTCGCCGGCGGCGAAAGCGACGTAAGCCTCCGCCCAGCGCCGCGGCCAGGCATCCTCGGCGCGGTCGAAGCCGGCACTGCCGAGCCAGTCCTGCCACGCCAGCGCCTGCGAATCGCGGATACGCAGCCGGCGCTGCTCGGGCGAATCGACCAGGAACAGCCCGCCGAACGACCAGAAGGCCTGGCCGCCGAGGCTCTGCTCGCCCTCCTGATCGACGACGATGACGCGCCGCCCGGCCTCGGCGAGTTCGGTCGCGGCGACCAGCCCGGCCAGTCCCGCCCCCACCACGATGACATCGGCGTCGGCCATGCCTCACCCCATTCGCGCGGACCGGCGATTGAAGCGCGCCGCATTCGCAACGGTCAACGACAATTGCATGACAACGCGACCGCAATCGCACGGCGGCGTGCATCCGCGCGGCAACACTCCGAATGAATCGTATCGTGCAGGCATCCGCCATCTGGACAAACATCGGTGTTGTGCAACACGCTGGCGACAATGAATCGAGGGGTCCTGCGATGAGGCTTGCAACCGGTCTGCTGGCGATGGCGCTGTTGTGCGGCAGCCTCGCCGCCGCCGGAGCGGCCACCCGCATTGCCGATGATCGCGGCGGACGCATCGGCACCTACCTCGACCGGTTCGAGGAACTGAGCCAGTCCGGCGACAAGGTGATCATCGACGGGCTGTGCGCCTCCGCCTGCACGCTGGTGCTCGGTACAGTGTCGCACGACCGGATCTGCGTGACGCCGCGCGCCCGGCTCGGCTTTCACGCCGCCTGGGACATGGGCACGCACGGCCGCCCGGTCACGAATGCCGAGGCGACGCGGCTTCTGCTGGCGATGTATCCCGCGCCGGTCCGGCGCTGGATCGCGCGTCACGGCGGCCTGCGACGGCAGATGATCTTCCTCGAAGGCCGCGATCTCGGCCGGCTCTACCGCTCCTGCACGTCCGACCGGCAGGCCCGCCTGCTGCCACCGGGCAGCGCGCTCGCCGGACGATAAGCACCCACCAAGGCTGCGGTCCGTCAGCAGGACGTGATCCGTACCGCCTGAGCCAAGCCTTGCCCCCCGCACGCGGCCGTCCTATGTGGAGCGCGCGGCGCTTTGACCGCCGCGCTTTGGCAAGGGGTCCTGCATGGCGGCGAAACTCAACCGCTCGATCGTCATCGCCGCCTCGTTCGGCATCAGCCTGATCGTCGGGCTGGCCGTGGTGCTGAGCCTGACCGGCTCGTTCCGCACCGTCACCGCGCCGGCGGCGATCGGCGGCCCGTTCCAGTTGGTCGACAACAACGGCCAGCAAGTCACCGAAAAGACCCTGCAGGGCCGCCCGAGCCTGATCTTCTTCGGCTTCACGCACTGCCCGGACGTGTGCCCGACCGCGCTGTTCGAGATGTCGGAGGTGATGCGCGCGCTCGGCCCCGATGCGGCCCGCGTCAACGCCTACTTCATTTCGGTCGACCCGGAGCGCGACACCGTGGCGGCGATGAAGGATTACCTGTCGAGCTTCGATCCGCATCTCAAGGGGCTGACCGGCAGCCCCGAAGCGATCGCGCAGGTGGTGACCGGCTATCGGGTCTACGCCAAGAAGGTGCCGCAGAAAGACGGCGACTACACGATGGATCACACCGCGCTGATCTATTTGATGGATCGCAACGGCAACTTCGTCAAACCGTTCGACCTTAAGCGGACGCCGGACGAGGCCGCGGCCGAACTGAAAACCTATCTCTGATCCCACTGCGGCGCGGCGCCGGCCGAGCGGCATCACCCCTCGGCGCCGCCTTGCGATCCATCGCGCCGGGCCGAGCCATGATCGGTTTTCTCCCACCGATAGGGATCGGTCAGCATCTGTCCCAGCGCACGCCAGGCCGCGCATGACAGATACAGCCAGTAGATCGGCGTCAGCAGCAGAACCCAGCCGTCGGCAAGCCGGCCGCGCCGCGCCAACCCGATCAGCCCGACCACGAGGGTAGCGAGATAGCCGGCAGCGATGGCGGCAATGTGCAGCGCCGCCAGCCCTCCTTCGGGCAGGGCGAAGGCCGGCCAGCCGCCCTCGGTGGCAAGCCCGAGCGCGATGCCGCCAAGCAGCAGCGGATGAAGAAGCGCGGTCAGCACGTTACCGCCGACCAGCAGGTTCAGCGTCAGCCAGCCGCGCGCGCCGGCATCGCGCCACAGTTGCCGGGGCGCGCGCATATGCACGGCCCAGGTCTGGAGCCAGCCCTTCATCCAGCGGGTGCGCTGGCGCAGCCACGGCGTAAAGCGCACCGGCGCTTCTTCATAGGTGGTGGAGGCAAACGTCACCGCGCGATAGCCGAAGCGCGACAGCCGCATGCCGAGATCGGCGTCTTCGGTGACGTTGTAGCAATCCCAGCCGCCGACATCGCGCAGCACCCCGGCGCGAAAATGATTGGACGAGCCGCCGAGCGGCAGCGGCAGACCGAGGGTCGCCAGACCCGGCAGGAAGGCATCGAACTGTCCGGCGTATTCGACGCCGAACATCCGTGCCAGCCAGCTTTCGCGGCGGTTGTCGATGCATAGCGCCGCCTGCGCGCAGGCCACATCGGGGCCACCGCGGCGAAACGCCTCGAGCGCGGCGCGAAGCTGGCCCGGATCGGGGCGATCCTCGGCGTCGTAGACCGCAACGAAGCTGCCATGGGCGAACGGCAGCGCGCAGGCGAGCGCCTTCGGCTTGGTGCGCGGTCCGCCGCGCGGCGCGACGATGACCTGAAGGTGTGGCATCGCCCCGCGCCGGTCGCGCGCGCGGGCCAGCGCATCGCGCGTCTCACGATCGTCCGGCTCGACAACGATGATGATGTCGAGCTTTTCGCGCGGGTAATCGAGCGCTTCAAGCGCGTCGATCAGCGGCTCGACCGACGCCGCCTCGCGATAGAGCGCGACGATAACGCTGTAGATCGGCAGTTCGCGCTCGGCGAGACGGCGCGGCCGGGCCACAGGCGGCACCGGAACGGCGGCGGCGGCGATGCGCAAGCTGGCGAAGGCCAGAAACCCGAGCGCCACCACCGAGCCGGCCGCATCGGCGAGCAGCGCCGGCGCCAGCATCATGACGAGCGCAAGCGGCATCACCCACATCAGATGGCGCCAGCGCGAACGCACCGCACGCGGCATTGGCGCCGCCGACATGGCCGGAAAGCGCCGCTGCAATCCCTCGACGGCAGCCCGCCCCATCACGCCGCCCGCCGCCTCCATCAGGAAGCGATCGAAATCGCCAGTCGCCGCCAGGCTGATACCGGCTCGCCCGGCGCGGCGGCCGGCAAGCTGCGCGGCGAGATAGCGCGCGGCCGTCCCGCGT
>JBARWE010000161.1:0-3162 GCA_049646625.1 Xanthobacteraceae bacterium
GGCTGATCGAGACGGCCTGGGTCGCCAACCCCCATCCCGATCTTGCCGATGCCTACGCCCATGTGCGGCTCGGCGATTCGGCGCTGGAGCGGCTGTCGCGGGTCGAGGCGCTGGCCGCCAGAACACCGGAATCGGCCGAGGGCGCCATCGCGGTGGCACGCGCCGCCATCGACGCCCGCGAATTTGGCAAGGCGCGCGCCGCGCTGGCGCCGCTCGCCACGGCACCGACCCAGCGTGTCGCCATGCTGATGGCCGAGATCGCCCGCGAGGACGATGGCAACGAGGGGCTGGCACGAAGCTGGACGCTGCGTGCGGTGCGCGCGGCGCAGGACCCGGTGTGGACCGCCGACGGCTACGTCTCCGAGCGCTGGTATCCGGTATCGCCGGTGACGGGGCAGATCGATGCCTTCCGCTGGCAGGCACCACTGGCGGCGCTGCCGGGGCAGCCGGGCGACACCATCGACCCAGACGAGCCGGCCGCGACGAGTGCACCGGCCCTCGAGACGCCGCCGCTGATCGGGCCGCAACCGGAGCCGACGGCGCAGCCGGTGCCGACGACGCCGGCCGCCGCAGCAGAAGATATCAAGGCAGGCGACGACGTCACCGCCGCCCCGCCACAGGCCGAACCCCCGCCCATGGCACCACCGGTGTTCCGCCCACGCAAGGATGTCGCGAGCGGCCCGGCGCCGGTCATCCCGATCATCCGCGCGCCTGACGATCCCGGCGTCGATGCGGCCAGCGAGGATGCGGAATTTGCCGATTCGCTGAACCCGCCCGCCGGACAGGCCGGCGGCTGGCGCGGGTTCTTGTCGCGCTGGGGCGGCTGACGCCCGCGCCGTCACACGTTCGCGGCGACGCCGTGTTCCGCCGCGCTATGCAGCGCGCGGGCGGCGGATGACCTTGCCAAGCGCAGCCCCGCCCGATATCAGGAGCCTCGCGCCGACGGTCGCCGGATCTTTCCGTGGCGACCCGAAACGCCTCGGTCCACTGGCCGGGGCCGGCCGGCTCTCGACGGCGCCGCAATAGCTCAGCTGGTAGAGCACATCATTCGTAATGATGGGGTCGGGGGTTCGAATCCCTCTTGCGGCACCAGAGGTCCGGCAAGCCTTGCTCAGCACCACGGCATCCGGCGCCCGGTCCACGGCCGGGCCAGGTTTTCGCGCACCATCACCACCCCGACATCGCCGCCATCGCGCAAGTAAAGCGTCGCCAGCGTGCGGCCGTAGCGATCCGCCCCGGAGCGGGCGACTGAAAACGGCTGCGACGACAGAAGCTCACTGAGACGATGCTTGGCGCGCTGCGCCAACGCGCGCTCGGCGCTGCAGCGCCCCTCGATCTCGGGTGCGTCGATGCCGCTCAGCCTGATCTTTTCGCCGTCCACCCACGCGGTGTCGCCATCGACGACGCAATTGACGCGCACCGGGCCGAGGCAGGCGGGCATGCGCCGCACCGCAGCGCCCTCAATGATCCCACGCGAGCCGGCCACATGGTCGCGGGCAGCGCCCCACAGTTGCGAGGCCAGTCTGACGCTGCGCTCGGCGCCGAATTGATAGGCGGCAAATCCCCAGACGACGATCACGGCGGCCAGCATCAGCCGCCGGCCGAGCCACTGCCACCTTCGCTCAGTGAGGCCAAGGACGCGGCGTTCCTTGAACAGCAGAATGTCGTTCGCCATCCGCCAAGGCTAGCGGAGCGACGGCAACCATCCGGTTAACCGGGTAGCGCGGATTCGGCGCAATCCGCGGGCATGCCAATGGGCACTGCAGCGGACTGGTTCGCTCGAAAACGCGCTAGCTGCGCAGCAGACGATAGCGCTTGTGGGTCAGGCAGCTATCGATCACCAGCGCATAATCCGCGGTCGCCTGCTCGGCGGTGATCGCCCCGGATTCCGCGGTCGCGGCGCCGACCTGCTGCGCCGTCTGCGTGGCGTGATAAAGCGTATGAGCCTGCCGGAAGCTCGAAACCGGGATGAACGACGCCACGGCGCCGGCGACCTGCACGGCGGTGCCCGCCGCCTGCTGCTGCCGCGCCTGACGCGCCACCGCTTCCTGCGGCGCGGCCTGCGCCCGGCATTCGGCGAGATCGCGGCGATACTTCACCGGATTGACGCGGTACATATCGACCAGCGGCTCATAGATCGGCGGCAATTCGGCCGTCTGCGCCGCCGCTCCGGCCTGGTGCGCATCGGCCACCGCAGGCCCGGTCTGCGACGTCGTCTGATTGCAGCCCGCAAGCAGCACGGCCAGCCCGATCAACCCCAATCCACGCATCGCCATCCCCCGTCTTTCCAATGGAACAGACGTCATACGGGGGCGGGACGGATATCGCCTCCCCTCAATTGAGGGGCCTTGCCGATCGCAGCGCAGCCGATGGCCCGGGCGCCACTACCAGGTGCGCGATTCGAATTCCTGCGCCTCGGCCGGCTGACGCAAGCGCCAGACCGCGATGATCGTAAACAGCGAGGCGGGAAGCAGAAGAAACAGATACCACATCGGTCGAACTCCGCCGCCGAGCATAGTTCGCGGCGGCGCGCCCGCAACGAAAAGAATCAGTCAAAAGGTATGATTGACACGAGCGCAGAGGCGGCAAGCCGGCGAACCGGAGCACGCGCTGCAGCCGCCGCCTTGCGCCACCGCAATGTCGTACCAATCTCAGTCTTGCAGTGTGTTCCCGGCCCGAAACGGCCGGACCAGTTTCCGGCTTCGCCGCTCGCGACCGAAGGAGGCTCGAAATGACGATGACCGCGCACGACATCACGGCAATCATCGGCCCCGCCGACGAGCAACTGCTCGCCGAGATCATGCTGACCGGGGCAACCGCCGGGGAGTTGGCGCAAGCCTGGGCCTGGGTCAACAGCGACGACGCGCTCGTCAACGCCGGCCGGCCGCTGCCGACCGGCAAGGTTGCCGAACTGATCGATCTGCTCGACGACATGGACGACGATCCCGAGCGTTGACGACAAACGGATCGGGCCGCGTCGGAAAGATCGCCGGGAAAAGCCTGTAGCCAGACCCCGCCGGGTCATTGTAAGACGACGCATGATCCGTGGAGCCGGATCGAGGCGCATCATGCCGATGGCGGCAAGGCGCCGTGATCCGGCCGACAGCGGCACGCGGGCGTAGTTCAGTGGTAGAACGACAGCTTCCCAAGCTGTATGTCGTG
>JBARWE010000162.1:0-6301 GCA_049646625.1 Xanthobacteraceae bacterium
CCCTTGTAGTCGGTGAGCTGACCGACATCGGCATAGACCGCGCCCTTGATCCCGACCTCCTTGGGCAGGAACCAGAACGGCATCTGCAATTCGGCGGATGCGCCCCAGTACATGGTGCCGCCGAGCGCATCGCCATAGCCAAACGCGCCCCAGCGCGAGATATCGCGCGGACCGATGCCGGCCGGCGCAAAGCCGCGCACCAGGTTCGGCCCCATCTGGAAGTGATCGAGCATGCGCAGGTTGTCGTTGCCGATCTTGTTCATGATACCGCCCTGCACCCGCAGCAGGCCGACGATGTCGGAGACCAGCGGCTGGTAGTATTTCGCCTCACCCGTGGTCTTGAGATAGGTTACATCGCCACCGACGCCGGCAAAATCCTGCTTCAACTCGGCGAACAGGCCGGAGGTCGGATTGATGTTGTTGTCGAGGGTGTTGTAGGTCAGCGTGTAACCCAGCATGGAGGTGTTCTTGGCGCCCTGCTGCATCTCCAGCAGGACCGGCAGCGAGACCGCCGTCGTAAACGGGTTGAACAGATTCTGGTCGAGCCGGACCTCCTGACGATAGAACGAATAGCGCAGTTGCAGCGTCAGATCCTCGCGCAACGCGAAGCCGAACCGGGTGCTGAAACCGGTCGTCTTGGTATCGTAGGAGTAGTAGCTGTTGGCCAACTGCTCGCGCTGGAACAGATCGATGCCGAACGCGACACGGTAGTCCAGCAGATACGGCTCGACGAACGACAGCGTGTAGCCGCGCGCATACTGGCCGTATTGCACCGCCGCCTTGGCGAACAGGCCGCGGCCGAGGAAGTTACGCTCGGCGATCGAGACCTCGCCAAGGATGCCGTCGGAGGTCGAATAGCCGGCCGACACGGAGAACTCGCCGGTGGACTTCTCCTGAACATCGACATTGACGATCACCCGGTCGCTGGACGATCCCGGCTCGGTGGTGATCTTGACGGTCTGGAAGAAGTCGAGGTTCTTCAGGCGGCGCTCGGCACGATCGACCAGCGCACGGTTATAGGCATCACCCTCGGCAATATCGAACTCGCGGCGGATCACATATTCCCGCGTCCGCATGTTGCCGCGGATATTAATGCGCTCGATATAGTTGCGCGGCCCCTCCTGAACGGAGAACACCAGCGCCACCGTGTGGTTCTCGAAATTGCGGTCGCCGCGCGGCCGCACGACGGCAAAGGCATAGCCGCGCCGCGACGCCTCGATCGACATATCCTCGATCGATTTCTCGACCGCCACCGCGTTGTAGATCGAGCCGACGCTGACATGGGAGAAGCTGCGCAGCGCCTCGGCGTCGAGCGAGGGAATGGTCGATTCGACCGACACCGACGAGACGCGGTACTGCTGGCCTTCCTCGATCTTGAAGGTGATGTGGAAGCCCTTGTCGCGCGGGTCGTATTCGGTCAGCGCCGCGACAACCTGGACGTCGGCGTAGCCGTTCTTCAGGTAGAAGCGGCGGATCAGGTCGCGGTCGGCCTCGACGCGGTCGGGATCGTAGACGTCGCCCGAGGAGAGGAAGCTCAAAAGGTTGGATTCGCGGGTCTTGATCTGGTCCTTGAGGCGATAGGAAGAGAACGCCTGGTTGCCGACGAACTCGATCGAGACCACGCCGGTCTTCTTGCCCTCGGTGATCTCGAACACGAGGTCGACCCGGTTGTTCGGCCCCTCGATGATCTGCGGGTTGACGCGAACGTCATAGCGGCCAGAACGGCGATACAGTTCGATGATGCGCTGGGCGTCGGCTTGCACCATCGGCCGCGACAGCGCGCCGCGCGGCTTGGACTGGATTTCGGCGGTGAGCTGCTCGTCCTTGAGCTTCTTGTTGCCCTCGAAGGCCACGCGGCCGATCACCGCGTTCTCGACCACGGACACGACCAGCCGGCCGCCACGGTTGCTGAGGCGGACGTCCTCGAACAGGTTGGTGGCGATCAGCGCCTTGAGGCCATCGTCAATGGCGGCATTGTCCAGCCGGCCGCTCGGGCCGGGCCGGAAATAGGAGCGGATGGTCTCAGCCTCGACCCGGCGATTGCCCTCGACGATGATCGACGACGCCGACTGCGCCAGCGCAGGCGTCGCCATTCCCGACATGATCGTGACGCCCGCAAGCGGAGCCGCAATCGACAACAGGGCAGCAACCATGCTCCCCCGCAACACACGCAATCCGACTTTCATGCGCGGAGCGCCCTTTTCATTCCAAGTCTTCAATACCAAGCCACCCCGCCCCCGCGAGCCGGCAGATTCTCTGTTCCAAGTTCGCTTGTAGCCAATTTTCCGCGACTGGCAAACGCTCATTCGCCCAATAATTCCAATTTCCTGCCAACACGTTGCCCTTCGGCCACGGCACGCCCGCGGCTCAAGAGGCCGCCAGGTGCAGAATGTCGTTATAGGTGGCGAACACCATCAACATCAGCACCAGGGCAAGCCCGACACGGAAGCCAAGCTCCTGCGCCCGCTCCGACAACGGGCGGCCGCGGATCGCCTCGATCGCATAGAACAAAAGGTGGCCACCATCGAGCAGCGGCACCGGAAACAGGTTCAACAGGCCGATGGAGATCGACAATACGGCGGTGAGATGCAACAGCGCCGCCACCCCGATGGTCGCCACCTGCCCGGAAATCTGGGCGATGCGGATCGGCCCGCCGAGCTGGTCGGCCGCCTCGCGCCCGACGAAGATACCGCCGATATAGGCCACCGTCCGGTCGAGGACGAACCAGGTCTCCTTGACGCCGAGCCACACCGCAGTCGCCGGATCGACCCGCTGGGTCTGGACGTCGCCGGCATTGTTGGCGCGGCTGATGCCGAGGATGCCGAGGCGGTGGGTATTGCCGAAATTGTCCTTCACCTCGCGCAGTTCCGGCGTGGCCGGCAGGTCGATGGTGGTGTCGCCGCGCTTCACCGTGAAGGTCAGCCGCTCGCCAGCCTTGATGCTGACGATGCGCTGCATATCGGAGAAGCTCTCGATCGCCTGGCCATCGATGGCGACGACGACATCGCCGGACTGGAAGCCGGCGGCGGCCGCCGGGCTGCCCGGCTGCACCGCGTCGACCCGGGCGCTGGTGCTCGGCTTGCCAATCACCGCGAACAGGCAGGCGAAGATGACGATGGCGAGAATGAAATTGGCGATCGGGCCAGCGGCGACGATAGCGGCGCGCGGGCCGACCTTCTTGTGGTGGAAGCTGCCCTGCTTCTCGGCCTCGGTCATTTTGGCAAGCGCCGCGCTGGCCGGCGTGCTGGCCTCGCTGTCGTCGCCGAAGAACTTGACGTAACCCCCGAGCGGGACGGCGGAGAGCTTCCAGCGGGTGCCGTGGCGATCGTTGAAGCCGAACAGTTCCGGGCCGAAGCCGACCGAGAACGTCACCACCTTCACGCCGGCCCAGCGGGCGACGAGGAAATGGCCGAGTTCGTGGAAAAACACGACGATCGTGAGCACAAACAGGAAGGGGACCACATAGCCGACCACGCCATGCGACAAGGCGTTGAAGCTATTGAGGAAGATGTCCATTTAACCCCGCTTTACAGCGCCATACCGGGCGCCGTCCATCCGATGGCTTTAGTGTGCCTTTGCGGCGATTTCAGGCAAGAGGGCGAGCGCCAGTTTTCGCGCATCATGGTCAACGGCGATGGCATCATCGGCCGAGCCGAGCGCCTTCAACCGGCCGCCGCGGATCCAGCCATCGAGCGTCGCCTCGACCAGCCGGGCGATCGCCCCGAAGCGGATCTTTTCGCCGATGAAGGCGGCGACCGCGACCTCGTTGGCGGCATTGTAGACCGTGGTGGCACCCTGCCCGGTGCGCAGCGCGTCGAAGGCAAGGCGCAGGCCCGGAAAGCGGGCGAAGTCCGGTTTCTCGAAGGTGAGTTGGCCGATGGCGGCAAGATCGAGCGGCTTGGCCGGCCCCGGAATCCGCTCGGGCCAGCCGAGGCAGTGGGCAATCGGCGTGCGCATGTCGGGGGCGCCGAGCTGCGCCACCACCGAGCGGTCGGCGAACTCGACGAGGCCATGGACGATCGACTGCGGATGCACCAGCACGTCGATCTCCTCGGGCGGCAGCGCGAACAGATACGACGCCTCGATCACCTCCAGCCCCTTGTTCATCATCGAGGCGGAATCGATGGTGATCTTCTGCCCCATGCTCCAGTTCGGGTGCTTGAGCGCCTGCGCCAGCGTGGCGCGCTCGATGTCCTCGGCCGGCCAGGTGCGGAACGGCCCGCCTGAGGCGGTGATGATCACCCGCACCAGTTCCTCGCGGTTGCCCGACGACAGCGCCTGGAACAGCGCGTTGTGCTCGGAATCCGCTGGCAGCACGCGGGCGCCGGCCCTCGCCGCCCGCTCCATGAAAATGTCGCCGGCGCAGACCAGGCACTCCTTGTTGGCGAGCGCGATGGTGGTGCCGCGATCGGCGGCCGCCAGCGCCGGCTTCAGGCCCGCAGCCCCGCTGATTGCCGCCATCAGCCAGTCGGCCGGCCGCGCCGCCGCCTCGATCACCGCCGCCTCGCCGGCGCCGCAGGCAATCCCGGTGCCGGCCAGCGCATCCTTCAGCTCGGTGTAGCGGGCGGCATCGCCAACGGCGACGAAGCGCACGTCGAACTCCCGGGCGAGTTTTGCCAGCGCCGCGACGTTGCCGTTGGCGGTCAGCGCCTCGACGCGGTAACGCCCCGGCGCCCGACGCAGCAGGTCCATGGTGCTGTCGCCGATCGAGCCGGTCGCGCCCAGCACCGACACCACGCGCGGCGCGGCGGATTGCCCGTTATGTGTGCGTAGAGGAACCGCGCTCATCGTCTCACCAAACCATAACGCCCTGCCCGACGCCATCGAAACCGCCGCGCCACAGCCCGATCAGCGCCGCCACGACGATCGCCGCGACGAAGCCGTCGAGCCGGTCCAGCAGGCCGCCATGGCCGGGAATGAGCTGGCTCGAATCCTTCACGCCGAAGCGCCGCTTGACCGCCGATTCAAGCAGATCGCCAAGCTGCGAGGCGATCGACAACAGCCCGCCGAGGGCAAGCGCCGGCAGCCACGCGATGAAACCGGCCAGGGCGAGGAGCGCGGCCACCACCAAACTGCCGAAGAACCCGCCGAGCGCCCCGGCCCAGGTCTTGTTCGGGCTGACGCGCGGCCACAGTTTCGGCCCGCCAACGCCGCGCCCGACGAAATAGCCGAGGCTGTCGGTGATCCACACCACCAGAAACACGAACACCAGCGCGTGAAAACCCGTGGCGTCGCTCGACCGCACCAGCAGCGCGGCAAACAGCGCCGCGGCCGCATAGGCAAAGCCGAGCATCGCCCAGCCGCGGCGCACCTGCGACAATACCGCGACCACCAGCGTGCCCACGGCGAGCAGGCCGGCGGCGCTGTCGGGGCGGCCGATGACCACGCAAATCCCCGCTACCGCCAGCGCCACGGCGCCGGCAACCACGCCCTGATTGCGCGCCGCGCCAACCATCGTCAGCCATTCGACGAACAGCCCGACGGCAGCGAGCGTCACCAGCGTCAGCCACCACCAGCCGCCGCCCCAGGCCAACAGCAGCGCCAGCGGAATCAGCACGGCGGCGACCGCCAGCCGGACCCACAGATTGCGCGCCGCCGCTTGCGCACCGCCGGCGGCGATGGGGGGTTCGAGCGGCACGCCCGTTACGATCCGGCGCCGGCGGCAAGCCCGCCGAAGCGACGCTCGCGCCGGGCATATTCGGCCAGCGCCTGCTCCAGCGCCGCCTTATCGAAATCCGGCCAGTGGATCGGCACGAACACCAGTTCGCTGTAAGCCGCCTGCCACATCAGGAAATTCGACAGCCGCATCTCGCCGCTGGTGCGCACGATCAGATCGGGGTCGGGAATGCCGCGGGTATCGAGGCAGCCTTCCACCGCCGCCTCGTCGATGTCAGCGACGGCGCGGCGACCCTCGGCGACCTCTTGGGCGAGCTGCCGTGCGGCGGCCGCAATCTCCTGCCGCGAGCCGTAGTTGAAGGCCACCACCAGCGTCAGGCGGGTGTTGGCGCGGGTCAGATCCTCGGCTTCCTGCAACAGCGCGGCGATATCCGGCTCCAGCCCGGCGCGCTCGCCGATCACGCGCACCCGCACGCCGTCGCGGTGCAGCGCGGCGAGGTCGTTGCGGATGAAGCGGCGCAGCAGGCCGAACAGATCGTGGATTTCGCTGGCCGGGCGCGACCAGTTCTCCGAACTGAAGGAGAAGATCGTCAGATAGGCGATGCCAAGCTCGCTTGCCGCGCGCACCACGCGACGCAGCGCCTCGACGCCGCGGCGGTGCCCTTCGGCCCGCGGCAGCCCGCGC
>JBARWE010000163.1:0-13623 GCA_049646625.1 Xanthobacteraceae bacterium
CCTCGAAGGTGAGCGGCAGCACGCCCATGCCGACCAGATTCGAGCGGTGGATGCGCTCGAAGCTCTGGCAGATCACGGCGCGGACGCCGAGCAGCAGCGTGCCCTTCGCGGCCCAGTCGCGCGACGAACCGTTGCCGTATTCGGCGCCTGCGAACACGACGAGCGGCACGTTCTCCTCTTTGTACTTCATCGCGGCGTCGTAGATCGTCATCTCGTCGCCGTCGGGCCAATGCCGCGTCAGACCGCCCTCGGGGATGTTGCCGTCGGCGCCCTTGAGCATGTGATTCTTGATGCGGATATTGGCGAAGGTGCCGCGCATCATCACTTCGTGATTGCCGCGCCGCGTGCCGTACTGGTTGAAGTCGGCCGGCCGCACCTGGTGGTCGGTCAGATACTTTCCGGCGGGCGAGGTCAGCTTGATCGAGCCGGCCGGCGAGATGTGGTCGGTGGTGATCTTGTCGCCGAACAGCGCCAGAATGCGCGCCTCGACGATGTCGGCGACCGGGGCCGGCTCCTTGGTCATGCCCTCGAAGTAAGGCGGGTTGCGCACATAGGTCGACCCCATGTTCCAGCGATAGGTCTCGCTGGTGGCGGTCTTGATCTTGGCCCAGTTGGCGTCACCCTTGAACACGTCGGCATACTTCTTCTTGAAGATCTGCGAGGTGACGTACTTCTTGATGAAGGCGTTGATCTCCTTCGCCGACGGCCAGATGTCGCGCAGATAGACCGGGTTGCCATCACGCCCGGTGCCGAGCGGCTCGCTGGTCAGATCCTTGGTCACGGTGCCGGCCAGCGCATAGGCGACGACCAGCGGCGGCGAGGCGAGATAGTTCGCCTGCACGTCCGGCGAGACGCGGCCTTCGAAGTTGCGGTTGCCCGACAGCACCGCCGCGGCGACGATGCCGTTGTCGTTGACCGACTTCGAAATCTCCTCCGGCAGCGGCCCGGAATTGCCGATGCAGGTGGTGCAGCCGAAACCGACCAGATTGAAGCCGACCTTGTCGAGGTCGAGCTGCAATCCCGAATTGGCCAGATACTCGGCCACCACCTGGCTGCCCGGCGCCAGCGAGGTCTTGACCCACGGCTTGGCCTTGAGACCGCGCGCGGCGGCGTTGCGCGCGAGCAGGCCGGCGGCGATCAGCACGTTCGGGTTGGAGGTATTGGTGCAGGAGGTGATGGCGGCGATCACCACGTCGCCATGGCCGAGATCGAAGTTGCGGCCCTCGACCTTGTAGCGCGTGGCGATATCGGCGGCCTTCTTGTATTCGGTGTCCATCGCGGCACGGAAGCCGGCCGGAATGGTCTCCAGCGCCGCGCGCCCTTCCGGCCGCTTCGGGCCGGCCATCGACGGCACGACATCGCCGAGGTCGAGCACCAGCTTCTCGGTGAACACCGGGTCGGGCGAGGCGGCGGTGCGGTACAGGCCCTGCGCCTTGGCGTATTTGGTGACGAGTTCGATTCGCGCCGCCTTGCGGCCGGTGGTCTTGAGATAGTCGATGGTGGCGGCATCGACCGGGAAGAAGCCGCAGGTCGCGCCATACTCCGGCGACATATTGGCGATGGTCGCCTTGTCGGCCACCGACAGGTCGTCAAGGCCGGGGCCGTAGAACTCGACGAACTTGCCGACCACGCCGAGCTTGCGCAGCATCTGGGTCACGGTCAGCACCAGGTCGGTGGCGGTGACGCCTTCCTTGAGCTTGCCCTTGAGCTTGAAGCCGACCACCTCCGGCAGCAGCATCGACAACGGCTGGCCGAGCATCGCCGCTTCCGCCTCGATGCCGCCGACGCCCCAGCCAAGCACGGCCAGGCCGTTGACCATGGTGGTGTGCGAATCGGTGCCGACCAGCGTGTCGGGGTAGGCGACCTCGAAGATGCCGGTCTTGCGGCCGACCGTCATCTTCTGCTTCTTGGTCCACACCGTCTGGGCGAGATATTCGAGGTTGACCTGGTGGCAGATGCCGGTGCCTGGCGGCACCACCGAGAAGTTCGAGAAGGCGCCCTTGCCCCATTTCAGGAACTCGTAGCGCTCGCGGTTCTGCTTGTATTCCTCGCTGACGTTCTTGGCGAAAGCGGTGTTGCTGCCGAAGAAATTGACGATCACCGAGTGGTCGATGACCAGATCGACCGGCACCAGCGGATTGATCTTGGCCGGCTCTCCCCCGAGCGACTGCATCGCGTTACGCATCGCGGCCAGGTCGACCACGGCCGGCACACCGGTGAAGTCCTGCATCAACACGCGCGCCGGACGGAAGGCAATCTCGTGCTCGAAGGTCCGCTTCCTCAGCCACTTCGCCACCGCCTGGATGTCGGCCTTCTTGACCGAGCGGCCGTCCTCGTTGCGCAGAAGGTTTTCCAACAGCACCTTCATCGAATAAGGCAGCCGCGAAATACCCTTGAGGCCATTCTTTTCCGCCGTGGGCAGGCTGTAGTAGACATAGGTCTTGGCGCCGACCTTGAGGGTTTTACGGCACTTGAAGCTGTCGATGGAGGTCATTGCAGGCAATCCCGGTTCAAAAGTGAGTACCCGGCGAGGGGGATATCATCGTGCGCGCTCAGGCGCGCCGCGACGGACGGCAGGCGGGCCGGCGGCGTCAGGCCGCAGTCTATAGAATGTTTCCAGGCGCACCGCCACACGACAATGGTGCGGCGCCGCCAGCTATTGTAGGCAAAGCCTGTGCCATCGATCCCGAAGCAAGCCGCTGGAGACGAAACAATCGTGAATCCCCGACAATTGCGGCTGACGGGCACCGACCTGCGCTGCGTGCGCGGCGGCCGCGAGATCTTCTCGGGGCTTGGTTTCGCTGTCGCGGCAGGCACCGCGCTGGCCGTCACCGGCCGTAACGGTGCCGGCAAGACCACGCTGCTGCGGCTGATCGCGGGACTGTTGCCGGCGGCTGGCGGCAAGGTGGCGCTGGACGGCGGCGAGGCCGACCTGACGCTCGGTGAGCAGGCGCACTATCTGGGCCACCGCGACGCTCTCAAGCCGGCCCTGACGGTTGCGGAAAATCTGTTGTTTTTCCGCGACTTTCCCGGCGGTAGACAGGGCGAGGCGAACGCCGCGCTGGAGGCGGTGGGGCTTGACCGCATCGCCCATCTGCCGGCCGCCTATCTGTCTGCCGGGCAACGCCGGCGGCTGTCGATCGCCCGCCTGCTGGTGCTGCACCGGCCGCTGTGGCTGCTCGACGAGCCGACCGCCGCGCTCGACAGCGCCGGCCAGGGTGCATTCACCAGACTGATGGCACACCACCTCACGCAAGGCGGCCTGATCGTCGCGGCGACCCACGGCCCGCTCGGAATACCGGCGCAGGCGCTGCATATCGGGCCGGCCATCGAGGCCGCGCCGTGAGCGCGCTTGGCGCGCTGCTGCGGCGGGATATCCGCGTCGCGCTCAGGGTCGGCGGCGGCGCGCTGATCGGCATGCTGTTCTTCCTCACCGTGGTGGTGCTGATGCCGTTCGCGCTCGGCCCCGACCTGGCGCTGCTCCGGCGGCTCGGCCCGGCGATCCTGTGGCTGGGCGCGATGCTGGCGAGCCTGTTGACGCTCGACCGGCTGTTTCTCGCCGACAGCGAAGACGGCTCGCTCGACCTGCTGGTGATGAGCCGGACGCCGCTGGAACTGACCTGCGCCACCAAGGCGATCGCGCACTGGCTCGCCGCCGGCGTGCCGCTGATCGTCATCACGCCGGCACTCGGGCTGTTGCTCAACCTCGATTTTTCCGCCACCGCCGCGGTGGCGCTGACGCTGATCGCCGGCACGCCGGCATTGACCTTCACCGGAATGATCGGCGCCGCGCTTGCCGTCACGCTGCATCGCGGCGGCATGCTGCTTGCCGTGATCGTGGTGCCGCTGTCGATCCCGGTCTTGATCTTTGGCGTCGCCGCCTCAACGGCGGCCATTACCGGGTCGCCGGCGTTCGGCACGCCGTTTTCGATTTTATGCGCACTGTCGCTGGCAAGCTTCGTCATCGGCCCGGTCGCCGCCGCCGCCTGCCTGCGGCAACGGATGGATTGACAATGCCGCAGGCCCGTCGATCAATCCGCCTGTCACCGCCTGCCGTCAGGATCGCCATGGCCGTCATCGACCTTGCCAATCCCACCCGCTTCCTCAAGCTCGTCGAGCGCCTGCTGCCATGGCTGGCGCTGGCCACCGCCGTGACGCTGGCGATCGGGTTGCAGCAGGCGCTCAGCGCGCCCGACGACTATCAGCAGGGCGCCACCGTCAAGATCATGTTCATCCATGTGCCCAATGCGTGGCTTTCGATGTTCGTGTGGGGGGTGATGAGCCTGTCCGCGCTCGGCACGCTGGTATGGCGCCATCCGCTGGCCGACGTCTCGGCGCAGGCGGCGGCGCCGCTGGGCGCGGCGTTCACCTTTCTCGCGCTGGTCACCGGCTCGCTGTGGGGCCGGCCGATGTGGGGCACCTACTGGGAATGGGATGCCCGCATGACCTCGGTACTGGTGCTGTTCGTGATGTATCTCGGCCTGATCGCGCTGTGGCGCTCGGTCGAGGATCCCTCGCGCGCGGCGCGGGCCGCGGCGGTGCTGACGCTGGTCGGCGCCATCAACCTGCCGATCATCAAATTCTCGGTCGACTGGTGGAACACGCTGCATCAGCCGGCCTCGGTGCTGCGCGCCGGCGGGCCGGCGCTCGACAACGCCTTTCTGATCCCGCTGTTGATCATGGGGGTGGCGTTCTCGCTCCTGTTCGTCACGTTGCATTTGGCCGCCATGCGCAACGAAATCCTGCGCCGCCGCGTCCGATCCTTGCGGATGATGCAGGCGGCACAGGGAGCGGCGTGATGTTCGGACCCTACGCCTCCTTCATTGTCGGCTCCTACGCCGTGGTCGCCGGTGTGATCGGCGCGCTGATCGTCTGGATCGCCTGGGACCACCGGCGCCAGAACGCAACATTGCGTGAACTGGAGGCGAGCGGCGTGACGCGCCGCTCCGCGCGTGGCAAAACCGCCGCGCCATGACTGTCGCCACCGATCCCCGCCCGCCGCAAGGGCGCCGCCGCTCGTTCTGGGTGGCGTTGCCGCTGATCGCCTTCGCCGTGCTCGCCGCGCTGTTCTGGTTCCGGCTCGGCGCGGGCGATCCGTCGCGCATTCCCTCGGCGCTGATCGGACGCGCGGTGCCGCCGACCGTGCTGCCGCCGCTCGATGGCCTTGTCGCCGGCGGCAGCGCCGTGCCCGGCCTCGATCCGGCAGCGTTCAAGGGCAAGGTCAGCCTGGTCAATGTCTGGGCCTCGTGGTGCGTGCCCTGCCACGCCGAAGCGCCGCTGATGGTGCAGCTCGCCGAGGACAAGGAGCTGCAGATGGTCGGCATCAACTACAAGGATGCCGCCGACAACGCGCGCCGCTTCCTCGGCCGCTACGGCAATCCGTTCACCATCGTCGGCGTCGACGGCAACGGCCGCGCCGCCATCGAATGGGGCGTCTACGGCGTGCCCGAAACCTTCGTGGTCGGCCGCGACGGCACCATCGTCGCCAAGCTGGTCGGCGGCATTACGCCCGAGAACATCGAAACCGTGCTGAAGCCGGCGATCGCCAAGGCTCGCGCAGCGGCGCCGGCGGCGGGGTCGTGACCCCTCGCGCCGCCGCATAAAAATAGTTGGCCCGTTCAGGCGGCGTTCATGCGGCGGCCATGGCCTCGCCACGAATGGACCTGTAGCCTGCCGATCCTGATGACCCGTCCTTTGGAGGGACAATCCATGCGAAAGTTCTTTCTTGCTCCCCTGACCGCATCGGTGCTGGCGCTCGGCCTCATGGCCGCGCCCGCGATGGCGCAATCGACGCAGACCGCGCCATCAAGCCAGCCCGCGCCGGCGACGAAAATGGCGCCCGCCCCCAACAAGATGGCGCCGTCGCCGAAGATGATGGCGCCGGCGGCGAAGACCACCCTGATCGACCTCAACTCGGCCAGCGCCGAGGAGCTTGAGGCGCTGCCCGGCATCGGCAAGGCTTATTCGGCGGCGATCATCAAGAACCGTCCGTACAAGGGCAAGGACGATCTGGTGCACAAGAAGGTGGTGCCGCAGAAAACCTATGACGGCATCAAGGACAAGGTCATCGCCCGACAGAAGAGCTGACGGGTCCCCCAGTCTTCACGGCTCGGCGGCGTCCGCGCCTTGCGCGGCGCCGCCTTTCTGCGTGTCGCGGCTTTCACGATTGATCAGCGGCATCTGCGCGATGGCAAAAATCATCGTCAGCGGCACGAAGCCGAACAGCTTGAACGCGACCCAGAAATCGGTGGACTGGGTGCGCCAGACAATTTCGTTCAGCAGCGCCATCGCCACGAAGAACACCGCCCAGCGCAGCGTCAGCTTGCGCCAGCCGGCCGCCGTCAGGTCGAACACCTGATCGAACAAAATGGCGATGAACGAACGCCCCGCCAGCAGCCCGCCGCCGAGCGCCAGGGCGAACAGCGCGTAGATGATGGTCGGCTTCATCTTGATAAACGTCTCGTCGTGCAGGTAGAGCGTCAGCGCGCCGAACACCAGCACCACGAGAGCCGTCACCAGCGCCATCACCGGAACGTGCCGCGTCACGGCGTAGGACGCCACGATCGCCGCCACCACCGCGGCCATGAACACCGCGGTCGCTACGAACAGGCCGAATTTCGCGTTGGCGAGAAAGAAAACCAATAGCGGCCCCAGTTCGGTCGCAAGCTTGAACAGCGGATGCGGCGCGGGCTTGCTCATGTCTCGATCTCTGCCTCGATTCCAGCGATGGCGCGGGCGAAATCGCGCGCGGCAAACGGAGCGAGATCGTCGATGCCCTCGCCGACGCCGATGAAATGCACCGGCAATTTGTACGTCTCGGCCAGCGCGACCAGAATGCCGCCGCGCGCGGTGCCGTCGAGCTTGGTCATGACAAGGCCGGTGACGCCGGCGGCCTTGCTGAAGGCATCGACCTGCGACAGCGCGTTCTGCCCGACGGTGGCGTCGAGCACCAGCAGCACCGCATGCGGCGCCGCCGCGTCGGTCTTCTTGATGACGCGCACCACCTTGTGCAGTTCGTCCATCAGTTCGGCCTTGTTCTGCAATCGCCCGGCGGTGTCGATCAGGAGTACGTCGGCACCGGCCGCCTTCGCCGCCTCCATCGCCTCGAATACCACGCCGGCGGCATCGGCGCCTTGCGCGCGGGCGATCACCTCGCAACCCGTGCGTTCACCCCAGATCTTCAACTGCTCGATGGCGGCGGCGCGAAACGTGTCGCCGGCCGCCAGCATCACCTTGCGGCCCTCGGCGGAAAATTTTGCGGCCAGCTTGCCGATGGTGGTGGTCTTGCCCGAACCGTTGACGCCGATCATCAAAATCACGAACGGCTTTTTCGCCGCATCGAGGGCGAGCGGCCGCGCCACCGGCGCCAGCACCTTCTCGACCTCGGCGGCGACCACCGCCTTGACCTCGCCGGAGGAGATCGCCTTGTCGTAACGCCCCTCGCCGATGGCCTCGGCAATGCGCGCCGCGACCTCGGTGCCGAGGTCGGCACGCAGCAGCACATCCTCGATGTCGTCGAGCATGGCGCGGTCGAGCTTGCGCCTGACCACGAGATCGGCCACCGCCGTGCCGAGCGAGGCCGAGGTGCGCTTCAGCCCGCCGGACAGCCGCCGCCACCAGCTCTGTTTGGGTTCCGTATTGCTGTCGCTCATGAGGGCAGTGTGTTAGCGGTTTCAGCGCACAAACGAAAGCCGCCCCAAAGCGACCCGATGGATACCCCGCAACCCACCCCCGAGGAGATGCTGGCCCGCGTGCTGCACCGCGACGGCCTGATGCTGGTGATCGACAAGCCGCCGGGCATCGCAGTGCATCGCGGCCCCAAGGGCGGCCCCAATCTCGAAGCCTCGTTCGACGCGCTGCGGTTCGGCCTGCCGCGCCCGCCGGTGCTGGCGCATCGGCTCGACCGCGATACCTCCGGCTGCCTGGTGCTCGGCCGTCACCGCAAGGCCACCGCGACGCTCGGGCTGTTGTTCAAGCATGGCAAGATCACCAAGACCTATTGGGCGGTGGTCGAGGGCGGCCCGTCGGAAGAGAGCGGCACCATCGATATCCCGCTCGGCCGCCTCAATGCCGAACGCGGCTGGTGGCAGAAGCCGGACCCCGCCGGCGCGCCGTCGCAGACACGCTGGCGCGTGATGGGGCGCGGCGAGGGACTGACATGGCTTAAGCTGGAACCGCTGACCGGGCGCACCCATCAATTGCGCGTGCACTGCGCGGCGATGGGCTGGCCGATCGTCGGTGACAACATTTACGGGAGCGGTCCGCGCTTCGGCGAACCGTCGCTACATCTGCATGCGCGCGCCATTGCCATCCCGCTGTCGAAGAATAAGCCGCCGGTGCAGGTGGTGGCGCCGGTGCCGCCGCATATGCGCGAGCGGCTGACGGCATGCGGCTGGAGCGGCGAGACCTCAGGCGACGAGACGGAGACCGTCGTGGTGGTGAATAGTGAGCGGCACCACTGAACCGGGGGCGTGACCCTCGACCCGAACCGGCAGAAAGTGCTCGGTGCGGCCGATCCTGGCGCTTTCGATCAGCACGCTGCGCGCGGCGCCCACTTCCCGCGCAAGCCGCCGCCGCAACGCTGCCTCGCCCGCCTCACGCAGGCGCTTCGCCCGCTCACGGATGACGGCGCCCGCCACCTGCGGCATGCGCGCCGCCGGCGTGCCCGGCCGCGCCGAATAGGGGAAGACGTGCAGCAGCGTCAGGTCGCATTCGGCGACGAGGTCGAGCGAGCGGGAAAACATCGCCTCACTCTCGGTCGGAAAGCCGGCGATGAGGTCGGCGCCGAACACGATGTCGGGCCGCAGCCGCTTGACCTGCGCGCAGAACGCGATGGCGTCGCCGCGCAGGTGGCGGCGCTTCATGCGCTTGAGGACAAGGTCGTCGCCGGCCTGCAACGACAGGTGCAGATGCGGCATCAGCCGCGCCTCATTGGCGATGACGTCGAGCAGATCGGAATCGACCTCGATGGAATCGATCGACGACAGCCGCAGCCGGCGCAACTCCGGCACCTCGCGCAAGATCCGTTTGGCAAGCCGGCCGAGCGTCGGTGTATCCGGCAGATCGGCGCCGAAACTGGTCAGGTCCACACCGGTCAGCACGATCTCGGCATGACCGGCCGCGACCTGCCGGCGCACCTCATCGACCACCGCCGCGACCGGCAGCGAGCGTGAATTGCCGCGCCCGAAGGGGATGATGCAGAAGGTGCAGCGATGGTCGCAGCCGTTCTGCACCTGCACGAAGGCGCGCGGCAGCCCGGCGTGAGCACCGCCGGCGGGCCGCGGCGCCATCGCCCGCACCGCCATGATGTCGGCGACCGCGATCTTGTCGCCGGCCACCGCGCCCGGTTCCGCGAACGCCGCGCGCGCAGCCTGCCATGACGCAGCATGCAGCTTGTCGTCGTTGCCAATGATGCGATCGACCTCGGCCATGCGCGCGAACATGCCCGGCTGGGTCTGCGCCGCGCAGCCGGTGACGACGATGCGCGCGTCCGGCCGCTCGCGCTTCAACCGGCGGATGCTCTGGCGCGCCTGCGCCACCGCCTCGTTGGTTACCGCGCAGGTGTTGACGACCACCGCATCATGCAAGCCGGCACCCGTCGCCTCGCGGCGGATCACCTCGGATTCGCAGGCATTGAGCCGGCAGCCGAAGGTGACGACATCGACGCTCATGCCCCCTCCCTACCCTCCCCCACAAGCGGGGGAGGAGGAGAAAGGGGAGCAGCGAACAGCGCCGGATCGAAGCGGCCTTCGTATTCGAACGTCGCCGTACCGGTCATCAGCACATGGTCGTCGCGCTCGCGCCATTCGATGACGAGATCGCCGCCGGGCAGGCTCACGGTCACGGTGCGGTCCGTGCGCTTCAGCCGCGCCGCCGCCACCGCCGTGGCGCAGGCGGCCGAGCCGCAGGCGCGCGTCAGCCCGGCGCCGCGCTCCCAGGTGCGCATTCTGATGTGGCCGCGATCGACGATCTCGGCCAGCGTGATGTTGGCGCGCTCGGGAAAGATGGGGTGGTTTTCCAGGAGCGGGCCGAACCGGGCGAGATCGTACGCTTCGATATCGTCGACCCAGAAGATCGCATGCGGGTTGCCCATGCTGACCACCGACGGCGAATGCAGGACCGGCGCATCGATCGGGCCAATCTGCAATTCGATGGCACGGGTGTCACGAAATTCCTCCGCCAGCGGAATGTCGCGCCAACCGAAGCGCGGCGGCCCCATGTCCACGGTGTAGAGGCCGGGCGCCGGGCCGCGCCGGCTGGCGATCAGGCCGGCGGCGGTCTCGAAGGTCAGCGCGGCCGCCTCGGTCGCGGCGAACACCTGCCGCGCCACGCAGCGCATGCCGTTGCCGCAGGCGCCGGCCTCGGAGCCATCGTTGTTGTAGATGCGCACGAACGCCTCGGTGCCGGGGGTGGCCGGCCGGTCGAGCACCATGAGCTGGTCGTAAGGAACGGCCCGCGCGATGGCGCGCGCGTCCGCCGGCGACAGCGTCGCCGCCGTGTCGCGCAAGTCGACAACGACGATCTCGTTGCCGATGCCGTTCATCTTGGCGAAGGGGTGGCCCGCGAGTGCGCTCATGGATATCCTCAATGGCGCCTTATATGGGGACTACCGCCCTGTTGACCAGCGCGACGCGCACGCGGTCGGCATGGTAAGGCAAGCGGCAGTTTTACGGGACTTCAAGTGGTGGAGAGCGTTTGCATGAGTCGTTCCCGTCATCGTTTGCCTTATCGTTTGCTTTGGCTGGTCGTGGCCGCGGCGCTGGCGCTGCCGGGCGCCGTGGAGGTATGGGCACAGACCCAGCCCGACACCCCCGCGCCGGCAGCCGAGACCGCCCCGGCCAGCCCGCCGGCAGCAGCCACCCCCACGCCGGCCGACACTCCCCCTGCCGCGCCGCCGCCGGCTGATGCCACGCCAACGGCTCCGGCGGCCGAGGACAAGACTGTCGACAAGGCCACTGCTGCGGATCCGTTCGGCGAGGAGGTAACGCTCGAACCCCGGACCGTGGTGATGCTGACAGGCAACGCCACCTGGGAAGCCGCGTTCGAGACGCTGATCGGCTCGTTCAAGAAGCTGGTGGCCACGCTCGACAAGCAGAACATCTCACCCAGCGGGCCGTTCATCGTGGTCTACACCGCAACCGACGATGCCGGCTTCACCTATTTCACCGAAATCCCGGTCGATAGCGAACCAAAGGGCGAACTCAAGGGCTTGCCGGACGGCATCACCCTCGGTAAATCGCCGGAGGGCAAAATGCTGAAATTCGTCCACCGCGGCTCCTACGACAACATGGACAATACCTACGAGGCGATCACCAACCACCTCGACGAGCGCCGGCTCGAAGCCCGGGATATGTTCATCGAGGAGTACGTCACCGACCCGCTGAAAACCGCCGAGGACAAGCTGGTCATCAATGTGCTGGTGCCGCTGAAATAGCCCGCCCCGCCGAGTTTTCTTGACTCTGAAGCGTTGCGCGGCATAAACAGCGCCCTAATTCTCGGAAAGACGTTCTTTTCGATCCGCCGACCGGCCCCACGAGACCGGAGGTCAACGCCCGACAGCGCTGTGCGCCCTCGGGCGCAAACGTGTTTGGAATCAATGGCCTGACCGGCATGTCGCCGGTGGCCGGCAATTAGAGGCGCGGACCTTGTTCGACAATCTGTCGGAAAAGTTGGGGGGCATCCTCGACCGGCTGACGCGGCGCGGCGCGCTGACCGAGGCCGATGTCGATGCCGCCATGCGCGAGGTGCGCCGCGCGCTGTTGGAGGCCGACGTCGCCCTCGACGTGGTCCGTTCCTTCACCGACAAGGTGCGGGAACAGGCGATCGGCGCCACCGTCATCAAGTCGGTGACGCCCGGCCAGATGGTGGTCAAGATCGTCCACGACCAGCTCATCGCCACCCTTGGCGCCGAGGGCCAGACCATCGACCTCAACGCCGTGCCGCCGGTGCCGATCATGATGGTCGGCCTGCAAGGTTCCGGCAAGACCACCACCACCGCCAAGCTGGCGCGCCGCCTGACCGACCGCGACAAGCGGAAAGTGCTGATGGCCTCGCTCGACGTGCGCCGCCCGGCGGCGATGGAGCAGCTTGCCGTGCTCGGCCGCGACATCGGCGTCGATACGCTGCCGATCGTGGCCGGCCAGATGCCGCCGCAGATCGCCCGCCGCGCGCTGGAGGCCGGCCGCCTCGGCGGCTACGACGTGGTGCTCCTGGACACCGCCGGCCGCACCACGCTCGACGACGAGATGATGGCGGAAGCGGCCAGCGTGAAGGCCGCGGCTCAGCCGCACGAGGTGCTGCTGGTCGCCGACAGCCTGACCGGTCAGGACGCCGTCAACCTCGCCCGCGCCTTCGATGAGCGCGTCGACCTCACCGGCATCGTGCTGACGCGGGTGGACGGCGACGGCCGCGGCGGCGCGGCGCTGTCGATGCGCGCCGTCACCGGCAAGCCGATCAAGCTGATCGGCACCGGCGAAAAGACCGACGCGCTGGAGGATTTTCATCCCGACCGCATCGCCGGCCGCATCCTCGGCATGGGCGACGTGGTGTCGCTGGTCGAGAAGGCCGCCGCCAATATCGACGCCGAACAGGCCGCGCGCGTCGCCGAGAAGATGCGCAAAGGCGCCTTCGACCTGTCCGACATGCGCGAGCAACTGTTGCAGATGCAGTCGATGGGCGGCATCGGCGGCCTGATGGGCATGATGCCCGGCATCAACAAGATCAAGAACCAGATCGCCGCCGCCAACATCGACGATCGGCTGTTGAAGCGTCAGGTCGCCATCATCGATTCGATGACGCGGCAGGAGCGCCGCCACCCCGACATCCTCAAGGCCAGCCGCAAGAAGCGCATCGCCGCCGGCGCCGGGGCCAAGGTCGAGGAGATCAACCGGCTGCTGAAAATGCATCGCAGCATGGCCGACGTGATGAAGGCGATGGGCAAATCCGGCGGCAAGCGCGGCGCGCTCGGTGGCATCGCGCAGGCGATGGGGCTGGGCGGCGGCCGTGGCATGCCCTCGCCCGAGCAGATGAAGATTCTTGCCTCCAGGATGCCGGGCGGCCTGCCGCCCGGTGGATTGCCGGATCTACCGAAAGACCTGCCGAAAGACTTGCCGAAAGATCTGCCGCCGGGCCTTGGCGGCGGCCTGCCGAACCTGCCGGGATTGGGCAAGCCGACGCTGCCGGGGCTGGGCGGTTTTCCGGGGCTGGGCAAGAAGAAATGAGTTTTCGCCCGGCTGGCGGCATCGCTACCGGCCGGGCTTTCACCTTCGACAAACATACGACCTTAACTTTAGGAGAATCTCATGGCCGTCGTCATCCGCCTGTCGCGCGCGGGCACCAAGAAGCGCCCGTTCTATCATGTCGTCGTCGCCGACTCGCGCTATCCGCGCGATGGCCGCTTCATCGAGCGGCTCGGCTACTTCAATCCGCTGCTGCCGAAGGACAACGAGACCCGGCTGAAGCTCGACCTCGACAAGATCAAGGCGTGGCTGGCCAAGGGCGCGCAGCCCTCCGACCGCGTGTCGCGTTTCCTCGACGCCGCCGGCGTCGCCAAGCGCGCGCCCCGCAACAACCCGCAGAAGGCCGTGCCGCGCAAGGAGCGCAAGGCCGCGGCCGCCTCCTAAG
>JBARWE010000164.1:0-2866 GCA_049646625.1 Xanthobacteraceae bacterium
CCGCGGCTCCGTGGCAACCGCGCCCGCGTCTCGGCCTCGGTCGCCGGCATCGCCGACGGCCAGCCGGTGCGCCGGCCGCTCAAGCCCGACCCCGATCCGTTCGGTGCCACCGGCCTTTATGTCGGCAGCTTCCTCGCCAAGACGGCGGTGGAACTGAGCGGCGGCTATGACACCAATCCCGGCCGGTTTTCGCCGCAGCGCGGCTCGGCGTTCTACCTGATCGCGCCGGAACTGCTGATCACCTCGAACTGGTCGCGGCACGAACTGATCGCCGACCTGCGCGGTTCGTTCACCGGCTACGGCACCACCTTTCCTCCGGAGTTGGGCACGCCCGGTCCGACCGTGCTCGACCGGCCGAGCTTTACCGGGCGCGTCACCGGGCGCTTCGACGTGACGCGCGACACCCGCGTGATCGGCGAGGGCCGCTCGCGGATCGGCACCGACAATCCCGGTAGCCCCAACATCGAGGCTGGTCTTGCCGAGTACCCGCTGTTCTTCGCGAACGGCGCCAGCATCGGCATCGAGCAGGATTTCAACCGGCTGCGGCTCGCCGCCAGCGCCACCGCCGATCGCACCGTCTATCAGCACTCAAAGCTGACCGATGGCACGATCGCCAGCAATAGCGACCGCAATGTCACCCAATATGGCGGCATCGGCCGGGCGAGCTATGAACTGCGTCCGGGCTTCCGCCCCTTTGTCGAGGTTGAAGGCGATAGCCGCATCCACGACCGCCGCGCTGACCGGTTCGGCTATCTGCGCAATTCCAGTGGCGGCTACGTCAAGCTCGGTTCGACCTTCGAACTGACGCCGCTGATCACGGGCGAGGCGGCAGTCGGCTACCTGATGCGCAATTACGATGACCCGCGGCTCAACCGGATCGCCGGTCTGTTGACCTCCGGCTCGCTGGTGTGGACCCCGAGCGCGCTGACCACGGTGCGGCTCACCGCCACCTCGTCGGTGGACGAGACCACGCTGCCCGGCTCGTCCGGCGCGGTGACGCGCGGCTACGGCGTGCAGATCGACCACGATTTTCGCCGCTGGCTGACCGGCACGCTGCGCTTTGCCTACGGCACGGTGGATTACGATGGCGCCGGCCGCTCCGACCGCACCTATTCGGTCGGCGGCGATGTCGTCTACCGAATGTCGCGCACCGTTCACATCAAGGCAAGCGTCCGCCACGACTGGCTGGAGAGCAATATCAGCGCCAACAATTCGCAGGCGACCGTGATGCTGCTTGGCGTGCGGCTGCAGCGCTGACGCGCCGGCCTCGGAACATCCGGCCGACTGCGGGGTTGCGGAGCCACAGCCCTACGCAGGGAGACGGCCGATGGCGAACGAGCAGGTGCAACCGAAAGTCGAGGTGAAGGGCGGTCTTGTCGCCTATCTGGAAGTGGACGGCGCGGTGCAGGCGGCCGGGTTCTACGGCAAGGCGTTCGGCGCCGAACTGGCCGGCAGCTATCCGCCCGACGACAAGGGCCGCACCATGCATGTCCACCTCCATGTCAATGGCTCGTCGCTGATGCTCGGCGATCCGTACCCGGAATACGGCCATCCGCATCAGCCGGCGCAGGGGTTTTCGCTGGTGCTGATGGTGGGCGACACCGATGCCGCCTACCAGCGCGCCATCGATGCCGGCTGCGCCAGCGTGATGGAGCCGGCCGATATGTTCTGGGGCGATCGCTACGCCCAGGTGCGCGATCCGTTCGGCGTGATATGGGCGTTCAATCAGGAGAAGCGCTGAACGGGGCGGCGGCGCTGGCGCTCAGCGCCGTCCGAACAGCTTCTCGATATCGTCGAGCTTCAGTTCGACATAGGTCGGGCGACCGTGGTTGCACTGGCCGGAATTGGGCGTCGCCTCCATCTCGCGCAACAGCGCGTTCATTTCCTCGGGCTTGAGGCGGCGGCCGGCGCGCACCGAGCCATGGCAGGCCATGGTGGCGGCGACGTGCAGCAGCCGCCGCTCCAGCGGCAGCGCCTCGTCCCATTCCGCCATATGCTCGGCCAGGTCGCGCACCAGCCGGGTGGCATCGACGCGCCCGAGCAGCGCCGGCGTCTCGCGCACCATCACCGCGCCGGGGCCGAAGCCCTCGACGACCACGCCGAAGCGGGCGAGGTCGTCGGCGCGCGCCGCGAGTTTCTCCACCGTCGCCTCGTCGCATTCGACCACCGCCGGGATCAGCAGGATCTGGCGCTGCACGCCGCCGTCGGCCATCTGTGCCTTCAACCGCTCGTAGACGATGCGCTCATGCGCGGCATGCTGGTCCACCACGATCAGGCCGTCGCGGGTCTGCGTGACGATGTAGGTGTCGTGCAACTGTGCCCGAGCCGCGCCAAGCGGGTGGTCGACGAGATCGGCGGTCACGGGCAGGGTGTCGGCGCGCGCGTCCGCGCTCGGCGCGCCGACGTCGAAGGTTGTTTGCGTATTGTCGGCGAAACCGCCCGGCGCCGGCATCGGCGCCGCTGGCGAGGCGTGCCAGTCCCAACGCGCAGGTGGGGCAGGGCGCGGCGTGAAGCCGGGGCGGAACGCGGCCAGCGCAGCCGCGCCGCCGGAGACATTGGCGGCGCTGCGACGGCCCTCGCGGGCAAGCGCCTCCTTCAGCGCATACACGATCAGCGCGCGCACCAGGCCCGCATTGCGGAAGCGCACCTCGGTCTTGGCCGGATGCACGTTGGCATCGACCTCGCGCGGGTCCAGCGTGACGAACAGCGCCAGCACCGGATGGCGGTCGCGCGGCAGATAGTCGGCATAGGCCGCGCGCACCGCGCCCAGGATCAGCTTGTCGCGCACCGGCCGGCCGTTGACGAACAGGTATTGCCCGAGCGCGTTGGCGCGGGTGAAGGACGGCGCTGCGGCATAGCCCTCGAC
>JBARWE010000165.1:0-2682 GCA_049646625.1 Xanthobacteraceae bacterium
CGGGGAGCCGTTGGCGCCGCGCCATGCCGCGGGCCGGCAGGACAAGACATTCGCATCCGGCTCGGCCGTCCTCGGGCCGGCTGGACAGGCTAAAGGATCATCGAGATGGCAACGATTTCAGCGGCAATGGTGAAGGACCTGCGCGACAAGACCGGCGCGGGCATGATGGATTGCAAGCAGGCTCTCACCGAGACCGGCGGCGACGTCGAGGCGGCGATCGACTGGCTGCGCAAGAAGGGTCTCTCCAAGGCCGCCAAGAAGGCTGGCCGCGTGGCTGCCGAGGGGTTGATCGGCGCGCTCACCGAGGGTGGCAAGGGCGTCGTTGTCGAGGTCAACTCCGAGACCGATTTCGTCGCCCGCAACGAGCAGTTCCAGGGCCTGGTCAAGATGATCGCCCAGGTCGCGCTCAAGACCGGCGGCGATGTGGCCGCCATCAATGCGGCCAAAGTTGGTGACGTTACCGTCGAGCGTGCGATTGCCGATGCCATCGCCACCATCGGTGAGAACATGACGCTGCGCCGCGCCGCGACGCTGTCGGTCGGCAGCGGCGTGGTCGCCAGTTACGTTCACGGCGCGGTTGCCGACGGCGTCGGCAAGATCGGCGTGCTGGTCGGGCTGGAATCGGCGGGCCAAGCTGACGAACTGACGACCCTCGGCCGTCAGGTCGCGATGCACGTCGCCGCCACCAGTCCGCTGGCGCTCGACGCGACAAGCCTCGACCCGGACGTGGTGCGCCGCGAGAAGGACGTGCTGGCCGACAAGTATCGCCAGCAGGGCAAGCCGGACAACGTCATCGAGAAGATCGTCGAATCCGGCCTCAAGACCTACTACAAGGAAGTCTGCCTGCTGGAACAGGCGTTCATCCACGACACCGGCAAGTCGGTGGCGCAGGCGGTCAAGGAGGCCGAGGGCCGGGTCGGGGCGCCGATCAAGGTCGCGGGTTTCGTGCGCTATGCCCTGGGTGAGGGCATCGAGAAGCAGGAAACCGACTTCGCGGCGGAAGTGGCGGCGGCCTCCGGCAAGGCGTAAGCGGCGCGGCCGGAGCGGATTTCGATTCGGCCAGAATCGCGAATCCGTCTGGAGCTTTCTCGCTTCCGATGAAATCGGAAGCGAAGCTCTTGGGCTTTGCTTTGTCGCGTTTTCTTCGCGCGAACCGGTTTCCACTTCGCTTGAAAACGCTCTATAAGCCGGTTGCGTGCAGCATGTCGGAAGGAAGCGGTCGCCTCATGAGCCAGCCGGAATACCGCCGTGTCGTGCTGAAACTGTCGGGCGAATACCTCGCCGGCGACAAGCCGTTCGGCATCGACCAGCCGACCATCGACCGCATCGCCGGCGACATCGTCAAGGCGCGCGAACTCGGCGTTGAAATGGCCATCGTGGTCGGCGGCGGCAACATCTTCCGCGGCGTCGAGGTGTCGTCGCGCGGCGTGTCGCGTCCGACCGGCGATACCATGGGGATGCTGGCCACGGTGATGAACTGCCTGGCGCTGGAAGCGGCGCTGGAGCGGCGCGGCCGCGCGGCGCGCACGTTGTCGGCGCTGATGATGCCGGAGGTGTGCGAACTGTTCACGCGCGCCACCGCGCACCGCTACCTCGCCGAGGGCAAGATCGTGCTGCTGGCCGCCGGCACCGGCAACCCGTTCTTCACCACCGATACCACCGCGGTGCTGCGGGCCGCCGAAATCGGCGCGCAAGCGGTGCTCAAGGCCACGAATGTCGATGGCGTCTACAGCGCCGATCCGAAGAAGGACCCGACCGCGAAGCGTTTCGAGCGGCTGACCCATTCTCAGGCGCTCGAAGGCGGCTATAAGGTCATGGACGCTACCGCGTTCGCGCTTGCCCGCGATACCTCGTTGCCGATCATCGTATTCTCGATCGCCGAAGCGGGTTCGATCGCCGCCGTTCTGAGCGGCAAGGGAAAGGGGACGGTCGTCGCCGGCTGATGCGGCGCGCGGACGGTCCGGCCAGATCAGGGAGAGCATCGCCATGCCGGCGGAGTCATTCGATATCAGCGATCTCAAGCGGCGCATGCAGGGCGCGGTGACGTCCCTCAAGCAGGAACTGGGGGGCTTGCGCACCGGGCGTGCGTCGGCGGCGATGCTGGAGCCGGTGCAGGTCGAGGCTTACGGCAGCACCATGCCGCTCAACCAGCTTGCGACCGTCAGCGTGCCGGAGCCGCGGTTGATCTCGGTGCAGGTATGGGACCGCTCGATGGTGCATGCCGTCGAGAAGGCGATCGTCAATTCCAATCTGGGCCTCAGCCCGGCGACCGAGGGCCAGGTACTTCGCTTACGCATTCCCGAACTCAACGAGGAACGGCGCAAGGATCTGGTCAAGGTTGCGCACAAATATGCCGAAGCCGGCCGCGTCGCCGTTCGCCATGTCCGCCGCGACGGCCTCGATACCTTGAAGAAGCTGGAAAAATCCGGCGACCTCTCCGAGGACGAACAGACCCGGCTGGCCGCCGACGTGCAGAAGGCGACCGACGCCGTGATCGGCGAGATCGATCAGCTCGTCGCGGCGAAGGAAAAGGAGATCCTCACCGTCTGAGGATTTGCGCGATGCCCGAAGCCGTCATGCCCGCTCTCGCCGGGCCGGATCAAGCGGAGCCGCCACGGCATGTCGCCATCATCATGGACGGCAACGGCCGCTGGGCGGCGGCGCGCGGGCTGCCGCGGGCCG
>JBARWE010000166.1:0-1796 GCA_049646625.1 Xanthobacteraceae bacterium
TGGAAAGGTCGAGACGGATCATGGTCAGTAGTCCTCCACGTCATTGATGAGCACGGCGGTGCACATGCGTCCGAGCGTGGCGTCGCGCGCCGCCTGCCAATCGAACGATGCCTGCACGCCCTGCGGCCCGGAAATTTCCAGGCGGGGCCGCGGCAGATAGACCGCGTGCGCCGTGAAGGTCAGGCTTTCGCCAGAGATGAGTGTGTATGAAAACTCCAGCTCGCAAGGAGCGCCGTTGATCGCCTGTGTCACCAATGTCGAGTCGGCAAAGCGGACCTCGGTACGGCCGGTGAGCGCCGCAATCGACGGATCGGCGCCATCGATCATGCCGTCGGCACGGATAGTCTCGATGCGGTCGAGATTGTTGGCATAGGTGATCTCGGTCGAGATCACGTTGCCCAAAGCGGTGCCGTTGCGCTTGATCGCGCCGTTGAAGTGCCCGAAGCGGATGAGATCCAGCTCCGCGGGCGTGCCGGCCTGTGACGTGGTGTTGATCGTCTCGCCCTGTGCCACCAGCCGCGCCGTTGCGGTCAGCAAGCCAGAGCGCTGCATTTGCCAGGTCAGTTGATCGAGCACTGCGCCGGAATAGAGTGCGTATCGCGGCACCTCAGGCATTCCGGTCTCGATTGCCATCGACGGCAGGGTCCAGGATCCGGATTGGAAAGTGTGGGTGAAGGGCCCCGGTGCCGTCCCCGTCGTCGTCGGCGCACCGAACGCCGCCTTCAACCAGAAGCCGAAGACGGCGGCATCGATCGGCACCACCACGTCGCCATCGGCGGTCACCGCATCCTTGACCGGCGCCAGCGGATCGCGGCCGTAGCCAAGAAGCTCCGAATTGAGCAGCGGCTGTTCTGCGCCGAGCGTCGTGCTGGCGAATGGCATGCGCGTGAAGCCGCTTGCCGGCGGGGTGCCATAGGTCGTCTCGAAGGCGAGCGCCATTCGCGCCCGCGCCCCTTGGGCTCGTGCCATGGTGTTTCTCCTCGGATTGTCGGGATCAACCGAGCGGGTCGGCCGTCGAATAGTGCAGCACCACCGGGATCATGGCGGCTTTCAGGGCGGCCGCGCCCTCGATGGGCAGATCGACCGGCTGCGGCGCTTCCGCCTCGATCCAGTCGCACAGTCCCCCGAGCGTGCGGTCGCCGGCAATCGCCGCACCAATGCTGGCGCACAGCGCATCAAACGCCGCATCGCGGCCCGCGCCCTGCACGACGGCCTCGATCTCGGCCCGGTGCTGATAATGGTAGATGAGTGGCGACAGCGTCGTCTCCGGCTCACCCGGATCGCCATCACGCAAAATCAATAGCCCTGCCGCAGGTACACGCTCGGGCAGCACCTCGCCGCGCAGCACGGTGGCTGGCAACATTGAAAGCTGCGCGTGTAGCGCGGCGAGGATGGTTTCGCGGGTGGTGGGCATGATGGTCCCGGTTCGCCGGGACCAGCCCGGCGTCAGTGATCCCTGTCGGGTTTCTGCTCCGAAAGAGCGGCCAGCCGTCGCGGCAGATCCGAGCGGCCGTGCAGGAAATCGACGATGATCACCTGATCGGCGTCCTCGACGAAAACGACGAAATGCTGACCCGCTCGCGTGAAACGCAGATCCTCGGGCAGGTCCGGATCGATGAGGCGGCGGCAGTCCTGCGACATAGCCGTGCCCGCCGCAATCGCCGCGCAACGTGCGATCAGGTCTTCCTCGTAGGCGGCAGCCTGTCGCGGACCGAAGGTCTCATGCGTCCAGCGAGCGATTTCGACGAGCGATGTTTCCGCCTGTCGCGTCAGGCGCCAGGGTTTCGGCATCAGGA
>JBARWE010000167.1:0-3653 GCA_049646625.1 Xanthobacteraceae bacterium
GGTCAGCGCGGCCAGCGCCAGCGCGGCGCCGATAGCGGCCACCGCCATGGCGTCATGCGCCGGGAACGCCTTGTCGATCAGGTAAGCAAGCAGTGCCGGCGGCAGCAGCGCCAGCACGCTCAGCACCAGGGCGGCGGCCAGCGCCGGCACCATGCGGCGGCACTGCGTCAGGCCAAGCCTGACGAGGACGGTCAGCAGGCGGCGGAGATCGCCCCCGCCGGCCACCTCGAACAGCCGTGCGAGCCAGGCGACCGCCGCATCGCCCGCACGATCGGCGCTCATGGCCGTTGCAGCAGATCGGCCATGGCGTCGGCCATCGGCGCGCCGGTCGCAAGCTCGATCCAGTACCACTGGCCGTTCGGATTGAGTTCGAGAAACACATAGTCGCCTTGTGGCGTCACGATCAGATCGAAGGCGCCGAAGCGCAGGCCGCACTGTTTGAGGTAGCCGCGCAGCGCGGCATCGATCGTCGACGGCAGGTCGACGATCCGGTGCGGCAGCTTGATGGTGTCGACCGCGCGCCAGTCCTGCTCGGCGCCCTCGACGCCCTGACTGTCGATCCGGCAGCAGAACAGGTTATCGCCGATGATCGTCACGCGCAGTTCGTGATCCTTGGCGATCGCCTCCTGCAGATAGGTGGGGCACAGCGCGATCGACTGCTTCAGGGAAGAAAATTCGCCGGGCGGCACTGGCCGGGTATAGGCGACATGGTGCTCGCCCTCGATGTAGTGGCTGCCCATCAGCATCGGCTTGCAGATCACTCCGTCCGGGCAGGTCGCGAAGAACGCCTCCGCCTCGGCCGGGTCGTTGGTGATGATCGAGCGCGGCACGCGCAGACCGACGCTCCGCGCCAGCCGCAGTTGCGGGAACTTGCGCTGATGGCGGCGGTTGGCGTCCGGGTTGTTGATCCACGGCACGCGGGCGTCCATCGGCAGGAAGCCCATCAGCTCGCGCATCTCATCCCGGATATAGTTGATCACCCCCTCGTCGTGGACGCCGGGCGGCGGCAGCGACGGCTCGGGCTTGCGCATCCACACCGCCCGCACCTCGTGCGGAAACACGCATGCGCGCCCCCATTGATCGGCGATCCGAATGGTGCCGGTCGGCTCGTCGGTCATCGCAAGCCGATATTCCTCGTGAAAATGGTCGGTGTTGAGCCGGAAGCACGGCACGCCGCGGCCCTCCAGCCGCTCCAGCACCGCATCGACATGCGGATCGAGCTTGGTCGAGATCATCAGGACGCTTTTCGGCGCGGCGGTCATGGCGGGTCCGATCCGATATCTTGAGCGATGAAAGAAAAGGGCCGACCTGAGGGTCGACCCTTCCACAACTGACGAGACGGCAGCGCCGGCAAATCAGTTGCCGAGCACGTCCGACGACAGATCGGAATCCGAGATGCGCCCTGAGGTCGAGGTCACGTTGCGCGACGTCGACGACTTGTGGAACAGCAGCGTGCCGCGCCAGGTCTGGGTCACCGGATCGTAATAGCCGAGTTCGTCGTCTTCATACTGCTCAAGCGCGTAAGGCTTGGAATTTGCCAGAACGAAAGGAAGCGGCTTCGCGTTCTGCGGAGTATTGAGATGCATCGGTTGAATCCTTGAGGTGAACGGTTCGGCAAGGAGAGTCCCGAACATCGAATTTTTAGGCGGGGCGCGGAAAGTCCAGCAACCCCCCGTTCGTGGGGATCGGATCAGGCCGGCGGCGATGCCAAAAGCGCGCCGGCCGAGGCGTCGAGCGGGGCGCCGTTGCGATAGAGCATGGCCACGGCCTGCACGAGCGCCGGCCGGCCGGCGAAGGTCGCGGTAAAGCTGCGCAGCCCTCGATGCGGAATGAATGAGAGTTGCCAGCCGAGCCGCCATGCGACGCCGACGCCGGCGATCTCGTCATAGGTGAAATCGTGCGAACGAATCACCCGGATGCGGATACCATGCGGGAGAATGCGCAACGCGGGAAACAGCGCATTGTGCGACAGCGCCAGCAGCGGAACGCCGCGCAGGCCGCTGAACGTCGCAATCGGTCTGGCATCGAACCCGGCCGGCATGCCCCCTCGCCTACCCCCGTAGACCCGAGACGAACGGCCAGAACCGGCCAATGGCGTCAACCCCCGCTTCAGGGGATGGCCGCCGCCACGCACGCAGTTCGACAACATGCGCATCAAGGCCAACCTGACCGGACTCAAATTGCCGCAGCAGCCGTGCCGATAATAAAGCGGCACGCTGCGACAGCGTCGGTGACGGCGGAGCCGGACCACAGGTCGATCAGCATCTGAAGTGCCAGCAGCGCGATCCCGAGCGCCGCGATCAACCAGGCGCCGTACCACGCCATCGCCAGCCAGTAGGCGACCGGCCGCCGCTGCCGCGACAGAACGCCGGACTTTTCGGGGAACTCGCCGCTGCGCCAGGCCTGCCGCAGCAGACCGGTTACGATGACGCCGAGAGCCACGATCAGTACCAGCCCGAGCAGTTGCGCAAAGCCCGGCAGCGTGATGGCATAGCTCAGGCCCGCGTAAAGCAGGAGACCGAGCGCGCCGCACACCAGCGCCATGCGCAAGATGTGGCCGATGCTGCTCATGGCGCCGATCGCGGTACAGGTGCGAAAGCCGCCAGCATCATGACGAGGCCGGCCGGCACACCGGGCGTCCCGCCAGCAGCCGGTCGATCGGCGCCCGGTCGTCGGTCAGGATAACGGCGCAGGCTTGCGGCCAGCGCCGTCCGGCCGTGGCGAGATCAAGCCGCCGCCAGACGATATTCTCCGTACGCGGCGCATGGCCGTCCGCCATCACCGTCGCGGCGACCGTGATGGTGGCCGGCCGCAGCGCCTGCTCCGGCCGCGTCCAGGCGGCGACGACAACGTTCGTCGTGCCGCTGCGCGGCTCGTCGGCCAGCCACAGATCGACCGCCGGGAAGGCGGTTTTCAGCGTTGCCGCGATGCTGAGCGCAAGCAGCGGCGGATCGGCGCGGTCGATGATGTTGGACAGATAGACCGCGTTCGGCATCAGCCGCACCGCCACCTCGCGGGCAAACTCGGCCGTCACCAGATGCGGCGGCACACTGCGGGTGCGATAGGCATCCATCAGCACGACATCATAGGTCTGGCGGCGCGGCATGCTGCGCAGCACGGCACGCCCGTCGCCGACGAGGGTGGACAGCGCGGCGCTGCGGCCGGCCCACATCTGGTCGCGCGCGATGAGCGCGACCTCGCCATCGAGTTCGATCACGGCGGTCGTGACCGGCGGTGCGGCATTGGCCCAGGCCCGCGGCAGCGTGGCGCCGCCGCCGCCGATGACCAGCGCCTGCGGCTGTGCCACCCCGGCGAAAACGCTTTGGGCGAGACGGTCGGTCAGCGCCGCATAGCCCAGATGCAGGCGTTCGGGATGGTCGCGGTCGGAGGCGCTGTGCACGCCTTCATCGAGAATCATGAAGCGCAGCAGGTTGGCCTGCGGCAACGGCTTGTCGAGCAGGCGGACGCAGGTGTAGCGGGTCTCCAGCAGGCACGGGCCGGATTGCAGCGCGGGCAGGATGCCGACCGCCGCCAGCACCGCGCCGACCGCGACGATCACCGGATGCGCGGCGGCCGACAGCGTCGGTTCGCTCAAGGTCAGCCGGGCCGCCCGCCACAGCGAGAACGGCAGCCGCGCCGCCAGCTTGCCGACC
>JBARWE010000168.1:0-8607 GCA_049646625.1 Xanthobacteraceae bacterium
AGCCGGCGGAGCCGACGGCGCCCGCCAGCCGCCCACAGCCGCAGACCCAGCCGGCGCAACCCGCGACCCCCTTCCCCGCACCGCTGCCGAGCGGCAGTTTCTCGCGCTGATCCCGCTCTCAGCCATCCCTCGATTAAGGGCACCGGACCAACGATGTCCTTCACGATCGCCATCATCGGACGGCCGAACGTCGGCAAATCGACGCTGTTCAACCGTCTCGTCGGCCAGAAGCTGGCGCTGGTGGACGACCAGCCCGGCGTCACCCGTGACCGCCGCGAAGGCGCCGCCCGCCTCGGCGACCTGAGCTTCACCGCCATCGATACGGCCGGCCTCGACGAAGGGGCTTCCGGCTCGCTCGCCGCCCGCATGCAGACGCAGACCGAGAGCGCGGTGGCGGCCGCCGATGCCCTGATGTTCGTGGTCGATGCCCGCACCGGGCTGACGCCGGCCGACCGCGCCTTTGCCGACCTCGCCCGCCGCGCCGGCAAGCCGCTGGTGCTGGTCGCCAACAAAAGCGAGGGCCGCCACGGCGAAGCCGGGACGATGGAAGCCTATGAGCTGGGACTTGGCGAGCCGATTGCGATCTCCGCCGAACACGGCGAAGGCATGAGCGAGCTTTATGACGCGCTCCGCGCCGTGATCCCGCCCGATGCGGACGAGGATGAGGACGACTCTGCCGGGGACGACGAGGGCGACGACGCGCACAGCGGCCGGCCGATCCGGGTCGCCGTGATCGGGCGCCCCAACGCCGGCAAATCGACGCTGATCAACCGCCTGATCGGCGAGGAGCGGCTGTTGACCAGCCCCGAGGCCGGCACCACTCGCGACGCCATCGCGGTCGACGTGACGTGGGGCAGCCGCGCCTTCCGCATCTTCGACACCGCCGGCCTGCGCCGCCGCGCGCGCATCGAGGACAAGCTGGAAAAGCTCTCGGTTGCCGACGCCCTGCGCGCGGTCCGCTTCGCCGAGGTTGTGGTGGTGATGATGGACGCCGAACGGCGGTTTGAGGAGCAGGACCTGCGCATCGCCGACCTCGCCGCCCGCGAGGGCCGGGCGGTGGTGCTGGCCGTCAACAAATGGGATCTGGTCGAGCGCCGTCCCGGCCTGATCGGCGAACTGCGCCAGGATGCCGACCGGCTGCTGCCGCAGATCAAGGGCGCGCCGATCGTTGCCGTGTCGGCGATGAGCGGCGACGGACTCGATCGCCTGATGACGGCGATCGTCGAGGCTTACGCGGTATGGAATCGCCGCGTCCCGACCGCGGCGCTCAACCGCTGGTTCGGCCAGGCGCTGGCCGCCAATCCGCCGCCGGCCAAATCCGGCTCGCGGCTGAAGATGAACTACATCACCCAGGCCAAGGCGCGCCCGCCGAGCTTCGTGGTGTTCTGCACCCGCGCCGACGCGGTGCCGGACTCGTACCTGCGCTATCTCACAGGTGGCCTGCGCACGAACTTCGCCCTGCCCGGCACGCCGATCCGCATCGCGCTGCGCGAGAAGACAAACCCGTTCGCGCACAAGAGCCGCCGCAAGGGCTAGGCGCTACAGCGGCGCCGGCGCGCGGAACGCCAACAGTTGCCGCGTCGGGTAATTGTAGAGCCGGCCCGTTTCGCTCCAGTCCGGCAGGCACATCGGAACGATCGCCTCCGCCACCTCATCCGGCGTGTCCAGCGTCATCGGGTCCTCACCCGGCATCAGCGCCGCGCGCATTTTCGTGCGGATCGGCCCCGGATTGAACAGGTTGGCACAGAGCCGCGTGTTGGCGGTCTCGTTGGCCCACACCCGAACCAGGCACTCCAGCGCCGCCTTGGAGGTGGCATAGGGGCCGACATAGGCGCGGGCGCTCGCCGCCACGCCGGACGAGATGAACACCGCGCGCGGCGCATCGGACTGTTGCAGCAGCGGCTCCATGCAGCGGATGAGCTGGAAGTTGGCGGTGACGTTGACGTCCATCACCGTCTTCCACGACAACGGCTCAATATGGCCAAGCGGCGACGCCGGCCCCAGCATGCCGGCATTGCCCACCAGAACATCGAGCTTGCCATGCCGCTCGTTGAGCGCCGCCCCCAACCTCGCGATACCGTCGAGGTCGCTGACGTCGAGCGGCACCAGCGTCGCGCTGCCGCCCTGCGCGCGGATTGCATCGTCCAGTTCCTCAAGCCCGCCTTCGGTACGCGCCACGGCGACGATATGCGCGCCCGCCTTCGCCAGCGCCACAGCGGTGGCGTAGCCGATGCCGCGCGAGGCGCCGGTGACGAGAGCAATGCGGGAGGCGAGCGGCTTTGTCATGAGCAGGGGCTTTGTGCTATCGGCGCGGACCACGCGCGGAGAAAGATTTTGCCCGTTATGCCTGAAAAGCCCGGCCCTGCCAAAGGCCCGCGCCGCCTTTTCCAGTGGCGGGCGATGGCGGCGACCGATCTCGATACGGTGGCGGCGATCGCGGCCGCCGTGCACCCTGCGTTTCCCGAAGATGCGGCGGTGTTTGCGGAGCGGCTCAGGCTCTATCCGGCAGGCTGCCTGATGCTCGACGGCGATGGCGGCGCGACCGCCTACTGCCTCAGCCATCCGTGGCACGCGGGCGATCCACCGGCCCTCAACACGCCACTCGGTGCCCTGCCCGCGCAGCCCACGACCTACTACATTCACGATATCGCGCTGATGCCGCAGGCGCGCGGCAGCGGCGCAGCCACGACGATGGTGGCCCGGCTGATTGCGCTGGCCGAAGCCGAACGCCTGCCGACGCTGTCGCTGATCGCCGTCAACGGCTCGGGCGGGTTCTGGCGCCGCCACGGCTTTCGTGCCGTCACCGACGCCGCGCTCACCGCCCGGCTCGCCAGCTACGACGCGACGGCGACATATATGGAGCGCACCATCGTTTGACGTTTGACGCCTAAGCCTTCTTCACGTCCTTGATGTTGACGAAGCGCATGCCTTCGGCGCGCTCGCGCGCATAGTCGAGATAGAACTGGTTCTTGGCGAGATAGACGAGGTCGCCGTCGACATCCTCGGCGATGCTCGAACCGTTGGCGTCGACGAAGCCATCGAACACTTTGCGATCATCGGCCGAAATCCAGCGCGCCAGCGAGAACTCGCTCGGTTCGAACTCGACCGGCAGCCCGTATTCGGCGGCAAGGCGTGCCTTCAGCACATCGAGCTGCAACTGGCCGACCACGCCGACCAGCGCCGGCGAGCCGTCGCGCGGGCGGAACACCTGCACCACCCCCTCCTCCGACATCTGCTGCAACGCCTCTTTCAGCTTCTTGGCCTTCATCGCGTCCGACAGCCGGACCCGGCGCAAGATTTCCGGCGCGAAGCTCGGCACGCCGACGAAGGCAAGCTCCTCGCCCTCGGTCAGCGTGTCGCCGATGCGCAGCGTGCCGTGATTGGGAATGCCGACGACATCGCCGGCGAACGCCTCGTCGGCGACGCTGCGATCCTGCGCGAAGAAGAACTGCGGCGCCGTAAGACTCATCGGCTTGCCGGTGCGCGTCAGCGTCGCCTTCATGCCGCGCGTGAGCCTGCCCGAGCACAGCCGCGCGAACGCGATGCGGTCGCGGTGATTGGGGTCCATGTTGGCCTGGATCTTAAACACGAACGCACTCATGCGCGGCTCGTCGGCTTCGACCCGGCGCGTGCTGGCGGCCTGCGCGCGCGGCGGCGGCGCGAAGCGGCCAAGCCCTTCGAGCAGATCGCCGACGCCGAAATTGCGTAGTGCCGAGCCGAAGAACACCGGCGTCAGATGCCCCTCGCGGAACGCTTCGAGGTCGAACGGCCGGCAGGCTTCGCGCACCAGCGCGAGTTCTTCGCGCAGCGTTGCCGCATCGAGCGAAGAATGGCGGGCCGCAAGCGCGTCGAGGTCGATATCCTCCGCCGCCCCGGTCTTGACCTCGCTGTCGATCAGGCGAATGCCGCCGTCGAGAATATCGCAGGTACCGAGAAAATCGCGGCCACGGCCGACCGGCCACGTCACCGGCGCGGTGTCGAGCGCCAGCGTCTTTTCGATCTCGTCCATCAGGTCGAACGGGTCGCGGCCGTCGCGGTCCATCTTGTTGATGAAGGTGACGATCGGGATATCGCGCAGGCGACACACCTCGAACAGTTTTCGCGTGCGCGCCTCGATGCCCTTGGCGGCGTCGATCACCATCACCGCGGAATCAACCGCTGTGAGTGTGCGGTAGGTGTCCTCGGAAAAGTCCTCGTGGCCCGGCGTATCGAGCAGGTTGAAGACGAGGCCGTCGAACTCGAAGGTCATCACCGAGGTGACGACCGAGATACCGCGGTCGCGCTCGATCTTCATCCAGTCGGAGCGGGTGTTGCGGCGTTCGCCCTTGGCCTTGACCTGACCGGCGAGGTTGATGGCGCCGCCGAACAGCAGGAGCTTCTCGGTGAGCGTGGTCTTGCCGGCGTCGGGGTGCGAAATGATGGCAAAGGTGCGCCGGCGCGCCACCTCGGCGGCGAGCGGCAGCGGGTGCGCGGGAGAGGCGGAAAGAATGGCGGCGTGGGTCATGAGCTGTCCTGAAACTGCGCTGCATGTCGCAGGGAAACGCGGCAGGATCAAGGGGCTTGCCCTCCCCGCCCTTGCCTCCGTGCCGGCTGGTCCCATATAGCGACAAGCGTGCGAGGACGACCTCGCATGCGGCGCCAGGCTTACGGCGGCGCCGGATCGAGCGATCCGCGGGGACGGCCCTGCCTGCACAAGGGAGTTCCCGCCATGGCGTGGACCATTCTGTTCGTCGCCGGTCTGATGGAAATCGGCTGGGCGATCGGCCTCAAATACACCGAAGGTTTCACTCGGCTGGTGCCGTCGGTACTGACGCTTGCCGCGATGGTCGTCAGCGTGGTGATGCTCGGGCTGGCGCTCAAGACGCTGCCGGTCGGCACGGCTTACGCGGTGTGGACCGGCATCGGCGCGGTCGGCACGGCGATCCTTGGCATCGTGCTGTTCGGCGACCCCGCAACCGTAGCCCGGCTTGCCAGCATCGGACTGATCGTCGCCGGCATCGTCGGCCTCAAACTGGTGACGTAAAACTCAGAGCCATTCGATCACGCTCACCGCCCAATAGGCGAGCGCGGCCACTGTCATCGCCGCCGGGATGGTGATGACCCAGGCCACTACGATCGACCGCGCCACGCTCCAGCGCACGGCCGACAGCCGCCGCGCCGAGCCAACGCCGATGATGGCGCCGGTGATGGTGTGGGTGGTGGACACCGGCACGCCGAGCCAGGTCGCGGCGAACAGCGTCGCCGCGCCGGCGGTTTCGGCGCAGAACCCCTGCGAGGGGTGCAGCTTGGTGATGCGCAAGCCCATCGTGCGCACGATGCGCCAGCCGCCCATAAGGGTGCCGAGCGCCATCGCCGCCTGGCAGGCCAGCACCACCCAGAACGGCACATAGAAGTCCGCGCCGAGATGGCCCTGCGAATAAAGCAGTACGGCAATGATGCCCATGGTCTTCTGCGCGTCGTTGCCGCCGTGGCCGAGCGAGTAGAGCGAAGCCGAAACGAATTGCAGCGTGCGGAACGCGCGATCAACCGCGAACGGCGTCGAGCGCATCGAGGCCCACGACACGACCGCAACCAGCACCAGCGCCAGCAGAAAGCCGACCAGCGGCGACACCACGATGGCCATCAACGCCAACGACAGGCCGCCCCACACCGCGACCCCGATGCCGCCCTTGGCGATGGCGGCGCCAAGCAGCCCGCCGATCAGCGCATGCGAACTGCTGGAGGGAATGCCGAACGCCCAGGTGATCAGATTCCAGACGATCGCGCCGACCAGCGCGGCGAAGATCACATGCGCATCGATGACGCCGGGTTCGACCAGCCCAACGCCCATCGTTTCGGCGACGTGCAGGCCGAACACCAGAAAGGCGATGAAGTTGAAGAACGCCGCCCACAGCACCGCATATTGCGGGCGCAGCACGCGGGTCGAAACGATGGTGGCGATCGAGTTGGCGGCGTCGTGCAGACCGTTGAGGAAGTCGAACGCCAGCGCGACGGCGACGAGGCCGACCAGCAGCGGAAAAGCTAGCGAGGCGTCCACAACCTGCCGCCTTCAGACCTGTTCGATCACGATCGAGTTGATCTCGTTGGCGACGTCATCGAAACGGTCGGCGACCTTCTCCAGATGATCGTAGATCTCCGCCCCGACGATATAGTCCATGGCGTTGGCGTTGCGGTGCTTGAGAAAAAGCTCCTTCAGCCCGATGTCGTGCAGGTCGTCGACGCGGCCTTCGAGCTTGGTCAGTTCCTCCGAGATCGCCGTCAGCGTCGGCACGTTGTCACCGATCTTCGCCAGCAGCGGCAACGCCCGGCCGACCAGATTGGCGCAATCGACCAGGAGCGAGCCGATCTCCCGCATCGGCGGCTCGAACGAGCGCACCTCGAACAGCACCACTGCCTTGGCGGTCTGTTCCATCTGGTCGATGGCGTCATCCATGGCGGTAATCAGGTTCTTGATGTCGACGCGATCGAACGGCGTGATGAAGGTGCGCCGAACCGCGGTCAGCACCTCGCGGGTGATGGTATCGGCGTCGCTTTCAAGCTGGTTGACGCGCTCGCAGTAAACCGGCGTCTCGTCGCCACCGCGCAGCACCCCCTGCAACGCCTCGGCGCCCTGCACCACGGTGCGGGCATGCCTGGCGAACAGTTCGAAAAAGCGTTCCTCTTTGGGCAGAAAGGCCCGGAACCAGCGCAGCATAACAGCCCCCGACGACATGGCGCGATGTCACGCGGCTGTCATAAACCTATTTGGCCGTCCGTGGCGCGGCCTGCCATATGCTCATCCACTACTTTTCTGATGCTCATCGAACGGATGGCGCCGCCGGTACAACGCCGGCGCGAGTTCTCAAAGCGCGACGACATCCGCCCTTCAGAGTGAGCGTTTGAAATAATGGGCGAATTCGCCGACGATGCCACGGCGAAAGGCAAGCACGCAGACCACGAAAATGGCGCCCTGGATCACCATCACCCACTGGCCGAAGCCGGCGAGGTACTGCTGCATGGCGATGACGATGAAGGCGCCGACCACGGGTCCGAAAATCGTGCCAAGGCCGCCGATCAGCGTCATCAGCACCACCTCGCCCGACATCATCCAGTGCACGTCGGTGAGCGAGGCATTCTGCGCCACGAACACCTTCACTCCGCCGGCAAGGCCGGCCAGCGTCCCCGACAGGATGTAGGCCAGCAGTTTGTACTGGTCGGCCTTGTAGCCGAGCGAGATGGCACGCGGCTCGTTCTCGCGGATCGACTTCAACACATCGCCGAACGGCGAGTTGATGGCGCGGTAGATGATCAGGAAGCCGACCAAGAACACCCCAAGCACCACATAATACAGCACCGTGGGGTTGGACAGGTCGAGGATGCCGAACATGCGGCCTTGCGGCACGCCCTGGATGCCGTCCTCGCCGTGGGTGAACGGCGCCTGCAGGTAGATGAAGTAGATGAGCTGCGACAGCGCCAGCGTGATCATCGCAAAATAGATGCCGAGCCGGCGGATGGCGATGAAGCCGGTGATGACCGACAGCGCGAACGAAGCGGCGGCACCGGTGAGGATCGCGAACTCCGGCGGAAACCCCCATTCCTTGCTCGCGTGGGCGCTGACATAGCCGGCGGTGCCGAGAAACATGGCATGGCCGAACGACAACAGCCCGCCATAGCCAATCAGCAGGTTGAAGGCACAGGCGAACAGCGCGAAGCACAACGCCTGCATCACGAAGAACGGGTAGATGCCGCTGAACGGCACCAGCAGCAGCAGCACCGTCATGACGACGAAGCCGGTCGCCTCGTCGCGCGCCGCCTGGATCGCTACCGGTGTGCGTGGATCGGTCGTGATGGATGTCATGTCAGGTCGCCCGCCCCGTCAGGCCGGTCGGCTTCAGCAGCAGCACCAGCACCATGAACACGAAGACCACCGTGTTGGAGGCCTCCGGGTAGAAATACTTGGTCAGTCCCTCGATCACCCCGAGCGCGAAGCCGGTGATGACCGACCCCATGATCGACCCCATGCCGCCGATCACCACCACGGCGAACACCACGATGATCAGATCGGCGCCCATCAGCGGCCGCACCTGGTTGATCGGCGCCGACAGGACGCCGGCCAGTGCCGCCAGTCCGACGCCGAAGCCGAAGGTCAGCGTGATCATCCGCGGCACGTTGATGCCGAAGGCGCGCACCAGCGTCGGGTTCTCGGTCGCCGCCCGCAGGTAGGAGCCAAGCTGCGTGCGCTCGATCAGGTACCAGGTGAGCAGACACACGATGAGCGAGAAGATCACCACCCAGCCCCGGTAGATCGGCAGGAACATGAAGCCGAGATTGACGCCGCCCTGCGACTCGTTGGGGATCGCGTAAGGCAGCCCCGAGGAGCCGAAATAGTTCTGGAACACGCCCTGGATAATCAGCGCCAGGACGAAGGTCAGGAGCAGCCCGTAGAGCGGGTCGAGCGCGGCGATCCACTGCAGCATCGAGCGTTCGAGCAGGATGCCGAACAGCCCGACCACGATCGGCGCGATGATCAGCGCCGGCCAGTAGCCGATGCCGAACAGATTGAGCAGGAAGTAGGCGCAGAACGCGCCCATCATGTAGAGCGCGCCGTGGGCGAAGTTGATCATGTTG